>CAYPOI010000070.1:0-13963 GCA_964412365.1 uncultured Chitinophagales bacterium | reverse complement strand
ATGTCGCGCGTGACCAAATGATTTTTCGTGATGATGGACACCGGATGTCGAGCTTCGGCCAAGACTTCCAGGATGGATCGAGTCACTCTCAACTTCCGCTCCAACGGCTGATAGGGATCGGTGACCCCACTGAGCTGGATCCGTGCCGGCTTCCATGAGGGTTTCGATAGTTCCGCTCTCAACAACGCTGCAGCATCTTTCTTGACCAAAATCTTCGTTTCGAAATCCAATCCAGCAGAATACCCTAAGAATTCGTGGGTCGGACGCGCATAGCAATACACGCATCCATGCTCGCATCCGCGGTAAGGATTGATCGACACATCGAACGGGATATCGGGAGAATCATTCTTGCTGATGATCGTTTTCGACGCGTCCGGAATCACCGACACCTTCGGATCGGCCCTCTCCTCCGGCGGAACCTCGTCGTCATACTCCCAGCCTGAGTCTGTGAAGCGGTTCGCGAGATTGGTAGACGTTCCGTGTTTGGGCATACTAGTTAAATGCGCGAAGCGCGATGTGCGAAGTCAGAGTCTTCGTTCAAAATGATGAATCGTTTAATGAGTCTTACATCGCACGTCGCACGTCGCGCTTCGCACTCCGCACCACAAACGACTAACGAGAAACAGCTTCCCCAAGTACACCAAGTACCCCATCCAGCACCTCATCCGGTATCGTCAACGGAGGCGCAAGGCGGATGAGTGTGTTCGAATGCAAGGTCCAGCCCAGGAGGATGCCTTGTTCGAAGCAGGACTCGACAACGGCTTTGGTTTGCTCATAGGAATGCAGTTGGAGGCCGAGCATGGCACCACGACCTCGAACATCCACCACACCTTCTCCCTTCAATTCCTGTTTCACTCGCGTCTCGATGTGGGCGGCGCGCTTCATCCATCCATCCCTCAACAGAACATTCAATGACGCGTGTGCGGCGGCGCAAGAAACGGGATGTCCGCCGAAGGTGGTGACATGATTCAGCGGCGGGCTGTCACGAAACGCGGCAAATAATTCATCAGAAGCCGCAAATCCCCCTAATGGCATGCCTCCGCCCATGGCTTTGGCCATGGTGAGGATGTCCGGTACGATGCCATCATGCATGAAGGCAAATAGGTTACCTGTGCGACCAAACCCGCTTTGGATTTCATCAAAAATGAGGATTGCTCCCGTTTCGGTGCATTTTTTGCGCACAGCACGAAGCCAGTCCGCGCGTCCCACCACGATTCCCCCTTCCCCTTGAATGGGTTCGAGGATGACACATGCGGTCTGGTTGGTGATGAGATCGAGGGCTTCATCCGAATTGAACTCCCCGAAATGAACATCCGGCAATAACGGAAGAAACGGATCGCGGTAGACATCCCGTCCGGTCACGCTCAACGATCCATGGCTGTCGCCGTGGTAGGAGTTCTTGAACGCCACCATCCGCTGCCGACCGGTCGCTTTTTTCGCCAATTTGAGCGCACCTTCGTTGGCTTCGGTTCCGCTGTTCGTGAAATAAATGCGCTGAAGGGATGCGGGCAGTTGCGCGGCCAAGAGCGCGGCGAAACGGGATTGCGGTTTTTGGATGAATTCGCCATAGACCATCACATGCATATGGGCGGCGGCCTGAACTTGAACGGCCTCAACCACTTCCGGATGGGCATGGCCCAATGACGATACGGCGATGCCGCTGATGAAGTCGATATACTGGCGTCCGTCGGTGGTATGAAGGTAGGGTCCCGAGGCATGACTGATATCCAATCCGATCGGAAAATCCGATGTCTGGGCGATATGACGGTAAAAGGCGTCTCGGAACATGTCCTGAAATTACTCAAACCTCGTTAGATTATATGTCATGAAACGTACCCCTATCCTACTCTCTTTCCTTCTTTTTGGGTCGGCTTCGGTGCTCGCCCAGGAGATCCCGACACCCCTTGGATTCGGCAAAGACTCCCCTTCCGGACATGTCCATACCGATGCCTGTTTCACGGTTCATCTGCTGGAATCGGAAGAAGGCAAACAAGCGCTCCGAGAATACCGTCAATGGGTGGAAGACGGACGGCCGGATGTGCGTCGTAAAGGCACAGAGGATATGCAGACCCTCTCGGTTGGAACAACGCGCAGTTTCAAAGTGCTCAATTTCACGGGCGGACAGAACAACGTGACCTATGATTTCGTGCTTCGACACATGGGTAGCAAGGTGAACATCTGGGTTCAGACCAGCGAATTCGATCCGAATAAGGTATCGCAGCAGAAAGTGGACGATATGGCGTCGGCTCTGGAGGTATCGACTCCGGCCCAATCGTTCGATCCATCCAAAGGCATCATCGAAAACAATGAAAGCGTCTTTGGTGCGCGTCCGGATGTGGATGACACCGGTGTGGTACATCTGCTCGTCTATCGGTTCTACTCCGGCGATATTCCAACCGGATCGTACGTGGCGGGTTATTTCTCACCCGTGAACCTCAGTTCCAGCAATGCGAACAGCAATTTCGCAGACATCATCCATATCAACTCGAATCCGGCCGTTTATCGAGACAACGGAACCGTGAATCTGGGCGGCATCCTCAACACGGTGGCTCATGAGGATCAACATCTGGTGCACGCGAATGCAGGCAGTCTGAATACGTATCAGAATGAAGGGCAATCGGAATGGGCGTCGGTTCTCAATGGCTACCCGACCCGGAGCACCGCCTACCTCAATAGTCCGACCAATGTGAACATCGATCTGTTCACCTGGCGCGGAGGAAGTGATGTGTTGTTCGATTATGCCCGTGCCGGATTGTTTCATAATTATTTGGGAGACCGGTTTGGCCGCGCTCGCATCGGAGCTCTATCAAACAATGGAAGCAATGGCGTTCAAGCATATAACTCCGTTCTATCCGGCACGGGCGTCACATTCGCCGATGCCATCACGGATTTTCATGTGGCCAACTGGGTGAACGATTCCATGATGGATGGGGGAAAATTCGGCTACACATCGGTACAACGTCGAAACGTATCGGTCGTGAATCCGACAGAAAATTACAGTTCGGTGATGCTCGATATCGGTACGCAACATACTCTCCAATTTGGTGGAGCCGTCTACCTTAAGATGACCGGGGTAAGGAATCCTGAATTATTCATTGCTGGATCGTCCACCCACAGGTACAAGCTCATCCTTCAACCCATCAATGGATCTTTGCAGTTGCAAGATGTTCTACCAGGGGACCATTCCATCACAGGTGATTACGAGTATGTGACCCTGGTTGCGGTGAATACCTCAACCATGTCGTCCAGCTTCGCACTATTAGCCAACTGGAGCCCACTGCCCTTCATCACGGAAGAGCTCGATTATGCTGGAAACTCTCAATTTTTCGCAGAGCTTCCCGGGGATGCCACCATCCCGGAACAGCCGACTCGACGTTTTTTCAAAGGGTATGCCGTTCGAATCGACCCTACCTATGACGGACAATTGCAGCAGCTCAGTTTCATGATCAATGGTGGGGCCACATCTATGAAAGGAAGCGGAACCTTGCGGGTATCGTTGATGTCGGCCGTACTTGGGTCTCCGGAAGCCGACAACACGCCTCGCTACCTGCCGGGCGCGGTACTCTTCAGTACGGATGTGGATTTCGCTGACATCGGAACCGGATTCAATACGGTGGATGTCCGCAACCAAAACTGGCTCGTGTCCGGAAACACGAATTATTTCATCCAATGGGAAGTGGTGAACCATTCAAGCGACGCTCGACTCGAATTTCTGCTGGATGCAGGATCGACCAACACGTCCGACAAAAACTACTATCCGATCCGAACCCTTATCAAGCGCGTCGACGATAGCAATGTCACCACCTGGGGCGCATGGGGCTCTCGCAACAATCAGCTGGTTTCAGCGACCATTTTCTCGGAATACACAGGACCATTGGTTACTCCACTTCTTAGTAACCTCCCTGTTGAATCGATCCGGATCCTGACTGGTCAAGAATTGGTGGTCAGCGTTTCGTCTACAGGCACGCCCGAGCCCATCTTCCAGTGGCGCAAAAGAGGAGGAATGATTGCCGGACAGAACACAAATACCCTACGCCTGCCGAACATGCAACGTGAGGATTCTGGCACATACAGCGTTCGGGCGACCAACTTCGCCGGGTTCACTAGCTATGAAACTTTCGAGGTGGAGGTGGTCGAAAATCGGTTCGCATTGACACAGAACGTTCCGAATCCCTTCAATCCCACGACACGGATCGAATACACGCTCGTGGCGGGCTCTGATGTGTCGCTCAAGGTATATGACATGACGGGACGCCTGGTGCAGACGCTCGTGAACGAAACGCAATCCAGAGGTGTGTATTCCATCGATTTCGACGCCAGAGGCTTGGCCAGTGGCATCTACGTCTATGAAATCATCACCAAACCAACCGGAAACGGCGCCAGCTATCGCAACGCCAAGATGATGACCATCATCCGATAAGCGCTGCCAATTCCATCTGAATGGCTTTCGTGCGGTTGCGGGCATACCACAACTGCAGCTTCTCGGATTTTTCCTTGTAGGGCAGGTCTTGGGCTTTCATCTCGTTCATAAGATCCTGGCCTTCGGCCGGACGCGGTCCCCACGTACCAATCTCCCTCAGATTCGCATCCAATACCACCACTTTCGGGATGGATCGACCGCCATTGGTCAAATACGCATCCATGATGTCGAGATGATCATCGCGCAGGATATAACGAACCTTGATCGTCGGATTCGCCTTTTCGATGTGATTGAACACCGGAACAATGTTCGCCGCATCGCCGCACCATGCTTCGGTGATCACAAGCCACGTTTGTGGCTTCGCGGTTTTCAGAGCAGCGGCCAATTCCGGAATGAACTCGAAATGGGTGTCCAAGCGCGACATCCGATGCACGTTCATTTTCGTGTACTCGGTCAGCTTTTCGGTTTGGTTCGGGCCGGTTGTTTTTCCCTCGGCCAACAGGGAGTCGATCAACGCCCGGTACGAGTCGTAACTGAGGGCGTTTTCTAGCAATTTTGGGGTAATCATAGGGTTTTGAACAAAGATACGGGGCATGGCTTTCCGTACCTTGCGGATATGTTGACCAATTCTGATGTGATAACGAACTGGACGCGACGCTTGAATGCGTACGTAATGAACCGTTCCCATCAACAGAACGATCCCATCTTCGATTTTCTGTTCGAATACTACCGGTTCAGTCCGGCCAAGTTGATTCGTTGCTTTAAGGGAAGTTCTGCAGCATCGGCGTCCACCTTTCCCGAATCCAGACGAAACGGCTTGATGTGGGTCATCACTCTGATCGAATCCATCCGCGACCGCCCCATCTCCATCGGATGCGACGGCTTGCACGAATGGGCGATGGTCTACCGCGAAGACGACGTACGACACCCCTATCTGCCCTTACGTCTGTCTAAGGACGAAATGGAAGCCTTTGTGGCCACATCCACCATCCGTTGCTCCCACTTCGACGCGTTTCGATTCTTCACGCCCGAGGCCCGGCCGCTAAACCGCATCCAACCCCATTCCGAAAACCGGGACATGCTCGAGCAAGGCGGTTGCCTGCATGTGAACATGGATCTGTACAAATGGGCCTACACCTTCCACCCTTGGGTGAGCGATGCGTTGATCACGGATTGCTTCGCATTGGCATATGACATCCGTGTGGTGGATATGCGTGCCAGTCCGTATGACATGAGCCCGTTCGGGTTACAGCCCATCACGATCGAAACGCCTCTTGGTCAGCAGCAATACAGGCGCGAGCAGCTTTCTTTCGCTGAACGCGCCAAACCCCTTCGGGACCGACTATTAGCTGAATTACGGCTTTTGTACGCCCGTCGCTTCGAGCATGACGTCGAACAAATCGGTGTTCTTGACGAATCCGCCGATGGCTTCGCTTCCGGGTCCGACCGATGCTAATTCCACGTGATCCGCCGTGTGCGAATCGCCAATAAAATTGATTCCCGTGAATGTGGCGATGATTTGTCCCATAACCCCACTTGGTGATCCCATTTTGCTGTAAATCGCCCGATTCTCGCCATTCATGGCCGCATGAAGGATGGCGGCGTGCTCGGCCTTGATGTCAAATGTGCTCCATTGGGCGAATTGATCACGCAGATCCGACACGCTGATGTCTTTGGACCATTGATCGCGCATCCATTCGTTGCTTCGCGTGATTTTGTTGAGCTTAAGCAGATTGTCCAACGAATCGCCGTAGTTACGACCTTCGGCGTTCAGACCGGGATTCGCGTTTCCATGGTCGCTGGTGATGATCACCAAGGTGTCGTCACGATTCTCGGCGAATTTGAGTGCCACTCCAACCGCGTCGTCAAACGCCATCTGGTCGAAGACCAATCCGGATGCGCAGTTTCCATGGGCCGCATGGTCGATCCGGCTTCCTTCCACCTGAAGGATGAATCCGTTGGGCTTGGCATTCAGGCGGTCCAGCGCGATGGATGTCATTTCAGCAAGGGTTGGCACGTTGCGCTTGTATTCATCGATGTGCATGTGATCGACCGTGTATGGCAGATGTTGGTCGTGAAAGAGCCCGATCACCGGTTTGCCATCTGCACCAATCGCCATCAGTTCCGGTTTGGTTTTGACGGCGTGATATCCCGATTTGGAAAACTCACCGAACACATCGCGTCCGTCTCGGCGACGATCTGCCGCAAAAAACCGCATCCCGCCGCCTAAAAACACATCCGCACCACGCTCCAGCATTTGAACCGCGATCTCGTCTTCCATCCCACGAGCCCGCACATTGGCGATGAATCCGGCTGGTGTGGCATGCGTGAGGCGGGCGGTGGTCACGAGTCCGGTGGCTTTGCCTGCCGCTTTGAAGATCGGCAAGATGGGCATGTATTCTTCGCCGTTCGGACCCATATTCACCGCGCCATTCACAATCCGTTTACCACATCCCCAGCTCGAGGCGGCCGCGGCGGAATCGGTCACAACCGAGTTCAGCGACGACATATCCATCAAGGAGCGCTTGGTGAGACCGGTTTCATAGGTGTGAATCCAGTGACTCGGACGAGAATGATTCTGACGCGTGAGGATGTCGGCCATGGTCATGGTTCCGGTGCTCATCCCATCGCTAATCAAGAAAATCACGTTTTTTGCCTTGCCGGATGAGGCCTTCACCACATTCGCAGCCGGACGCATGCCGATGGTTGTGAGTGCCGCACCACCCAATAGGGCGCCGGTTTTGAGGAAGTCTTTTCTGGAAATCATTTTTTAGAAGCTATATGCTCGATGCTGGATGCTGGATGAAAGACGCAGAAAAATAGACTTGAGATGTTAACTCAAGATGATGCTTAGGGCCGGCGGAGGTATTTGAAGACCTCGCTGTCTGTGCTCAGCACGACAGTAGACGTGCTATCCAGTGATTTTTGCAAGGTTTCCAAGGATTTGAGGAAGGAATACAATTCTCGAGTCTGCGACGATCGGTTGTATGCCGCGGCATAGATCGCTGTGGCTTGCGCATCGGCTCGACCACGGATTTCTTCCGCCTGACGCTGCGCCTCCGATTGAATCGCCGCCAATTCACGCTCCTTGTTCCCTTCGATCACTCGGGCTTCGCCTTGTCCCTCGGACCTGAACAATTCGGCGATCTGATTCCGCTCCGAAATCATCCGCTCATACACCCGCTGGCGCACTTCATTCACATAATTCATGCGTTTCATTCGAAAATCCAGAATGCGGATTCCTAAATCGCCCGTGCGCTCGTTGGCCCGTTTCAACACCAAGTCTTCAATCGCTTCGCGACCCACGTTGATGCGTTCCAACACTTCAAGATCTTCCAAGTATTCTTCGGTCAGCTCCGGCTCGCGGTTGGTGGAGCGCACCAATTCCAGTAGATCATGACTGGCCACCGCATTTCGGGTTTCCCCATCCAGGATGTCATCCAAGCGGGATTTCGCGCCACGTTCATCGCGCAAACGCACGAAAAACTGCAGCGGATCGGTGATTTCCCAACGGGCATAGGAATCCACGAAGATGAATTTCTTGTCTTTCGTCGGGATCTGATTCGCATCCCCATCCCATTCCAAATAGCGTTTGTCGAAGAAGCTGGCTTTGTGGATGAAGGGGATCTTGAAACTGAGTCCGGGCGAGGTGCGAGGTGCGCCGATCGGCTTCCCGAATTGGGTGATGATCACTTGCTCGGTCTCGCGGATGATGAACACACCGTCGAGGACCAAAATGAATAACAGAACGGAAACGACGCCAAAAAGGATGGATTTGATGCTCATATCAGTTGCCTCCACGGGAATTCAGATTGAGCAAGGGCAGCAGATTGGCTCCCTTTTCATCCACAATCACTTTGTCTTTGATGCGCGGCATGATTTCCGCCATGGTTTCGAGATAAATGCGTTGTTTGGTCACTTCCGGTGCTTTCGCATACTCGGTGTACAAGGCATTGAAGCGTTGAGCTTCGCCTCGAGCCAAGTTCACACGGGTCAGTGAATAGGCCTCGGCTTGCTGCAGAATCTGCTGCGCCTCACCCCTGGTCCGAGGAATCACGCGGTTGTACTCCGATTGACCTTGGTTGATGAGGGTTTCGCGCTGTTGTTGCGCCTCGTTCACCGCGTTGAACGATTGTTTGACCGGTTCCGGTGGATTCACATCTTGAAGCACCACCTGATCGATCTTGATTCCGTTCTCATACTCGTTGCACAACTCCTGAAGCGCTTGCTCCACACTCAGTGCGATTTCCATCCGTCCGACAGTCAACACTTCGTTCACGGTGCGGTCGCCCACCACCATCCGAACCACGGATTCCGACATATCACGTAAGGTTTTCTCGGCATTTCGGACCTTGAACAAATACTTGTACGGGTCGCTGATGCGGTATTGAACCACCCATTCCACATCGGCCAGGTTCAAATCGCCGGTCAACATCAACGATTCATCCCCGAAATCCGCTTTTGAATACGTGGTGCGTTCGCCGATGCTGGTCGTGCGAAATCCGAACTCTTGCTTGAGTTGGCGCTCAACCGGAATCTTATACACCTTTTCGACCCAGAACGGAATTTTGAAATTTAAACCAGGAGTAACGGTGCGATCATATTTTCCAAACCGAACAATAACGCCAACTTCTTCGGGACCAACGGTATAGATGGTTGTGAATAAGAGAATGACTCCGATGAATCCGGCGATGATCAGGTTCACATATTTGCGAAGCTGCTGGATTTCTGGAGGTATTTGAAACGAAGAATCGTCTTGAATAGCCATGGGTTCTGAGGATGAATGAGAATGATTGGTGCTGGGTCAAGCTACAAAAAAGGATTCAGGGGAACGAGATTTTACCGAGCGATAAGAAATCACCCGCCACCTGCTCATTCGCCAAGGCGGCGAACAGCAGCGCTTCTTTCGCATCGGGGTTCCCTCCGATATCTTCGAACCGGGCGATCTTCATGGGATGTAATGTCTTCGCCAACCTCGACATCAACGCTTGGTTATGGATGCCGCCTCCGCTTCCATACAACACCGTAGAATCATCCGCCGCAGTATAGGTTTTTATGGCATGGGCGATGGAATCGGCCGTGAAGGCGGTCAAGGTTGCCAGAAGATCTTTGGGATGGATGTTCTTGGGAATCCGGTCTGCAATCGTATCCAGACTAAAATACTCCGGACCCGTGGTCTTCGGAGGTTTCGCAGCGAAGTAAGGATCTTGCATCAAAACGGATAGCAGGTTTTCATCAATCGCACCTGTCAATGCGATCTCTCCACCCTCATCCCATTTCCGGTCGAAATGCTTCCTGCAAATCGCATCAATCAGGGTATTTCCCGGACCGGTATCAAATGTCAGAATGTCGGCCGTTCGCTCGGTGGGCAGCCAGGTGATGTTACCTATACCGCCGATGTTCAGCAGGATGCGGGATTCGGTCGTGCTTCGATACAACAAATCATCCCCATATCCGGCCAGTGGAGCACCTTCCCCGCCCTGCGCCACATGTTTCTGCCGGAAATCATGAATGGTGAGGATGCCGGTAAGCGCGGCGAGATGGTCCCCATCCCCGATTTGCAAGGTCGCGTTCGGCATGTCCGCTTGATTGTGGATGCGTTTGGGCGCGTGACGGATGGTCTGCCCATGACTCGCGATCAAGTCCACATCCTTCTTGTCAATCTTCCAAGAAGCCAGTGTGTCATTGATCATCCGCGCATGTAAACGGGCCAACCAGGCATTGGCGATGGCTAAGTCCTCAACACGAACAGATTCTTGTGTCGCAAACTGTCTGATATATGCCGCATCGTGAGTTGTGTAAGGCACACTTGAGTACTTGAGCACTTGAGCACCCGATTCAATTCCTGTCCCGGTAAATCGACATAACGCAATATCAAGCCCATCAATGGAGGTTCCGGACATGAGTCCGACGATGGTGCGCACGGGTTTGGTCGCAATCTCGTGCAAGAGTTGTACATTTGCTTTCATAATCCAAAGGTACAATAAGGAGCCGCGCCATGACACCCGATGATCTGGATCGATTTGATGAAGATGTGAAAAAATTGGTCGAGAATCTGGCCGGAGCGTTCAAAGCCGCCGAGTACCGCCATTTCATACAAGAAACGACCGATACCTTGTATGTGTCGCTGAAAGGACTCGAAGCCTTCACCGAAGAGGAAATCCAAGCCCTGGCGATACCGATCCTGGACGAAATCGACCTGGATTTCGACGAAATCATCCTATTGCCGATCGACTGATATGCATTACGAGCTACGTTGTTTTGTCTGCGATGCGCTCAACGACGAGCGCGAAACCTCCACCTACTGCACCACTTGCGGAAACGTGCTGACGGTAAAATATGTAGCCCCCATCACGGGAAATCATGTCCCCCTGAGTGAAACAGTGGCCGATCCGTTACGGACACGTCCGACCGAGCTCAAACGCCTCGACACCCTTTCCGAGCGATATGGTGCCGATATCTGGGCGAAATTGGAGTTTCAAAACCCATCCGGCTGCTTCAAAGACCGGGGAAGTTTTGTGGAAGTTCGCAAAGCATTGGAACTGAAGGCCGATGCGATTTGCCTGGCGTCTACGGGTAACATGGCGGCATCTGTGGCCATGTTCGCTGGATATTACAATCTGCCCTGCTTCGTGTTCGTGCCCGAAACCACATCCGAGGCGAAACTGGCGCAAGCCACGATCTATGGCGCAAGCATCATGCGCATCAAAGGCGATTTTTCGGCTTGCGAAAACTTATGCAAGGCCTTCGCCAAGTCTGGAAACTACTATCTGGCTGGAGATTATGTCTTCCGTGAAGAAGGACAAAAATCCTTCTCGTTTGAAACCATCGAACAAGGCGGGACGGATTTCGATCATGTTTTGATTCCGGTCGGATGCGGCACGAACTACGCCGCCATCCATAAAGGATTTCAGGAAGCAAAGGCGGCAGGATTCATCACCCGCATCCCCAAACTGGATGCGGTTCAGCCGGAACATGCATCCCCTGTCGTTGAAGGCATCTTCAAGCGCGAAAAAATCATCAAGAAGTCGGTCAGCACTATGGCGACGGCCGTAGCCGCATCCGACCCGATCGACTTCTATAAGGTTTTAAGCGGCATCGAGATAACGGGTGGCGACGCGATGACCGTCACCGAAGCCGAAATCCTTGTTTCCCTGCGTGAAATGGCGCAAACCGAAGGGTATTATACCGAAGCCGCCTGCGCCTTGCCGCTTGCCTGCCTCAAAAACAATCCGGAGCGGTACCGCGGAAAAAAAGTGCTGTTGGTGCTCACGGGTACCGGACTCAAAGACGCCCATGTGGTGGCCAAACACGCGCTTCCGTCACCGGCGCTGGATGCGGATCTCACCCAAGTGCTGGATTTCATCGCATCGGGCTACATCACCATCCAAAAAGATTCGTTCGGGAAGTCGCGCGATACCTTGATCGCGAATCTCAAGCTCGCCCCACGTCAAGACAAAATCTTGCATGATTATCTGAACCGCATCAACCGGAAAGGAAAAACACTTTCGGCGAACGAGCTTGAAGTGCTGCAATCGTTGGTGTTCAATGAGGTCGATAATCTGGATTATCCGGTGATTGTGGACGATTATGACGTGAACATGCGCAAAAACGGGCTTGTTCATGCCTTAGTCACACTCACGGTGAATGGCGTGGAAGTAAAATCCTCAAACCATGGAGTGGGTCCGGTGGACGCCGTTTTGGGCGCCATCAAGAAAGAATCCGATAAGCTGATGGTGGTGGATGTGAAAGGTCATCAGATCGACATCCTGTCCCCCGATACGAATTCCCTCGTGGTGGCAACTCTTACGCTTGGTTACTTGGATCAAACCATCACCGTGAAAGCCGCCAGCCCGGATGTGATCGAAGCCGCGGTCAATGCGTTCGTGAAGGGGGTGGCGATGCTGGGGAAGAAGGATGAAAAAAGATGAAGAGACAAAATGATGAAGGGATGAAACGATTAAAGGACGAAAGGATGAAAGTTTCCTGGCTTATGAATTTGGTGCTACTGGTAGCCCTTCATCTTTTTATCTCTTCATCTTTTCATCCCCTAAGGGCCCAGATGCCCGACGCCCCGCCCCGTTCCGAAGGCGAAGGTCCCTTTCCGCGCTTGATCATCCGCGCTGCGATATTGATCGATGGCTCCGGCGCTCCGCCAACAGGTCCGGTGGATGTTGTGATCGAAGGAAACCGCATCACACAAATCGCGACGGTGGGTTATCCGGGGGTTCCGATAACGGGTCGACGTCCTGAAGCACGTCCCGGCGACCGTGAAATCGACGCGACGGACATGTATCTGTTGCCTGGCTTCGTGGACATGCATGGCCATATCGGCGGCGTCTCGCAAGGAACCACGCCCGAGTATGTGTTCAAACTTTGGATGGCACATGGAATCTCAACGGTTCGAGATCCAGGCTCCGGAAATGGCATGGACTGGACACTGCGCCATCGCCAACTCAGCGCCGAGAACAAGATCACCGCACCGCGAATCAAAGCCTATGTGAATTTCGGTCAGGGCTACGGACAAACCATCTCCACCCCCGCCATGGCCCGCGAATGGGTGAATAACATCTCCAGAAGCGGCGCGGACGGCATCAAATTCTTCGGGGCGCGTCCGGATATCATGGAAGCCGCGCTGGATGAAGCCAAGAAACGGAACCTGCGCTCCGCCGCGCATCATGCCCAATTGAATGTCGCTCGCTTGAATGTGCTGAACACCGCCCGACTCGGACTCACCACCATGGAGCATTGGTACGGTCTGCCCGAAGCCATGCTCAAAGACGGACAAGTGCAGAATTACCGGCTCGATTACAATTACATGAACGAGCAGCATCGTTTCGAAGAAGCCGGAAAACTATGGGAGCAAGCGGCCGAGCCCTATTCCGACAAATGGAATGCTGTGATGGACGAGCTTATCGGGCTGGATTTCACCATCAATCCCACCTTCAATATCTACGACGCCAACCGCGACCTCATGCGGGCCATGCGTGCCGAGTGGCACGACGACTATACCCTTCCCTCCCTATGGCAGTTCTATCAGCCCAACCGTCGGGCGCACGGGTCCTATTGGTTCAACTGGGGCACCGAGCAGGAAGTGCAATGGAAAAAGAATTATGTGTTGTGGATGACCTTCGTCAACGAGTACAAAAACCGTGGCGGACGTGTCGCTGCCGGTTCCGATTCCGGCTTCATCTTCCAATTGTATGGATTCGGGTTCATCCGCGAGCTGGAACTGCTTCGCGAAGCGGGCTTCCATCCCCTTGAAGTGATTTCCGCGGCCACCATCAAAGGCGCCGAAGCCTTAGGCATGGCCGATCAGATCGGAAGCGTGGAAGTCGGCAAACTTGCGGATATGGTTTTGGTCGAAGCCAACCCGCTCGAAAACCTGAAAGTGCTATATGGGACCGGGGCTTTGGTGCTGAATGAGAACAACGAACCCACGAGAATTGGTGGCGTGAAGTATACCATCAAAGATGGGATTGTGTATGATGCGAAAAAACTGCTTGAGGATGTGAGGAAGATTGTGGAAGAGAAGTAGTGTAT
>CAYPOI010000069.1:0-14486 GCA_964412365.1 uncultured Chitinophagales bacterium | reverse complement strand
AATAGCGGTTGATGGTGTCCATTCCGAGCTCCCGGATGATCGCGTTCGTGGCTGAATTATAGCTCACGGAGATCATCAGTTCCGCCAATCTCCGCCAAGTGAGGGATGTGTCGGATGGATGCGATTCAAGAATCCCGGTTCCGCCCACCATGTCTTCTTTCTTCACAAGACCGATGTCATCCAGATTGAAACGACCCGCACGGGCCTCTTCCAACATCACCGCCAGAATCGGGATTTTGATGACGCTGGCGGATGGAGCAATGACATCATCACGATGGGCGAACAACACCGTACCATCAAGTTTCTCGACGCGGATGCCGACCTTTATGTTTGTTGGAAGCGAATCGATCAGCGTCTGCAATGGCGGGGAAGCAAGCATAAGCGGTATGAGGATCGCCAGGATCATGACAGGGTGAATCGGATCGTGGTTCCGGCGCCAACAACGGATTCGATCCAGATTCGTCCGCCATGCGCTGTCACGAATTCTTGGCACATCGGCAGTCCCAAACCGGAACCTCGTTCACCGTTTGTGCCTTGCGTGCTCTTTCGGTTATCCCAAGAGAACAGGTCGGCCATGCGCGCTTCCGGAATTCCCATACCGGTATCTGAGACGTGGAACGTGCCGTCTTCAACTCCGATGGTGATGTTTCCTCCCGATGTGAACTTGTTCGCGTTGAGGATCAGATTCCGGAAAATGAATTCGGTCATTCGGCGGTCACCGGTCACATGCAGATCTTCGCTTACCTGATTCAAAACCGTATTGGATTTGCGTTCGAAGATGCGGTTGTTGTTATCCATCACCGATTGCACAATGTATCGGATGGGTAACGACGACTTGTTGAGTTTGAGTCCGCCCATCTGAGATTGAGCCCAATCCAACAGGTTGATCACCAATTCACTAGTCGATTCTGCGCTTTTTCGGATATCGGGTAGGATTTTTTTCAGTTCCTCCATCGACATATCATACTCATCCAAGATTTCGAGCAAGGTCATGATGGATGCGATTGGTGATCGAAGGTCGTGTCCGATGATCGACATCATCCGGCTTTGTGTGTCTTGCAACGCATTCAATTCGCGGTTTCGGCGTCGAAGCTCGAACAATTTGATCACTTGCTGACTCAGTGTTTGCAACGCACTCTTCTGAAATTCGTTGAGTTTGCGTGGTACCCGATCGATCACACACAGCGATCCAAGATTGTAGCCAGTCGGAGAACGCAACGGGATGCCGGCATAGAAGCGGATGTGGGGGTCGCCATCGACCAACGGATGGTGATGGAATCGCTCATCGGAATGCGTGTCTTCCACCTCGAACAAAACGTTATCCAAAATGGTATAGGCGCAAAACGCCTCTTCACGTGGGGTCTGGTTTCCATCCATACCGGTTTTGGCTTTGAACCATTGCCGATCTTCATTGACGAGGGTGATCAACGATATCGGAGTTTCGCAAATTTTGGACGCGAGGTCTACAATGGAATCGTAATCGGACTCTGGCTCAGAATCCAGAATATCATATTCTTTAAGGGCGTTGACGCGGTCGAAGTCGTTTGATGGGATCGGTGCAGGTATCATGCGATCGGTAATGTGATGATAAAGCGGGTACCTGATCCTAAAGTCGACTCAACGGACAAGGTCCCTTCTTGGGATTGGGCGAATTCGAACGACATGGGTAGACCCAAGCCACTTCCTTTTTCGCCTTGCGAGCCGGTTGTGCTTGTTTTTACATCCCAATCGAACACATACGGCAAGATGGATGCATCGATGCCTGGACCGGTATCTTGGATGATCAGCCTCACAGCGTCATCTGTCACCTCCGAATGTAGGGTGATGAGGCCGTTTTCGGTGAACTTGTTTGCATTCATCAACAAATTTCGAAGGATGAAATCGGTCATATGACGATCCCCGAGGGCGATATGATCCGCATCGATGTGGTTCAGTACCGTGTTGTTTTTGCTTTGGAACAAGGCTTGATTGCTCTCAATCAGGCTATGAGCCATTTTCATCAATGGTAGTGGCTTTTTGAATATCGTTCGAGTATGCAGCTGCGAGCTAGCCCATTCCAAGAGGTTGTTGAGCAATAGCGAAGTCGAGTCGACCGATTTCTTGAGCCCGGGCAACATGCTATTCAGTTCTTCAATTGACAAATCATGTTCTGTAGCCAGAGCGATCATGCTTCGGATGTTGTTGATCGGACTTCGGAGGTCGTGCCCGATGATCGAGAGCAACCGCTTGTGCAATTCGCCGAGACGTTTCATTTCCTCGTTGCGCCGGCGCAATTCCATGAGCTTCATCACATGGTTGCCCAGTATTTCCAAAGAAGAAACCTGTTCAGGAGTCAATTCCCGAGGTTTGTTATCAATCACACACAAGGTTCCGAGCTTGTAACCGCCGGGGGTGGATAGCGGCATGCCAGCGTAGAAACGGATGTCAGGGTTTCCTGTCACTAATGGATTCTCTTCGAAACGCGCGTCTTTTGTGGCATCTGGAACCACCATCAACGAATCCTGATGAATCGCATGGGCACAGAAGGCCACTTCCCGCGACGTTTCATTATCGTCGAGGCCCACTTTCGATTTAAACCACTGGCGGTCCTTATCAACCAAGGTGATCAACGAGATCGGGGTGTTTGTGATGTAAGAAGCCAGTTTCACGAGATCGTCAAAATCAGCTTCTGCCTCCGAATCTAAAATGCCATAAGAATAGAGGGCGCTAAGGCGGTCGTCCTCATCTTTGGGTAGAGCTGGAACAATCATAGTACAATAACACCGAAGACGAGAATTATATTACATCGATGTAGTTACAATATCGCAAGAATCGGGTTGCGGTGCCCCATGGGGGCACGTAGTTTTGTGTATGTCCGATTCCAACGCGTATGAGAAGGTCGAAGCGGCAATCGCATACATCGCTTCGAGTGTGTCTGAACAACCATCTTTAGATGAGATCGCGGCGCATGTTCACATGAGTCCGACCTACTTCCAAAAGGTATTCACCGAATGGGCCGGCATCAGTCCGAAATCGTTTTTGCAATATCTGACGGTCGATGCGCTGAAATCGGCGATGATCGAACATCGGTCCATTTCACGGGCAGCGGATCAGGTCGGACTCTCATCCCCATCCCGCGCCTATGATCATTTTGTGAAGATCGAGGCCATGACGCCCGGGCAATTCGCATCCTTGGGGAACCATCTGGTGATCCGGTACGGCATCCATCCCACTCCATTCGGAGATTCGCTCATCGCCATCACCGAGTTGGGAGTTTGCCACGTGAGCTTCACCTTGGGTCTTGCGGATGCGGCCATCGCAAGGCTCAAACGCTGTTGGCCATCTGCCGATGTCCATCCGGATCCCATCGCCACGAAACCTGTCATCGATCGGATATTCGGGAATCAGGAATCGGAAAAGGCGATGAGAGTCGTATTGAAAGGGACGCCGTTTCAGATCAAAGTCTGGGAGGCATTGCTCACCATTCCTGCCGGACAACTCACTACCTATGGCGGCATCGCAGAGCAAATCGGACATCCCAAAGCAAGCCGGGCGGTGGGTTCGGCGGTTGGGGATAATCCCATCGCCTATCTGATCCCATGTCATCGTGTGATCCGTCGTGAAGGCCATATCGGCCACTACTATTATGGAACGACCATGAAAACCGCGATGATCGGATGGGAGAGGATTCGATCAGACGACCACGCGGCGGATGTTGTGGGGCAAGCGGGTTAGAAGCTCGTAGTTCAACTGATTGCTGAATTCGCTGAACGAGGCGATCGACACCGATTGCGAGCCTTGAGTGCCGATCAACACCACGTCATCGCCTTTGACTGCATCCGGCAGATCGCTCACATCCACCACGAACATGTTCATGTTCACGGTGCCCACAACGGGGCAATGGGTTTCGCGGATCAGCACGCGTCCTTGATTGCTTAGAACCCGGCTGTAACCGTGCGAATAACCGACTGGAATCAAAGCCAGCCTCATCGGGTGTTGCGAAATGAACCGATCCCCATATCCGATGTATTCGCCACCCTGCACGTGCTTGATGTTCAATATCCGGCTTTTCCAGGCGATCACACGGCGCAATGGATCGATCGTGTAATGATGACGATTCGCATGATTCGCGAAGGTCTCCGGACTCGACCACAATCCATATTGCATGATGCCGATCCGAACCATATCCATATGTGTTTCGGGGAACATCACCGATGCGGCCGAGCAGGCGGAATGATGCAAGGCCGGCTTCAAACCGATATCCGCCACTTGTTTTGACATGTCCTGAAACCGTACGATCTGAGAGCGCACGCGTTCGTGGTTGGTGATGGTTTCCGCCCCGGCATAATGGGTGCATAAGCCTCGGAAATCGATGTGACGAGCCTCATCCTGAATCACCTTCAAAATTCGAGGCAGATCCGATTCCGGAAATCCGGTCCGATTCATGCCGGTTTCCACTTCAAGATGGATGCGGGCGGGAAGATCGGTTTTTTTGGCGATGCGGATGGCGGCTTCCAAACGGTCCGTATCGAACACATAGAACTCGATGCCGTGTTCGATGGCCCATGCCAATGAATCGCCTTCCACATCCCCCATGATTAAAATGGTGGCGTCGCCGCCGGTCACATCCCGAACATTCAAGGCTTCATCCGCGCCAAACACACTGAAATGCGTGACGCCACAATCGGCGGCCATGCCCGTGAATTCGCGGATTCCGTGACCATAAGCGTTTCCTTTGACCACCGAAGACAGGACCACATCCGGACCTAGATGTGTTTTCAGGAAGTCAATGTTCGTCCTCAGCGCGTCGAGATGAAGTTCTATGACGCAGGATTCAGTCATGTTGTACGGTTCGGATGAGGCGCGAGAACACGCGGATGCCGATGGGAATGAGTTCATCGGGAAAGTCGTAATCCGGATTGTGCAATGCGGGTGTGTCAGTTCCGGCTCCGAGTCCGAACATGGCGCCGGGATAACGATCCGTGAACAAGCCGAAATCCTCCCCGAAACCGAAAGGCGTGGATTTGCACATCATTTCGAATTCCTCGATCACAGCGGCTTGGGCGATCCATTGCACCATACTCGTGTCGTTGATGTTCGCGAAAAAGGATTCCGTCCAGGAAATGTCGACACTCAGCTCATGCTTCTGAGCGATATGTCGAACCGTTTCCTCGGCTTTCGCTTCCAAGGCCCGCATCCCGTCGTTCGTGAGGCTACGTATGGTGATGTGAACCTCGCCTTCCCCTGCGGACACGCCATACGCCTTTTCACCTAAGTGAGCATAGACCGGTGTGACGAGGCAAAAATTAGGATTCGAGATATCCGGAACCGGCCAAGTCATGAGTTCTTGAAGGATGTCGGCCATGGCCAACGCCGGATTCACCCCATTGTGCGGTTCTCCCGCATGCGCGGTTTTGCCTTTGAGTTTGACGATGATGCTGTTCACGGCCGGGGTGAAGGTGCCAGTTTTCACAATCACATGACCCATTTCCACACCCGGAATATTGTGCAAGGCCACAACCCAATCCGGCTCGACGTCGCGAAATCTCGCATCGTTCAAAATGTCTCGAGCTCCATGCCCATTTTCTTCCGCCGGTTGAAAAAGAAGGACCACAGAACCGAACTCCGGACGCTGTTTGCCCAACTCGGATGCGAGTCCGCACACGATGGCCATGTGCCCGTCATGTCCGCACGCATGCGACACGCCAGGATGCTGGGATTGATGCTCGTTGCTGCTGATTTCGGTGATTGGAAGGGCATCAAGCTCGCATCGGATGAGGAGCCGTTTGCCGGGTTTCTTGCCATTGTACATCGCCGCGATGCCGGTGGTGCCGAGCGATTCGATTAGTAGGTCGGGCGAGGTTTTTGCCAGAAATGTGGCGATCCGTTTCGCCGTTTCATGCTCGTTTCCCGACACTTCAGGATACCGATGCAATTCCTTTCTGAAGGAAATAAGGGAGTCGATGGTCATCCCATCAACATACTGAAAAACAGGTAGAATGAGGTCACAGATTTCGGAACGATGGTTTTGCCGCAATAGCCTTGTTAAGTGTAACATGCGGAATGCCACAAAGCATCCATATCATTTACATGCACTTCGTGTTCGCGACGAAGTTTCGAAGACCATTGATTCTACCTGCAGCGGAACTGTATCTGCATGCTATTCTGAAAGATGAATTTGGCAAAAAAAATTGCATCGTCATCGAAATCAATGGCATGCCCGATCATGTTCATATGCTGGTTAAATGTCCGCCGACGGTGTCCGTATCCGAAATCATGCAACAAGTAAAAGGGGGCAGCGCCTTCCGATGCAACCGAGATCAACTCATCAAACCCAAACTGATTTGGCAGGACGGCTATTTTGTTTGCTCTGTGAGTGAAGGGCATGTGAGACGAATTGCAGATTACATCCGAAATCAGAAGGAGCATCATTCCAGATCCAATATTATTTCATCTCAGGAATGGATATGATCATTTTTATATCCAAGGGCTAAAGCCCTCGGCAAGATGAAGATGATCTGATATTCTTTTATCCAAGGGCTAAAGCCCTCGGCAAGAATAAGAATCAATAAATAATCTTGCCAAGAGGATCAGCAATCTAGCCGAGGGCTTCAGCCCTCGGAGGATAAATGAGATGATTTCGACAATTTCTTCCCATCCGCATCCAGAATGAGCTCATGATGACGGATATCCGCATTCAAAAATGACGTGAGATTCAAACGCCGGGCGATGTCCAATTGCAATTCCGTTGACGTGCGCAGATCCTCGCCACGCACGATATGCGTGATGCCGAACCGCACATCATCACTCAATGTGGCGATGTGATACGCTGGCATACCGCTCCGCTGTCGCACGATGGTGAGTCCGGGTTTGGCGACAGGTGCGTCCATACGCAAGCGCCAGGAGGCATCCGGCGTATCGAACGACACATTCTGCAGATGACATCCGCGCGGACATCCTATCCCCTCGAATCCATTCCACTCGCTGCGGCTGCAGGTGCATGCAAAAAGATGTCCTTCGGCGCGCAATCGCGACACCAGCGCGTGATACTCATCCATCCGCCGATGCTGACTCCAATGGGCTTGAAAATCGGCCGCATCGCGCGGACCGATATCCCACGGGATGGATTCTTCCGCCAACACATCGAAAATATGCTGGATGTACTCCGGACGAGTGCGTTCGGCGTCTAAATCATCGATGCGAAGCAGCAGGGATGCGCCCAGTTCATCGCGCAGTCGCGAAATAAGCCGGAAATTGTGCCGGTTTCCTTCATGCAAGAACCCGCTCGGGGTAGGTGCGATGCGGAGTCGGGTCAATGCTTCAGGATACCAAGCAACCCGAGCTCGTGACCCATCTTATCCCGCTTCGTTTTCATGTAGCGGTCGTTCTCGGGCAGGTGACCCACTTCCAGTGGCACGCGATCCGTGATTTCGAGTCCGTAGCCGGTCAATCCCACACGCTTAGTGGGGTTGTTGGTCATCAAGCGCATTCGGGTGATTCCGAGATGTCGCAGCATCTGCGCACCGACGCCATAATCCCGATGATCGGGCTTGAACCCGAGCGCTTCGTTCGCTTCAACGGTGTCCATCCCTTCTTCTTGCAATTTGTAGGCGCGAAGTTTGTTGACCAAGCCGATGCCTCGTCCTTCCTGGTTCATGTACAGCAAAACGCCGGTGCCTTCGGCTTCGATCAATCGAAGCGCGGTATGCAACTGTTCGCCGCAATCGCAGCGTTTCGAGCCGAAAATATCGCCGGTCACGCACAGGGAGTGCACGCGGACCAGTGGTGAATCGACGGCGCTGATGTCGCCTTTGACGAGTGCCAGGTGCGTGCCACCTGTGAGCACTTCCTCATACGCCGTAAGGCGGAAATGGCCATATTCGGTAGGGAGATCCACGGTCACCGCTTCTTTGATCAGCGATTCATGCTCCATCCGCCAAGCGATCAGATCTTTGATGGTGATGATCTTCATGCCGAATTTCTTCGCTACAATCATCAGATCCGGAACGCGGGCCATGGAACCGTCGTCGTTCATGATTTCGCAGATCACTCCGGCAGGAGCGAACCCGGCCAAGCGAGCGAGGTCGATCGCGGCTTCGGTGTGCCCGGCGCGACGAAGCACGCCTCCATCCACCGAAATCAATGGGAAAATATGCCCGGGCCGACGGAAATCATTCGCACGAGTCTGCGGATCGATCAAGGCTCGGATGGTTTTCGAGCGGTCGGATGCGGAGATGCCCGTCGACGTGCCATCGCGCACATCCACCGAAACAGTGAATGCGGTTTCATGCGATTCGGTGTTTTCGGCCACCATCCGATCTAGCTTCAACTCGATCGCGCGTTGGCGCGAGATGGGAGCGCAGATCAGGCCGCGTCCCCAAGTGGCCATCAGGTTGATGGCTTCGGGCGTCACGGCTTCCGCCGCCATCAGAAAATCTCCTTCATTCTCACGGTCTTCATCATCGCAAACGATGATGACTTTGCCCTGACGGATGTCGTCAATAGCGTCTTCAATCCGATCGAATGTGAAGGAACTCATTTTCCTGGGTTGACGTCGCCGATGGCGGATTTGAGGATGCGGATTTTCACGTCTTTGTCGACTTCGATCAAGACTTCGGCGTCTTCGATCGTGTTCACATGACCGATGATGCCACCTGTCGTGATCACTTTATCGCCTTTCTTGATGGCAGCCACTTTGTTCTGGATTTCTTTTTGGCGCTTGGACTGCGGACGGATGATGAAGAAATAAAACACCACGAAAATGGCGGCAAGGAAAAAAAGGCTCTCGAAACCGCCACCTTGGGCGTTCGGGTCGGCAAGAAACAGTAGCATGGTGAATGATCTTGGTTAATGGAGTTCAATAATCACTTAAAGGTACGGGATTTTCGTCGTTCAATCAGCGAACCATGCTTCGAAGCCAAGCGAAAATCCCCACGGATAGGACGGCCATGGCCACATAGGAGCCCTCCATGCCGAGTAGCGCAAAGAGAAGGGCCATGATCATGGGACCGGTTGTTTGTCCTAAGCGGAGCACCATGCCGTTGATGGAGAGAATGGCGGCGCGTTGCTCGGGTCGCACCGATTTCGCGATGAGCGTCTGGATGTTCGGATTGTTGATTCCGATCCCGATGCCAAATAAAATAGACGGAAGGATGAGCCAGTACTCTCCGGGCATCACAGGAATAAGGACCAATGAGAACGCATAGATCAGATACGATATCAGAATAAGCTCTACCGAGCTGTGGCGTTTCACGAGTCGACCTAATGCTGCGCCGGAGATCAGATTTCCGATGGCGGATGTGGCCAATACGATTCCGATGGTGAGCGAATCACTCCCGAACCGGCTCGACATGAAAAAAGGGAGAAAGGTGAGCAGAGGTCCATAGAGCAGCAAAAAGGTGGATGTGCTGAGCAGGAACATCATCCGGATCTTGCGCGATTTCAGGCTTCGGAACACACCTCGGAAATACGCGCGGATGTCGCCAGATTGGTAAGCTTTCGGACTTTTTAGCCGAAATAGAACCAACAATCCGGTTGGAAATGCCAACAAGGGCAATAGAAACGGATACCTCCACCCGAACAAAGCGAGTGAACCCCCGATTGCCGGATATAGTGTGGCGCCAAGGCTCAAGACCGCAGAATTATAACCAAGGGCCGCGGTTCGGTCGTTGCCTCGGAATAGATCGCTGATGATGGTCACATTCATCGCTCCCAACGATGCCGCTCCGATACCTTGCAAGGTTCTGAGAATAAGCAAGGTGGAGAATTCCTGGGCATAGAAACAGGCCGTTCCTGCGATGCCGAACAGCATGAGTACTGGCACCAGCACTCGTCGCCGACCATACCAATCCGCCAATATTCCGAACACCGGCGTCAGAAACACGCCCGGCAAGGTGAACACCGTGATCAACAATGCCGATTGTTCCGGAGAGATATTGAACTCGTAGGCGATGGTGGGCAAGATGGGAGTCACACTCGACACACCCATGATACCAGTCAGTGTCACAGAAAAGACGATCAGCAGATTCGGATTGACATGGACAGGAACAGATGAATTCGACATCAGGCTTTCCGAGTTTTGCGGAAAATCAGCGATACCGTTGTTCCCACATCCACCATCGACTCAAGATGGATGTCGCCCATCATTTTGTGCATCGCGGCTTCCGCCATAGACAATCCGACGCCGTTACCAGGGTACTGCTGCCTCGAATGCAATCGCTTGAACAAATCGAACACCGCCTTCTGATGTTCTTTCTCAATACCGATTCCTTTGTCTCGAATAGAGACAGTAACGGTCCTCCAGCCCGTGGTCACATTCACCGTTATGTCGGGTTCGTCCCCTTTTTTGACATAAAGGGATGCGTTGGCAAGAATTTCCTTCAGCACCATTCGGATCAGTGCGTCATCTCCCTCCACGATCGGATCGCCCTTCACTTGAACACCGGGCACCATGTCTTCCAAAAGAGGGTTGATGTGCACCGGACGAAGCACAACGGACTTTCTTTTGAGTCTGGAAAACGCGAGCAGATCTTCCATCAACAGATTCAGATGTTCGCCCGCACCTTTGATTCGCTTCAGATAGTCGGTGGCGCGCACATCCAAATGTGTCACATAATCTTCTTCGAGGGCTGAACTGAACCCGATGACCGCTCGGATGGGGGCTTTCAAGTCGTGGGTGATGGTGCGGGTGTACGAGTCCACTTCTTTTTCCAAGGCCTCTTTGGCCCGAATCGATTCCAACTGAAACTGCTCACGCTGCCTCAACAAGATGAACAGCATCATGAACAGCATGACGGCTGTTGTGATCACATACAAGATCCCTTTGGCCGATTGCAACTGCGAAAGTCGTTGGGGATCATTGGTCAGGTTCAATATGATGGCATCCGACCCATAAATCCATACCATCCCTGTGATGATGTACATTGTCGTGACGACAAGTGTTCTAAACAGTACAGATGATTTTGTTTGCATTCGTCGATATGCTCACCGTATCTTTGTGGCCCGTCAGCAAATGGATGCTTAGCTCAGTCGGTTCAGAGCATCTGCCTTACAAGCAGAGGGTCGGGGGTTCGAATCCCTCAGCATCCACTCCATTGCAGATACAAGGTACGGGTATCTTTGAGCAATGCGTCCACGTCTTCTTTCCCGTATCGTGATGTGTCGATTTCTTCGTTCAACGTCACCCGCAACACGCCGGCCCTGCTCACCAAAGACCCCCCGTGAGCCAATTTCGACGCTCCGTCAATGAATATCGGGCAAATAGGATATCCGGTGTTTAGGGCCATGTGAAACGCACCTTTTTTGAACGGACCGATCACGCCCTCGTGCTTCCGGGTCCCTTCAGGTGCCATGTACAGCGACAAACCCTGTTCCCGAATGTCGATCAATGCTTGGTCCAACGCTCTCATCGCTTTTTCACGGTCTTGACGCTGCAAGAACACCTGGCCGGTCAATCGTCCGATGATGAAGAAAAACGGATTGTATTGGAGCTCATGTTTCGCGACGAACCGGGTTTTTTTCAAGCCCAGCGCGAGGATCACGAACATGTCGAGTGTGGAACTATGATTGCTGATGTAAAGCATAGGTCGCCTCGGATTCGTTCTGAGATCGGTGATGTCCAATCTCACACCAATGGTGGCAAGAACCACCCATCCCAAAAAGCCTCCCACGTATTGAACCAGCGGATCGCGCAACCGCCCGAAAGAAACAATGAGCAAGGGTATGGCCAGGATGGTGAACAGACCCAAGACCACGATGAACACAACCATGGCCAATACAGAGCGTACCGTGGCGATCATGTTGTCGCGTCATTTAGTGCGTCGGCCAGAACATCCGCATCAACCGGTTTTACCAAATAGGCGACCGGGTTGGTTTCCTCAGCGCGCAATCGGGTGTTCGGGTCGGAATTTCCGGTGATGTAGATGACGGGAATGGTGGAGAACGTCCTCACTTCATGCATCGTCTGTATGCCATCCAGATTCCCGAGGATTTTGATGTCCATGAGAATGGCATCAACCGGCTTGGAGCGTAGGATGTCGATCGCTTTGGCCCCATCCGCCACTTTTCCGACGACCTCGTAGCCCAGGCGAGTCACTTGTTTTTCCAACAGCATGGCGATGATGAATTCATCTTCCACAATCAGAATCCGTTTCAAGAAACCTCCACAGTCACTTTGGTTCCCGAGGCGTAGTCGAACGTGAGGGTCGCGCCGATTTGAGCTGCCAAACCTTTCACAATGGTCATGCCGATAGATTGGGATTGGTTCATGTTCTGTTTCGCAATCTCACCGTTTCCATCATCCTGAATAGACATGATGAATCCGCTATCGCGTGGTGAAAAGCGAATGTGGATATGCCCCGATTCACGGTCTCTGAACGCATGCTTGTACGAGTTGGTGATGAGTTCGCTGAGGATGAGCCCGCAAGGTATGGCAACCAAGATGTTCAAAATGCCTTCATCCACATCAACGGTTAAATCGATTTTTTTATCCGTAGACATGGTGGATGAGATATGTTCACCAAGACTGCGGATGTAATCGCCGAATTCGATTTCAGCCAAGGATTCGTTCTGATACAATTTCTCATGAATCAAAGCGATCGATTTGATCTTACTGATGGATTCGGCAAACACTTCCTTCAAATGGAGATCGTCGATCTTTTCCGATTGCAACATCAGGATGCCGGAAATGATGGCCAAATTGTTTTTCACCCGGTGATGCACCTCCGCCAACAGAATCTCCTTTTCATTGAGGGATGCCGCCAAGCGATCATTCACCCGTTTTTGCTCGGTGATGTCTTTGGCAAAAAAAGACACGCCTGAAACGTTCCGTTCGTCATCGAGAATGGGGTTCACCGAAACTTCCATCACCATCACGTTCCCATCCGTCAACGCGAACCCGATCTCATGTTGGGATTTTGCACCGATAAACGCGGTTTTGATGAACACATCCCATTCTTTATGAACGGATGGTGGCAGCACATCCGGAAAGTACGCTCCGGGATTCATCTCAATCGCAAACACCATGCTGAACAAATCGCGCGATGCCTGATTCAAAATCGTGATCTGCAAGTTCCGATTGATCGACCAGATGCTGTCGGATGTGTTTTCAATCAATGCGATGAGATTGGCTCGGTTGGCTTGAAGGATTTTTTCTGCCGATTTCTTCTGGCGTCGGATTTGGGAAGCCATCACTTCGCGCCGAATGGCGCTTGGCAGTCGGGTGAGATTGTTTTTCATCACATAATCGCTCACACCGGCCTTGAGCGCATCCACAGCGATGTCCTCGCCAACGGTTCCTGAAATCAAGATGAAAGGGATTTCACTTCCGATGGAATTGAGGTGTTTAACCGCTTCCATCCCGGTGAATCCACCCAGCATGTAATCACTGACCACCACATCAAAAGACACACGCCCTACCTGAGCCATGAAATCCGTCAGCGATTCAACTCGAAAAATGGCACATCCTTCCAAATCACGATGAAGAAAGCGTTCAATCAAGATCGCATCATCATCCGAATCTTCAAGAAGAAGGATTTTCAATGACATGATTCAGCCTACGGGTCGTTCGTTCCAAACTATCCAATACAAACCGAGATGCTTGATTGCCGCAGTAAAGTTGGTGAAATCCACCGGTTTACGGATGTAGCTGTTCGCACCATTGGCATACCCTTCCGCGATATCATGCTCTTCACGCGAGCTGGTCAAAATGACCACAGGCTGCGATTTGGTTCGCGGATGTTGCCGTAAGGTTCTCAGCACATCAAACCCATTCAACTTCGGCATGTTGATGTCCAATAAAACGACCCTTGGCAGGATGTCGAGCGTAGGGGCGGAGTCGGCATCGCCAATGAGCATCCGCAACGCTTCGATTCCATCATTGGCGACAACGATCTCACAATTGATCTCACTGCGCTTCAGTGCGAGGATGGTGAGGTCGACATCATCCGGGTTGTCATCGACGAGTAAAATATAGGGGGATTCAGACATGTGTGACGATTTATGATGGCAATGTAATATAAAATATGGTGTGTTCGTCCTGAATCGATTCCACCCATATGATTCCTTTCAAATGACGCAATACACGTTGAACGGTTGCCAACCCGATACCCGTGCCCTCGAACTCCGACGACTTGTGCAATCGTTGAAATGGGGTGAACAATTTGTTAGCGTACGCCATGTCGAATCCGACTCCGTTATCGCGCACATAGAAAATGAGCGTGCCATTGAGGGTGAGTGTTCCGACGTCCACTTTGGGATTCTCTTTGGTGGATGAGTATTTCAACGCATTGGACAGCAGATTTTGAAACAGGATTCGAACAAGAGTCTCATCCGCCGTTCGTTTGATCCCATCCAGCTTCACATCCACAACGGCATGAGCATATTTGGGATCGGATTGAAGCATGGCGGCGATTCCCGAAACCAACGCTTGCAGATCGATCTCGACAGGGTTGGACTGGAAACGCGTGACCTTCGAGAGTGTGAGCAGATCATTGATCAACGAGCCCATG
>CAYPOI010000068.1:0-14607 GCA_964412365.1 uncultured Chitinophagales bacterium | reverse complement strand
CTTCAGCGTCACCTCCAGCGCCTCAACCTTAAGACGGATCACACCGTCCCCGGCCAGCACCAGATGCAACTCGCCCTCGACCTCGGCCCCGGGATGCCAGTCCAGCGACAGCAGCGACAGCACCAGATCGGGATCGCGCCGGTCCACCCCGTTCGACGCGACACCCAGAAACGCGACGTCGCCACAGACGGCGGCAGCGTTCGCTGAACGACCGGCAGTGCCACCGCAGATGAAGGCACTACATCGGATCCGGTACGTAGCGCGCCCTATCAACTGGTTTGGGATGGCGACATCCAACGCGCACCACTCCAGCAGCCCATGCCAAGCTATGTGGTGGAAGTGGAAGCCGTCATTTCCGTACGCTTCGAAGTGCGGGCGGATGGAACCGTTGGCCGCATCCAGCCACTCCAACGGATGAACCCCGAACTCGAGCGCGAAGTGATGACCACGCTCCGCTCCTGGCGGTTTTCACGCCTCCCAGCAGGAGTTCCCCAAGAAAGCCAATGGGGACGGATCACATTTCGATTTGTTCTTAAATAGTAGAAGCGTCAAATGTAGAAATGTGGAAGCGTAACATCGTATTGCGCTTGGTTCGATTTCAAACGATATTCTTGATATCTATGCAGGCTTAGTGGCTGCAAAATCATAGCATTAGTCAGAAATATCCCTCATGAATCAACTAAAGAACATCGCTGTGGCTCTGTCCACATTTTTCATTCTCTACTCATGGGGAATGTGGTTCATCATTTTCGATAAGTATGCCACACAAGCTGAACGGCAACATCATTTTTTGGAAAAATGGGTTGTGTTCGACTCCCTTCATGTTTTAAGCGGAGTTTTAATCCTCTTCACAATGCTTTCATTGTGGATTCTGCTAAGCACCACTTCAAAACAATTGTTCCACCCGATTCTTAGGTATTCCCTCTCAACCCTACATGCCGTTTTTCTACTCTTTATGGCTTGGAGCTATCTGTAATTACGCTTCTACGTTTTCACGCTTTCACGCTTTCACATTTCCACATTTCCACACTTCTACATTTTCACTCTCACCCCCAGATACACCTTCCTCCCCTCCATCGGGGCATAGTTATAGGCCGTATCAAACTCATCACTGAAGGGCGCATCCGGACGATATAGCGGATCCCTCGGCATAAAGCCGAACACATTTTTCACACCGCCATACATCTCTACACGATTACTAAATGTGTGCGTGGCCTGGATGTTCAAGATGGTATACCATGGGGATGTGACCGGACGAAAATCATTCGGCACCACCGGTAAGCTCATCGGTCCGTTGAACCGACCGGTGATGTCGATAAACTTATACGAAATCCCATAATTGCCCGACCATTCCGGGGCAAATAACTGAGGCTCGCGCATGGGCGTTCGACGAAACACACTCATCCATGTCACACCTGCCGTGAATTTGGGTCCGTCGATGAAGGTCACTTCCGAATTCATGCTCATTCCACGGGAAATGGCGTAACCGTTCAAGTTATCATAGATGATTTTGTTCGGATCGGAGTCATAATCAGGTACGATCTGGTTGGAAAACCGAGTGAAAAAGGTGCTCAGGTCCACCGTTCCGAAATGGCTATCCGCGTTCCAGACCCGCATCCAATTCAGGTTCACATTCCAGCTGCGCTCAGGATTCAGATCGTTGCGGACTTCCACGTCACGCGAACCCGTGAGAGCCGCATGATCTTCGGTAAATAAGTTCACGACTCGGAATCCGCTTCCTCCGGAAAGACGAATGGTGTTCGTTTCATTCGGACTCAATTTCACACTCAATCTCGGCGTCCAGATGGATCCGTGATCAGGATGGGTGTCCCAACGCAAGCCACTGAGAAGAGTGATTTTCGGCGTGATTGCCCAATCGTTCTGCGCGAAGATTCCAGGTAGCAATGTCTTATCCGGATTCACTGTAGCCGGCGTATTGTCATCGTACCACGTGTATCGAAGCGGAAATCCAACCAAGGTCGTATGATTTCCTTGACGGATGGTGTTCACCCATAAGGCATAGGCCGTGTGCTGAAGCGCATTGTAGGATGTGGTTCCATACCAGGAATCTTGTTGATGGCGATTGTATGACAAATCCAGCCGTGACACATGTCCTGCGACGGTGAAGGGCACGGTTCCGATCACTTCCGCGCGATTCGTTTGAATGGTTTCGCCATAGATCTGGTCAGAGCCCTTGAACGAATCATTCCATTGAAGCTCGCCTCCCCATCGGTTTTCCGCGACATAGCGCGCGGCGATACTCGCATCCCCAACCGCCCATTTCGTGAAGGCGGAAATCCGTTTCTGTTGCGTGATGTCGGTAAAATTGTCTCCATTCACATCATGCGGCGTATCATACACAAAGGCGTTCAATCCCCAAATCGTGGCCGCTCCGCCGATGCGTGTTCCTGCGCTCAGATCCACGTTCCATTCTTCGCGAGTGGTGCCACTCACATCCAGCCGAAACCGATCCGTGGCATAAGGATCTTGCGTGATGATATTGATGATGCCGGCCACAGCCTCGCTTCCATACAACGTACTCGCCGGACCTTTCACAACCTCGATCCTCCTTATCAGAGCACTCGGTATGCCATGCAATCCATAAACCGTAGATAAGGACGACACAATCGGCATTCCGTCGATCAGAATCATGGTATAAGGACCTTCCAAGCCATTGATGTGGATGTCGCCTGTGTTGCACACGCTGCAGTTGATTTGCGGCAAGACACCCGTGATCATATTCAGGCTTTCAAACAATGTGGGGGATGGATTCTTCTTAAAAAATCCTGCCGAATACACTTCCACGGGGATGGGGGAATTCAACTTGGTGACTTCCACCATCGTGCCGGAAACCACCACTTCGTCCAATCGCGACGCATCCGATTTCAGCAGGATGCGAATCGGAACATCCTTCATCGACTCCAATCGCACCGTCGCTTGCTGATATCCCACGAACGAGACATGAACAATCAAAGGCCAGCGCATGGTGGAGGGAATGGTGATGCTGAAGTCCCCATCCGCACCCGAATACGCGCCCGCCGTGCTGTTATGGATGCGCACATGCGCCCCTTGCAAAGGCTCGAGGGTTTCGGAATCGAGGACCCTACCGGTGAGAAGCTGGATGCTCGATGCATGAAGTAGGATGCTTGATGCCGGGAGCAGGAATAGAATGATGACGAGTAGTAACATATTTTTAGTCATGCCTAAAAATAATCATCAAAAGACAATGATGCAAGCCCTGTGAATTGATCAGATTTTCCATACATTCACGCGATTTTGATCCATACATCCACATTTTACCCTTTATGACCGCTTTCATCGCATCGCTTGGTTGTTTGTTATTCATCACCACATTGCCTGCACATGCCCAACTCGGAACCATCGAAACGGAGACCAAATCGTCTGGCTGGCTCACAACCATGAACGTCGAACTTGGCGGGGATCCGGTGGTCACGGTGGTATTTACTGACGGCGACACTCAGGATGTGAATGCCGGTCAGGGAATCAACTTAAGCATCGGTCGCTTTATCCGCCCGAATAATGGACCGATGATGTACAGTGGCGGACTCGGTTTCAAATATGTGACCACCGCAGCCGATAATGCCAACATCCACCTCACCCGATTGGTATTGGACGCTCGTGTGGACCGGGCTCTTGTCAATGGCTTCTGGGTCGGTGTCGGCCCTGTAGCGCATGTTGGAAACAAGCTAAACATGGATGATCTGGGTCCCGATCTGAGTTTTGACCCTGCCCTTGGCCTGAACGTGCGCATCGGATGGCAGTACTTTTCTCTGACATACACTCTGATGTCCTACAAAGACGAATTTGGTGGAAATTATGATGCCACCGCCATCGGAATCGGTGGGCATTTCGCATTTTGATGCCGAATTCGCCCTACCTTTCGAACCATGAACGAATGGTACCGTCTCGTAGGTCGACATAAACGCCTCCTGAATTTCGGGTTCCTATTCAATTTTTTCTCTTCGTTCGGGCAGACGTTCTTCATCGCGTTGTTTGTCCCTTTCTGGATCGATACCTTCGGCTTCACCAATGCCACGTTCGGTACGATGTATGCCGCGGTCACGATCCTGTCGGCGTTCATGCTCACCTATTTAGGACGCTTCGTCGACACCATTTCCCTCACTCGCTACAGCTTGTATGTGTTTGCGGGATTGGTCGTGTCTGTCATCTTCCTTTCACAGGCGAGATCCGTTGCCACACTCATGATCGCGTTATTTCTGGTGAGGATGCTCGGGCAAGGACTCATGACCCATGCTTCGACCACCGGCATCGCGAAACACATCGTTCAAGGACGTGGCAAAGCGTTGGGCTTAACCGCATTGGGTCATCCTGCCGGACAACTCATCTTTCCCATCATCCTTGTTCCGATGATCGCCTTTGCCGGATGGCGGGCGAGCTTGTTTTCGATCGCACTCGCTTCGCTCGTGGTCGTCGTTCCCACGTTGATGTCGATTCGTCCGCTGAAAGGCGAAACCATGATTTCGGTTCCGCATTCCAAGCCCTTGCATCCCGGAAACCGGTTCCTCAGAAGCCTCACGTTCTGGATCCTCAACTTGAACATGTTCGTGGTTCCATTTGTGGTCACGGCTGTATTCTTGTATCAATATCCGATCGGGCAGTCCTTCGGATGGGATGCGAGCTGGGTGCTGTTCTCCTTCTCATTCTTTGCGGTATTCAGCGCGATCGCCGTGATTGTGTCTGGTCCGTTGGTAGATCGATTCTCCGGCCTTAGCTTGTTCTCAATCTATCTGTTCCCCTGCGTGATCGGACTTGCTGTGATGGGTTTCTCCGATCATCCATTTGTATTCCCACTGTTTTTTGCGATGATGGGAATCGGTGCGGGATTGGGGAGCACCATCCGCACCGCCGTGCAAGTGGAAATTTATGGAACCAAGAATCTTGGCAAGATTCGAGGTTACTTCAACTCCATATTGGTTGTGAGCACCGCATTGGGTCCGCCCGCGCTCGGTTTCGCGCTCGACCATGATGTTTCGATACAGGCGCTGATGCTGGGCTCGGCAGTGGGGACTTTGATGGTGATGGGGCTGAGCCTGAAAGTGATGAAGAGATGAACTCACGAAAAGTCAAAACATTGCGGTTCATCCGCAAATTACCGTAATTGATCGCATTGCAAATCCTACTCATGAAACAAACTCTCATTTTACTGCAGATCCTGTTTTTCGGACTGCTCATCGGTCCGGCCATGCTCATGGCCGTGGCCTACATCCTTCATCAAACCGGTGGATTCACACCGGTCCTTGTCGATTTGGATGAAGTTCTGCTACTGGCCGTGCTGATAGTCGGGGGAGGATCGTTTGTAGCCTCGCGCACCGTGTTCGAAAAACAAGTGTCCGACGCCCGAGCCAAAAGCGACATAACCGATAAACTGGATGCCTATAAAACGGCATCCCTGCTTCGATATGCCCTGCTAGAAGCCCCAGCCTTCCTGGCAGCAATCCTGTTTCTGCTCAGCGGCTCCATCACCCTTTTGTTGGCGGGAGTCGGGATTTTGGCCTATATGGTCACAATTCGTCCAAGTCAGGATGGACTCCTCATGGATTTGGGATTGTCGATGCTGGATTTAGAAGCGTAGAACAAACCCCAATTGCCAAATCATCATATCCGTTTTGGAGCGGGATGTGGCGTAGGTCACATTGCCGTTGTTGATCTGGATGGAGCCCTGTTTCAGATACTCGGCTTCCTGGCCATATAAATAGCGCACGCCGATGTTCACATATCCGGTGGTCTGATAAATCTCGGATCCATCATCAGCATACTGGACTTCCCGACCTCGTTGGTCATAGACTTTGATCATCACACCCGTTCCACCGCCCCAGGCGAACGCCCAATCTTCAAAGTTGGTATCGGTCGCGATGGGCTCGTCATTGTTGCTGAAACCTCGGTTGCTGATCGTGGTTTCGGTAAAAAAGTAGTTGTATCCAGCCAAGGCTTCGATGTAGGGACGGACCACACCCTCCGCCGGCTGCGCCTTCGCCAACAACATGAATTGCACCAAATTGTAACTGTTTTCCACTTCCACTCTCAGATCGGGGATGGTGGAGCTGAGGGGCTCCTCACGGCTATCGACACCGAAATTCTTGAAGCCGAAATCCAACCCCATCCCAAAAATCGTGTTCGGAAAGCGGTAAAATCCGTTCAGTTGGATACCGACTCCAAGCCGGTCCATGCTTTGCTTGAATTCGCCCTGCGGAAAAACGAGTTCGAGGTTGGTGTTCACATTCACTTCCTGTGCCCGGATAGTGGATGCGGATAGGACGATGAGAATGATCGGAACGAGGATTTTTTTCATAAACGGGTGCGAGTATAGGTGCTTTTCGAAATCGCATCAAATATAGGTATACTTACCTCCTATGATAGCTGCCATTTACACGGAATATGGACCTGCGGAAGTCGTTCGCATCGCCAACATCCCAACACCGGTTCCCAAACCCGACGAACTGCTGGTGCGCGTCCGGGCCAGCACCGTCAACCGCACCGACACCGGCATCCGAAGCGCCGTATATGTAGTCTCACGACTTTTCAGCGGCATTTTGAAACCGACATACCCTGTGCTTGGCTGCGAATTCGCCGGCGAGGTAATAGACGTGGGTGCGGATGTGACCCTATACAAACCCGGCGACCGCATCTTCGGCTTCGACGACGAGCGGTTCGGTGGCCACGCCGAGTACCTGGTCATTTCGCAACACAGTGCCATCGCCACGATTCCCGACGGCTGGAGCTATGACGAGGCCTCTCCCCTCACCGAAGGCTCGCATTATGCGCTCGGAAACCTACGTGCGGCTGGCATCAAAAAAGGATCGCGCATCCTCATCAACGGCAGCACCGGTGCCATCGGCTCGGCCGCCGTTCAATTGTGCGCGTATTTCGGGGCCCACATCACCGCGGTTTGCGCCACACCACATCTTGATCTCGTGAAATCGCTCGGGGCGCATCGCGTGGTCGATTACACGACAACGGATGTGGTCTCGCTGGGCGGCGAATACGATATCGTGTATGATGCGGTCGGGAAGCGACGTTTTCGGGACTTTATGCCGGTGATGGCGTCCGATGGGATTTATATGAGCACGGAACTGGGGCCGAAGGGCGAAAACATCTGGCTGGCTTTGCTTCACATGCGATCAAACGGCAAACGAGTTCTGTTTCCGATTCCTAAAACCACGGTCGAGGATATTCAATTCATCAAAGAATTGGCCGTTTCGGGTGCCTTCAAGCCACTAATCGACCGAAGGTATCCGTTATCCGATATCATAGATGCGCATCGGTATGTTGAAACAGGTATGAAAATCGGAAACGTGGTGATTCACATATGACATATTCCATCCAAGCAACCAAGGCACTACATATCTTCGAATGGGCCTGCGTGGTTGTGGTCGCCACCGCCATGTTCATCTATGGATTCGCCAAACCGCTTCAGTTCACAGATCCATCCACCATCACCACACCGGTCAATGAACTCACCGGCATGCAATTGATGTGGGCGTTTTATGGGTATTCCATCACCATGCCATTGTTTCTCGGACTAGTGGAAGTGGCGGGCGGCATCTTGCTAATCTTGCCAAGGACCCGCGTGATCGGGGCAATCATCCTCACGGGGGTGTTGTCGACCGTCATCATGCAGGATGTGATCTATGGCGTATTGGCTGGAGCGCTGAAGGCGGCGATCGTATATCTGGTGCTCACGCTCGCCATCTTGTTCATACACCGAGAGGTCGCCATCGATGGGTTCAAGCGGTTCGTGCTACCTAAATCCGAAGAAAAACCCACCATCTGGTTTGTGGTGCTGGTGCTTCTGCTCGCGGCCCTTTTCAAATTTCTGGAACGGTTGTGGACGCACGGGATTTGATCACCTCGATCCGTTCCGTTTTTTCTTACCCATTTTGCGTAGCACCGAAACGGCGATATAGCCGGTAGTGAGCAGGACGAATACGAGCACCTCCTGCCCGAGTCCGTTCCAATAACCCAAGGCCGTAAAAATGATCCCCACCTGAATATACGCGAACAAGGCTTGAGCCATAATGTTCGAATTCAGCACCAGTTGTTTGCCCCAGACATTCAAATCCGCTTCATTCTCTGCAGTACGATCTACAGGAACGTTGAAGGATTTCGCATGCCTGGATATCCATATCAACACAAAATGAATCAAGGTGGCTGCGCCAAGCAAGACGAGCACCCATCCCTTTCCGCTCCAATCATCCGGATCTCCAAATACATTGAAGTGGGATGGCACCTGATCGGGCAACCCCGGATAGTACCACATAATGAATAGTGCTGAGGCGACGAGGATGTAGGTCGCGATCCGGATAGCGCGGTTTGGTGTCATATGGCAATATACGGGGGACTTGTTCACATTGCAGAACTTGTCGGTGCGATGATAATTGTGCCAACTCGTGTATCTTCGCTGATCCTAAATAACAGCACCTATGGCAACGAAAGGTCAAGTCTTAGTCAATCCCGAAACCGGGGATCATTTTGAATTCTTGGAAACGTCCGCCGATACGGATGGTAAACGCGTCGTCATTCGTTCCACCGTGAACACAAAAGGGCAATTGGTGCCGAACCATTTCCATGCGCTTCAGAACGAGACCTTCTTCATCGAATCCGGAACGCTTACCGTCCGGCTGGATGGTGCCCTCCGCGAGGTTCGCGTCGGTGAATCGATCACCTTGCACAAGAACATCCCGCATAATCATTTCAATTTGGCGGATGAACCCGTGGTCTATATGCATACCACGGAACCAGCGCTGGATTTCGAGTTCTTCATTCAAAACCTGGTCGGACTCGCCGCCGATGGCAAAATGCCTGGTGGCAAAAGCAGCCTCGCTCAGCAGTTGACTACGTTGAGTGGCATGGAGAGCAAGGCGTTTTTGGCCGACATCCCGATGGGTCCGCAAAAACTTTTACTCGCTGTTGTCCCCCCTGTGGCCCGACTCTTCGGCGTGAAGGCGTTTTACGAAAAATACACGGGGTTTGACCGCTGACCGGAATCGCATGCTTACCGAACTTCTCCAGCCCATCACTCATTACAGTCTTCATCTTTTGGCACCCGGCGCGATCGCATGGTATTTCTACCGCGATCGATGGAAACGGGTCTGGCTGATTCTCCTTGCAACGATGCTCGTTGATTTGGATCACCTCCTCGCCACACCCTTGTTCGATCCGCATCGATGCAGCATCGGCTTCCATCCCTTGCATACCTATCCGTCGATGGCGGTTTATGTCGTGATGCTGATGTTCCCAAAAACACGGATTGTTGGCATCGGACTGCTATTTCATATGGTAACGGATGGGATCGATTGTAGGATGATGTAAACCGAAAAACGATGGAACGTGAGACGATAAACGTGAGGCGACAACTATGAAACAACTTTCCAACCTTTTATTGATTCTCGCGATTCTGGCTGGCTGCTCGGGGTCGAAGACCGTGTACGCGCCAATCAACGAAGATTTTTGCTCAGCTATTCATATGCCGGATCCCGGCAAGCTGTCCATGTTTCTGGACCCGTTGCGAGAGAAAATGCAATCACAAACGGGGGTGATGTCGCTCGAAGAGGGCGACATGTCGATGATCACCCGTGGTTGGTTTACGGAAACAGCCGAGAAATCAATCGACATCCAATACTTCATCTTTTCAGCGGACAATGTGGGCCTCATCGCTGTTGATTATTTCTTGCGTGCGGCGGAACGCGGTGTGAAGGTGCGCTTGCTGATCGACGACATCACGCTGAAAGCGGAGGCACGTCAGTTGGTGGCAATCGATGCGCATCCGAACATTGAGATTCGGATCTTCAACCCGGTGGCGAATGTTGGAAAGACGTTTCCGCAGAAATTGGGAAATGCGTTGACGAATTTCCGAGGCTTCAACCACCGCATGCACAACAAGACGTTCGTAGTGGATGGCCAAGTGGTGATCACCGGCGGACGCAATCTGGCGATCGAGTATTTCGATTACAGTCATGAGTACAATTTCCGAGATCGGGATGTGTTGCTGATCGGAGCCGCAGCCCCATCGGTGCAGCAGTCATTTGATGAGTTTTGGGAAAGTCGTTTCAGCGTGCCGGTCACTCAGTTGGTCGATATTCCCGCATCTAAAGTTCGGGCGGAAGAAACCTGGCACTATCTACATCAATATGCTTGCAATCCGAGAAATTACTGGCCTCAGGTGCGCGAAAAGATCATCAAAATGCCTCAGACGTTCGAGCGGATTCAGGCGTCGGGGGATCTGATTTGGACCGAAAACGTAGTCTTTATCTCGGATGTACCTGAAAAGAACAAGGAGACTTCAGGATTGGGAGGAGGCGGAATCGTGACCGACGAGCTCATCCGCCTGGTGGAACAGGCCACATCCACCATCGAAATCCAGACGCCGTATCTGGTGACCACCGAACTCAGCTGGGAACTGTTCCGTCGGGCGGCCGCTCGAGGCGTGAAGATCCGGATTCTGACCAACAGCTTGGCATCGACCGATAATCTGCTAGCGTTCAGCGGCTACAAACGCGATCGCGAAACCTTGCTCAAAACCGGAATCGAGATTTATGAATTCAAGCCGGATGCGGCGGTGCGCTTCGCCATCATGAACAGCGCGTTGCAGGAAACCATCGCCCATAAACCCATCTTCGCCATCCATTCCAAATCGATGGTCGTGGATGGACGCATCGCAATGATCGGCACGTTCAATCTGGATCCGCGAAGTGCGAATCTGAACACCGAATGCATCACCGTGATTTACGATGAGACCGTAGCCGAACGCTTGCAACAGGTGATGGAGATCGATCGGGCTCCGGAAAACGCCTGGCGCACGACCTTGAACTGGAATCCGGATCAGAAAGCGAGTCGACGAGATCGGTTCGGAGTTTGGTGGCAGAGCAAGGTTGTGCCGAAGAGTGTTCTTTAGTGTATGGTTTATGAGAAGAAATGTTGAAGTTTGAATGTTGAAAAAAGATGATATTCACCTATGTTTAAATCATCTATACAGAAGCCACCCTTTCTCTTTTTCTTTGCCGCGCTTGCGTTTGCGATGGCTCATCTGGTGTATGAAGACATCACCGATGGAATTCAGAGTCACCATTTATTGAACGATCCGGAATTACCGCTGATTTCTAATTGGTGGGGGTTAATATCGCTTCCATTGGTCGGACTGGTGTTTGGAATCCGGGTACAGAGCCTGGCTCCCAATGCCGGATGGAAAGATTTCCCTCAAGATGTTTGGATGGGGTTCATTGGCGCATTGGCCTATGGGGCATTACTTGCGATTTCCTTCGAAAACGACCTTATTTCTATCACAAATATCATTTTCTTCGGACTCTTTCCCTTTGCCTTGGTCATACCTGTATATCGCGCTGAAATCATCTTCGGCTTCGTTGTTGGCATGACCTTCACATTCGGAGGGGTGCTGCCACTGCTTGTCGCGCTGGTCTTCACGACGATTTCGGGTTTGGTCAGAGGAGGAATTTGGGCGGTAGGGAGGCTGGGGAAAGGTTGAAGGTCAACGGGATGGTCACATTCTAGACTATTACTAAGGCGACTTCGTGGTGTGCTGACAGAAATTCCTCATCCCAAAAAGCGTGTTCTGAATTCTCAGCATGCCTTTCAGGATGAGTGAACGATCAAGTATTGATTATTTGAGCAACAACATCGTCTGCGTGCGCGATGTGCCGTGCGCAGTCAGCCTGTAGGAATATACACCGCTTGACAGATGACGGGCATCGAAAGTTACTGCGTGAGTTCCAGCAGATTTCATGTTGTTCTCAAGAAGCGCTACACGCTGTCCGAGTGTATTGAACACCTCGAGTTTCACCGCTCCGCTTTTCTCAAGATTATAGCGAATCACCGTTGACGGGTTAAATGGATTCGGAAAGTTTTGTTCCAATTCAAAGGAGTGGACACTGAATCGATCATCCGATACGGATGTCGTGGTTCCTTCAGAACCATCGGTAAGAGCAATCACGGAAAAGTGTTCCACCGAAGCCGTTACAGTAGCCCGCAGTGCATCAACCACCCGTGTACGGATTCCGGTAGTGTCGAATCTACCATCTTCGGTGCGATAGGTGAGCATGAATTTTGAAACGTCACTTCCAAATCCAGTAGGCAGATTCGGCGGAATCGGAATCGTCAGCTCTATTGGAGTATCGAAGTAGAATGGACTGACCGCTGCTCCTTCTTGATAAACTCGGAAGCGAACCGCCGTAGCCATGCTATCACCGAAGCTGACCCGCTGACGCGCCGAATCCACGCTGGCAAAATCTGGCAATTCCACAATGATTTCGGTACGACGTTGCACAGCGCTATCTGGCAAACTCAGCTCCAGACCATTGAGCTTCTGAAGGGGAAATACCAATCCACTGAAGCGGAAACTCTCCCCTTCACGTATTCCTTTCTGTTGAATAAGTTCACCCGTTGTTGTTTGAATACGGATGAGTACCGAATCTCTAACCGTAGTTTCTTGAGCCATCGCAGTGAGCGATGTGCCCAGAAGAAGAAGCGTAGTAAATAATGTTTTCATATGACCCCAACGTATTATGTATTTATAGTTAAGAATTACTCGACTCGACTATTTTGCTTAAAGCCATCATTGACAGATTTGTTCCTGGTGCAACATTCTTTTAGTCATCTCCGTCTCCCTCATGCTCTCCCGCCTCCTCTCCTTCTTCCGCCGCGACAAACCCCGTCTAACGGACGCCCAGCGCTCCTGGGTAGAGAAGGACATTCCGTTCGTGTCCGATTTATCGCCCGATCTCCGAGAGCGTTTGCTGGCACGCATCCCCGTATTCCTGGATCGATACCCGTTTGAGGGCTGCAAGGGCCTCATCCTCACCGACGAAATGCGTCTAACCGTGGCGTCGTATGCATGTCGATTACGACTCGGACACGATGACGACCGCTATCCCGACCTGACCCGCATCCTCATCTATCCCGACGATTATCTGGTGCCGGTGAAGGATGCCGATGAGATCGGTATCGTGACGGAAACGGATGAGTGGCGATCCGGCGAGTCGTGGCAGGCAGGAGTCGTGATTCTGTCGTGGCGCGAAATCAAACAAGATGTGGCGGATGCGAGACGGAAACCGCATCCGATGCCGGCTCGAAATCTGATCTTGCACGAATTCGCACATCAGCTGGATTTCAGCTACGACCTCACATCCGGCATCGATCCGGATACTGGAGAAACCCCTCGGACCGATGAAAGGACTCGGGACTTAGCCGACGCCTTCATCCGGCTGGACGAAACGGGTGATGAAATCCACACGGCACTCGATCCCTACGGCGCCGAAGCCCCCGCCGAACTCTTCGCTGTGGCCATCGAGGCCTATTTCGAAACACCGATTGCGTTGAAGAAGCAGTACCCGGAGTTGTATGCGGAGCTCAATTCGTTCCTCAATTTTAAATGATCTGCCTGCCTCTCGGCAGGCCAATTTTAAATTTTAAGTGAAGAAATGATCCATCTTCATTTAAAATTTATCATTTAAAATTCTCTTGTGGTTCGTTCGCGTCCCTTGACTTAGCAATCCCGTTCCTCATACATTCCCCCAGTTATCAAACACCTATATTTCAGCACCTTAGGAGAAGCCTTCATGAGTCGTCGTTGTCGTCACTACGCCGTTTTTTTGCTACCACTTATTCTCGTATCCGTCTCGCCACCAACCACATCGGCCCAAGTAGTGGACAAATTCGTCGAACACATCATGGATTCGAACCCACGCACCATCCACACGATTTGGGAATTGGATTATTTCCCATCCGTTGAAGGGGCGAAGTACGGATTACCTGTCATTCGCTTTGATCTCAATTTCATCGAGGATGAGGACGATCGCATGGTTGGAGAGCCGTACTATCACAGCGTATGGGGAAACGCCATCGGGTATGGTGGACACGGCATCATCACTCTCGAAGAATTCATTACGGCAGGTTTCTCCTATCGTGTCCATGAGAAATTCGAGGCTTCCCTAGCTTGGGAGCCTATCGGAATCTATGTGAATCCGAATCGCGGGATCGTGGGCTCAGGCTTGACCGTTCAACTCGCATTTCCATTGCTCACCATTGAAGTGAACGAGCGCGCGCAAGGAATGGCATTCGGATTTGCGACCCAAAGGGAACCGAACATGCGATTGAGGAACATCAAGGCTCGATTCAATATCGCTCAGGGTAGATACATATCGATCACTCGACAAGGAATCGGGCTCTCAGAAGGACCCATGACCTCCATCGCATTCGGGGTGGGGATGTAACCTAATGTTGAAGGATGAATGCTGAATGTTGAATGAAGAGGGATGAAATGATGAAAAGATGAAACGATAAAGGTTCCTCTATTTTCAACATTCAAACTTCAACATTCAACATTTCTTTAAACTCCCCAAATCTCATCCGCATAATCGCGAATGGTGCGATCGGAGCTGAATTTCCCGACTCTTGCCACGTTGTGGATCGCCTTCTTGTACCACTCGGCCGGATTGCCATACAACTCATCGATGGCTTTCTGAGTGTTGCTGTACGCTTCGAAATCGGCCAAAATCATGTAATAATCGCCGCTTTCGAGCAACGCGTTCACGATCGGATGGAACAGGTTCGGCT
>CAYPOI010000067.1:10500-14760 GCA_964412365.1 uncultured Chitinophagales bacterium | reverse complement strand
AACGGCGCGATATCGGCATACATCGGCTTGAGGATCTTGTCCTCGTATTCTTGCTTCGAAAACACAGGTTCCGGAATCACAAGACCTGATATGGACGGGATGCGGGCCGAATTGGATTTGTAGACATGCAAGCGCCCATCCAACTGATTGGATCTCTTTCCATCTCGAATAGGGCTGGATGCGGCGATGGCCGGAATCAAAGGCAAGACCATCCGGATCGCGGCATGAAGTCGCGCGAATTCCTCATCCCCATCAAACGGCAAGTTCAGATGCGTGCTTTGCAAATTGGCCCATCCGTGTCCGCGGCAGTCGAAGATCCGATCGAACGCGGCATACACCTCGCTATACCCATGCGGCCACAACACCATTTCCTTGTAGGGATCCATCCAAGGATGCATCGCTCCGGGCATGAGCATGGCGTGATGCGGCTCGAGCAGGGTGTTGACCTGACGGACATGGTCCTGAAACACATCCGCCAAACCGACCAAAGAAGACACCGGATCGGTCACCTTCAGCTCGATCACATGGGCCACGAGTTCGTTGCACCAGGTGATGGGTCCGTGCTCCACCTCGTCTTCGTTGCCTAACAGGATTTCCGCCAACGGACGCACATCGAGCGTGGTTTTGTCCACAATCATGTATTCCATTTCCACGCCATAGACGTCACCGAAGCGGTAATTCGACATCAGTACACTTTCCGCTCCCGTTTCTTCTCTTCGATGCGCTTGAGGAAGACCTGCATGATGGCCAGATATAAATTGTCTTTCATCAGGGTGTCTTCCACGCCGGAATCGATGTTCGGATTGTCATTGATTTCGATGACATAGGCTTTGTCGCCGATCTGCTTCATGTCCACGCCATACAATCCGTCGCCCATCAGATTGGCCACAGCCAGCGCATGTTTCATCACACTGCGCGGAACGAGTTCCACCGGGACGCTTTCTTGTCCGCCGAAGCTGCGTTTGCCGGCATCATCCCGCTTGATGATCTGCCAATGGCGCCGCGCCATGAAATACTTGCAAGCGAAAATGGGTCGGCGGTCGATGATCCCGATGCGCCAGTCGAATTCGGTCGGCATGAACTGCTGCGCGATGATGAGATCGGATTTGTCCAACATTTTGGCCGACATCTCGAGCAATTCGGCTTGTGTCGAGGCTTTCACCACGCCTTGAGAGAACGCGCTGTCGGGTTGTTTCAAAATCACGGGCAGACCCAACATCCCTTCAATTTTGTCCACATTGTCCTTATGGACGATGAGCGTGGCCGGATGGGGGATTTCATGATGGTGGAGCAATTCGGCCAAATACACTTTGTTCGTGCATTTGAGGATCGATTCGGGATCATCCATCACCACGAGTCCTTCTGCCGCCGCACGACGTGCGAAGCGATAGGTGTGATGGTTCACGTTCGTGGTTTCGCGGATGAACAAGGCATCGAATTCGGCCAGACGCGAATAATCATCCTTCGTGATCATTTCCACGCCGATTCCCAGGGTCTCGCCCGCTTTCACGAATTTCTGAAGCGCTTTCTCATCCGACGGGGCTTCCACTTCTTTCGGATTCGACAAGATGGCCATGTCGAACCGTGGCGTGAACCGTCGTGGTGCGGACGGCTTCTTTCCCGAGAAATAGGCTTTGGTAACATCGATCACAAAGGCCTTGTGATCCGGCGCGATTTCACTCGCCGCGATCGGACTCAAGGATGTGAGCTGCCACTTCTTTCCATTGTGCTCGAACATGGCTCGGATGAACGGCGCCTGAAACAGACCGAACAATTGCTGCGACAGGCGGTCGTACCGCTTGGCGATGTTCCGCCCGAAATAAATGCTGAGTGTGAATTCGGTCGAGCGGATGTGACCCAGACTTTGTTGAATCAATTCATCCATGTCATCGCTTACGAAACGGATGATGGTCTGCGATTTCATGTCCTGCATGGTGGCCACGTTGGGAAGTGGCTTGTGTCCGCGCGCGGCGGCCAGCAACGACACATAATACCCGTTCGCCTGGTAGCGATAGGAGCGGCACAGGTTGAAGATTTTCGCCTTTTCCATCTCACTGAACGAAGGATCGGTCAGATATTGGCGGGCCGACACGACTTGGATGCCCGGCACATCGAGCTGCCAATCGTTCGGGTTGTTCACTACGACTAGTATGTTCATCTGGAGGGTTCTAAAACAAGAATATTGGCATCATACGTAAGGATTCCGAGCAATATGGCGTTGATCAAGCGGTCCATTCGCACATCATAATACTGACCGAGATCGCCCGGATGGTGTCGGATCGGGTCGGCCACCCGAACCGTTTTTTCGGCTTCATCATAACCCGATAACACCACAAAATGGCCGGTTGGCAATCCTCGGATGTCATCATAGTCGCAATTCGGTCCGAATTCACGTGCACACTGATACAGATACGTCGCACTGAGGCCGGTTAGTACCGGGATCTCTTTTTTTAATAACGATCGGATGAGGGCCGGATTCAAATCTTTGAATTTCACGACACCTCCGAGTTCAAAAAACTCGATGTAGGCATTGGTCGCCTTCTGAAACTTGCGACCCGTCTTGAACTCGTTCTGAAGTTTGAGTTTGGTGATGAGATCGGGTGTGCTGAGTTCGGTCCACGTCGGATCAAACACATGAAGATTGTAGGAATACAATGTGGCTTGATATCCCCGTTTCAACGCATGATTGGCCAATAAGACAGCCAATGTGCCACCATCCTCGAGGTAATGGACTTCCCGGATCACCTGGCTCAAATCCACCGAATCGCCAAAATAATTGTACACGGCATGCAAGCAGGTGGGCCCGCACGTGGTGTCATCGGGTTGGGGAAGAATTTCCAGCTTGAGCGGGCTACGCATGACCTTAAGGTAGCGTCTTTTCAATCAGAGTGTTAGGGGAAAGTAACCAGATTCGAACCCCATCCGACGCCACATCCACCGTCCTTTCCGGCACATCATGCTCCGCGACGATCGTGAAGGTTCCGTTCAGCACATAGACCTTCCCTCCTGCCAAGACCATCGCGCCATCCGGCGTTCCCGTGATGCGCGTGATGGGTTGGTCAAATCGACGAAATCCGGTTTCGAGTCCGAACCGGCTCAGTATCCATAGGATGTTTCCTTGGCCGAGCAGCACCGCGTCGCCGGAAACCGCCACATCCGAAAACCCACCCCGATCGAACGAGGGTGTCGAAAATGAGTGGTCAAGCTCCCCGTTCGGACGAAATTTATGAATCGTAGCCGCTTCCGAATCCACGGCGAACAACTCCCGGAATCGGTTCACGGCAATGCGATCATACCGATGCTCATCGGACGTGATGTCTGAGACATGCTGCAGGTGCCGGTCGAGCATCACGATGCGACGCGAACCGGGGTCTGCGATATAGATCGTGAGTTCATGCGTGGCGTCGATATCGCTCGGAGCTCGGTAGGCCCCCATCCGCGAGCCTCTTCCTCCGGCTTGGGCCTCGATGCGATTCGTCGCGTCCAATTTCAGGACCAAGCTTCGTCCCGCATCCAACACAAACGTGGTTCCGACCGCGGAACGCGAGATCGACACGGCGTTATCGTACGCTAAGGTGTCGGCGGTAAAAAGGTTAAGAAATAGAAGAATCCACACGGCGGAGTCCTTTCATGCCGATGTCGGTTCGATAGTAGGCACCGTCGAAGTGGATTTTCTCCACCGACGAATAGGCCGAATCAATGGCTTGCTTCAGGGTTTCACCATAGCCGACCACATTCAGCACACGACCGCCGTTGGTCACGATGTCTCCATCTTTATCGGCTGTGCCGCTTTGAAACACGAGAACATCGGAGTCGACCAAGCCAAGTCCGTTGATCGGAAATCCTTTGGAATACGAACCGGGATACCCTTTTGAGGCCATCACCACCGAACAGAAAAATCCGGGCTTGGTGGTGAATGATGCATATTCAAGGCGTTCGTTCACGCTCATGAGCATCATTTCAAGCAGATCTTGCTCCAAGGCCGGCACAATCACCTGACATTCCGGATCGCCGAAACGGCAGTTGTATTCAACCACTTTGGGTCCTGCTGCGGTCATCATCAATCCGGTGTACAAAATGCCTTTGTATGGCGTGGATTCGGCCGCCATCGCATCGATGGTTGGTTGGATGATGGTTGAAAAGATATGGTCGAGGGCGACGTCGTCAAGGATCGGAGCCGGTGCATAGGCCCCCATCCCGCCGGTATTCAATCCGGTATCCTGGTTTCCGATGCGCTTATGATCTTGGGCATAGCCGATG
>CAYPOI010000067.1:0-10490 GCA_964412365.1 uncultured Chitinophagales bacterium | reverse complement strand
GAGTTTCGCTGTTTTCCCATCCGACACCGCAAACACAGAGACTTCTTCGCCTTGCATGAATTCTTCTAGTACGAAGAAATCGGCTGCCGCGCTGAGGGAGACATCATTGAGGATGGTATCAAGAACGGCATCCGCTTCATCGGCGCTATCGCAAATGAACACGCCTTTTCCTGCGGCGAGACCATCCACTTTCAATACGACCGGAAAAATGGCCATTTCCGATATGAAATTGCGGATATTGGACACTTCATGCCGTTCAAACACATGATATCCTGCGGTTGGGATCTCATATTTCTGCATGATGGTTTTCGAATACGACTTGCTTCCTTCAAGACGCGCCGCGGCTTTCGACGGACCGAACACCGAATAGCCATAATCTTCGAGGTAATCGGTGAGTCCGTCGACCAGTGGCTTTTCGGGTCCGATCACAACCAGGGTGATGCCATTTTCTTCACAGAATTCAAGGACGGAATCGTGATCGTCCACATCCAGATCCACATTGGTTCCGAATTGAGCGGTACCGGGATTTCCAGGAGCGATGAACAGGGCGTCGAGCAATGGCGATTTGGCCAAGCCCCAGGCGAGCGCGTGTTCGCGACCACCGCTTCCGATCAACAGTACCTTGTGCGTTTCCATATTAGCGGAGGCTGATTGCGGTTTGCACGACAGTCAACAAGCTGTCGGCTTTGAGGCTTGCGCCTCCGATGAGGCCACCATCCACATCCGGCTGACTCAGCAATTCACCGGCGTTATCCGGTTTCATGCTACCGCCATACAAGATTTTGGTGTCGGCTATGAGTAACGAGCGGATGAACGCGTGCATTTCTTGCGCTTGCGCGGGGGATGCGGTTTCGCCGGTTCCGATGGCCCAAACAGGCTCATAGGCGATCACGACTTTGGCGACATCGGCGGCGCTGAGTCCGTCCAAACCAGCAAGGGTCTGAGTCTTAACCACATCAAAATGAATGCCTTTTTTGCGTTCGTCGAGCACTTCACCGACGCAGAGGATCGGGGTGAGTCCGGAATCCAAGGCTTTGCGAACTTTCTTGGCCACGATGGCGTCCGACTCACCGAAATACTGGCGACGCTCCGAGTGACCCACAATCACATATCCCACACCCATTTTCGCCAACATTGAGCCGGAGATTTCCCCAGTATAGGCTCCATCATTCTCGAAATGCAGGTTTTGCGCGCCGATGGATGCGTTCTGAGCGCGAACCAAGGCCGATGCCAACGACACGAACGGCACGCAAAGCAAGGTTTCCACTTCGGGGTGGCGCGGCGGATTGAAGGATGCGAAAAAGGCTTCGGTCTCGGATGGACCCAAGTTCATTTTCCAGTTGCCGGCGATCAAAAAAGGACGTTTCATCAGAGGTTGGGTTGTGTGAGGAGAGGTGTGAGATCGGTTTCGAGCTCAACCAAGTCGTAAGAAAAATAGCGGCCGATCACGATGCCATCCGCGCCAATCAAGTACCGCATCGGCACCTGGTCCACTCGCAGTTGATCGCCGATGTTCGAGGAAGCGAAGGCTCCGATAGGCGTGACCGTCCATCGTTTCGGGCGCTCGGTGAAAAACCCAGCCAGGATGGCAGGATGTGTGTCGAGCGGAACGGAAATGAATCGGATGCCGGCATCCGCCGCTTTCGCATGCAAAGCGACGAGGTCGGAATACTGGTCGCGATAGGGGTCGGTGGCCAAACCAATGAATTCGATCATATACGGTTTTCCAGCCAAGGATGCGGTCGTAATCGAATCGCCCTCCCCTTCAATGGAGAAGGATGGTAGGAATTTTCCTGGGATCAGGAATTCCAACTCATATTCAAGGGCGGAGGCCCAATTGTCGAACGCAGTGTCTTTGTGTTTACGACGGAAGGATTTTACTTCGGCAAGAGATCGGTCCGCATCACCCGATAACACCATCAATTCAATGCGGCGCATGTCGGATGAGGACTTCAAATCGGTATTCCGTGTGGTTTTCTTCAACGAATCCACATACGCCAAGGCCGGTTCGATGCCTCGTGTGCGAAGCGCGATTTCGGAACCGAGACTCAGTCGAAGCGCGAATTCTTCGTTGCTGTTTCCCAATGTCGACATCCGATCCATCAGCATGTCATCATCAATTCCATTCAGCATGGTGATGCTTCTGAATCGGGCTTGGTCCGATGCGAAGGTGGACGGATGGGCATCGTTCAACGACCAGTACAGATCGCTCCACATCTTGATGGTGGATCGAATCGAATCGACGCTGATCTCACCGGTCGATGAAAAGCGCAAAATCCGATCGTATTGGCGATTCAATCGCATATAGGTCTGCCAAGCGGTTTGCTCGGGTGATGTGACCACGAACGATTCGGCCAAACGAGGGATCATACCCGAAAACGATAAGGTGTCATCCGCAGCCAAAATCAGCTCGTGCTCATGCAAAATCCGGTTGTTGCGTGAAATGGACATCACATAACGTCCGGCTTGACGAAAGCGGACGAGGCCGTTCACATATCCGTCGATATTGGATACGGCACGAAACAGAGTGTCGCCCGGAACGACGATCCGCACATCGATTCCGGAAAAGTCGTCGCTTCCATCCACAGTGATGATTCCCGACAGCAATGCTGTGGAATAGGTCGGCGCGACCGGTTCCTTCTTGCATCCGACCGCAAAAACCAATACGCCGACCAAAATGATGAGCGATCTCATGCCTGTTCCTTCAATTTTCGAGTGACCATTTCCGATACCATCTGCGGGTTCGCTTTTCCTTGCGATGCGCGCATCACACTACCGACAAAAAATCCCAATAAGCCGTCTTTACCGCTGTTGTAGGCTTTAACTTTATCCATGTTCGAGGAAATGACTTCATCGACCAACGGTTCGAGGAAGGATGTGTCCGACACTTGGATCAGCCCCTTTTCTTTGGCGATGGTTTCCGCATCTCGCGAATCGGACAGCATCAAACTGATGAGGTTCGTCAAGGCATTGGAACTGATTTGGCCATCCAGACGCAATTTCAAAGCGCCGCGAAGGGCTTCGGGTGTGATGGGGAAATCTTGGATGTCGAGTTTGCGCTCGTTCAAGATCGTGTTCACCACATTCGTAATCAGGTTCGATGCCATTTTCACATCACTCAGTGTGGGCTCGTAACCGGCAAGATTCTGCATGGTCACGGGTTGACCCGACACCACCGTATCGAAATAATCGCCCTTGGCTTTGTCTTCTGTTAGGAGAAACGCATCGAAATCCGGTACTCCGATCGAGGCATAGCGCTGCAGGCGTTGTTCTGGCATTTCGGGGAGTTCGGCGCGGATGTCGGCCATCATGGCTTCGGTGACCACAACCGGTGGAAGATCGGGCTCCGGGAAATAACGATAATCATGGGCTTGCTCTTTGGAGCGCATCTCACGGGTTTCGAGCTTGTTCGCATCCCAGAGCAACGTGGTTTGAACCACTTTTCCACCTTTGTCGAGCACCTTTCCTTGGCGGATCACCTCGAAATGCAGCGCCCGTTCCACATTCCGGAACGAGTTCACATTTTTGATTTCGGTACGTGTGCCGAGCTTGGTCTCTCCTACCGGACGAATACTCACGTTCGCATCGCATCTTAGACTGCCCTCTTCCATGTTTCCATCACAAATCTCCAAATACTGGACGATCTGCTTGATCTTGGTCAGATACGCATAGGCTTCGGCCGGATTGGAGATATCGGGCTCGGTCACAATTTCGATCAGCGGCGTTCCGGCGCGGTTCAAATCCACTAGCGTGTTGTAGGGATCTTGGTCGTGGATCGACTTCCCCGCATCTTCTTCCATATGGATGCGGTTGATGCGGATGCGTTTCGTTGAGCCGTCTTCAAGCTGAATATCGACATGCCCACCGAAACAGATCGGGGTGTCGAATTGGGAAATCTGATAGCCCTTGGGCAGATCCGGGTAAAAGTAGTTCTTCCGCGCGAAGATGGAGCGTGGTGCGATCTGACAGTTGGTGGCCAATCCCATTTTCACAGTGAATCGCACATGGTTCTCATTCAAGACAGGCAACGTGCCGGGATGTCCCAAGCATAACGGAGTGACATGTGTGTTGGGCGCACCGCCGAATTCGGTGGTCACAGGTGCGAACGCTTTGCTTTTCGTCAGCAGTTGGGCGTGTACTTCCAAACCGATCACGGTTTCGTACACGCCGGGTCGTATTTCCGTATCCAAAGGGAGGCTTACATCCTGTGTTGGTGAGTGCCGGAATTTACAAAAAGTATCAGAATTCGTACGTGGCTTTCAGGATGGGCAAGGCGATGAAGTCACCCATATCCATCGTGGTCACCGGGCGCATCAACCCGAAATCAATTGTAAATCCATCTCGGGTTCGATACCGTGCGCCTGCGGAGAGCAATCCCTTGAACTCCGTGTCGATGGCTTCGGTACTGGTGATGAATTCCGCCATGATCGACACCTTTTCGCTTGTCTTCTTGATTCCGCCGAGCAATATGAAAAATCCGCTCCCTTCGACCTCAAACGTCCCTCCTTTTCCCGCTCCGAGATGCACCGAGGCATCCGGGGAGCCGATCGAGGCCAATCCCATCACGGAAAACACTTTCGCTTTTGGCAAGAAAGAGGCGGTGGCTGCCAGAGCGATACCATCGCGCTTGAATATCTGCTGTTTCACCCCGATTGCGAATGATTCAGTGAACGCATCGGCCGTAAAAGGAAACATGCTGAACGCGGAAATATGCGTGCTGTTGGTCAGAGAGTACGAATATTGAAGGAAAACCAGTTCATAGGAACTCACCGAATGCGTGCCTTGCGGCAAGGTGTACGCCGTGGGAATCACGAAAAGTCCGTTTGAGGCTTGCTGAGCGCTGGCTGAGGAAGCGATTCCTAAAATAAGAGCGGCTAGTAGCAGGTGTTTCATAATCCGTATAGTTGTTGGGTGATGCAATGTATGGAGCCCTGCCCCCAAACCAAATCTTGACAAGGGATGGCGGCGATATGTCGGTCTGCAAAGTAGTGTTTAAACATCTCAATCACCTTACCGTCATGACGCTTGTCATAAATCGGTAACAGAACCACGCCGTTGGCGATGTAGAAATTGGCATAACTCGCTGGCACATGCTCACTTCCATTCACCGTAGTTCCTTCGATGCGTGTGGTTGGCATGGGGATGTCGATGATATCAAAACCTGTTCCTTGCAAGATTTCCCGGTTTTCGTGAAGGGCGCGATAGTTCACATCCTTGGGATCGTCGGTCATCATGGTCATGATGGTGGTTTCGTTCAGAAACCGCGACAGGTCGTCGATATGCCCATCGGTATCGTCACCGGCAAGGCCTTCTTTGAGCCAGATGATGGTGTCTTGACCCAGATAATCTTTCATCTTCTGTTCGATCTCGGCTTTGCTCAGATGCGGATTGCGCGTGGGTGTGAGCATCACCGATTCGGTGGTGAGCATCACGCCTTTCCCGTTCGTTTCGATGGAGCCCCCTTCCAAGATCATTCCGGGTTTGAACCGGCGGATGCCATAGGTGTTCGCGAAATACTCCGGAACCGCATCATCACTATCAAATGGCGGGTATTTGCCACCCCAAGCATTGTAGCCCCAATCGCATAAAGCGATATCGGGCCATTTGTTGGCCATCAGTTCGGATGGGGCGTTCGGGGCGATGTGCGGACCGTAGATATGCGTCGCATGCCTGCCCACGGATTCGTCCATGCGCTTGACGAAAATGGGTCCGAAGTCGCGCGCCCAGACATCGTTTGTGGTGCGGATGTGGAATGTGACCGCATCCGGCGGCAAGCCGGCTTCCTTGAACAGGCGAAGCACATGCGATTTCACATCGGCATCATTGACCAGCAAATGAATCGGTTCGTGCTCGAATAGTGATTTGATGATGGTCAAATACACGCGTTCCACACGTGGAAGCCTTTCGCCAGGCCAGGTTTCGGCATTGTATGGCCAACTCAGCAGTGTGGAAGAGTGGGGATGCCATTCGGCCGGCATCCGATAGCCCATGTCTTTTGGGGTCATGGAGTCAAGAAAAAGGGGATTTCATAATAAACCGTATCCCGAACAGCACCGATGAACAGACCGACTCCGTTTTTCACGTTGGTCGGCGTTGCAGGAAGCAGGAAATCGCCATCTGTGCGGGCATAATCGGCATAGATGTCTTCTGGAACGACCACCACAACACGCAATGTCGCAGGCTCGCGCTCTTCAATCGGCATCATGTAGGGATACAATCCGAACACATCGCGCGTCAGCTCGAATGTCGGGTTGCGCTCATCCAAATACAAGTTCCTGTAGGTCGATGGATTGACCAAATCTCGATCGAAATAGATGTATTTGCTGTACCCGGTGAATTCGTGGTCGGTACCGTACTGAACCGCCATGAACGCGCTTGTGGCGGTGTACGTGATGTCGACTCTAGACGCGTAGATATCCAAGGTGTCGACCAGTGGTGGTGAATCGACTTGTGAAGGGTCGATGAAATTCCGAAAGACGGATCGGCGGGCAAAACGAGGATTGTCGTTTGTGATTTGAAGTCCGATCGGATCGTATCTCGGGATCCGAGCTTTCGCGGACGCCGACAGGCCGTCCCACGTCACATTCACCTCATAGTGCATGGATGGCATCACTCGAAGGGATGTTTGCATCGGGCTGAAGCGACCGGGTTGAATTTCTGTGGTGGCAATGGTCAGGGTATCGACAGGCGTCGCGGTCGGATCCCAGGCTCGGAGTTCCACTCTGGCCCCGAGTGTCCAGCGCTCCGTCCGGTTGAACCGAAACGGTTCGTCACCTGTGGCTTTAAACGCGTGACGCACTTCAATCACCGGCAACGGCGCGTTCAGATAAAAGACGGCATCCACCTGAAGCATGCGGTCGGCAGGCACATCCACATATGATTCCTGCACGCAGGACAGTGCGGTAGCCGCCACTAAAAAGGATACGAGCCACTGTCTCATGATGGGGAATGAATACGGATGGATAACATCGGAAACACAGGCAATTGACCAAGAAAACGGTGCTTCGGACGCACCGAGGTCTCCACATTCGTATTGAAAATGGAGGTCGTCGTGTTGATCGCCAGCACGTTGAACCGGTTATACACGTTGATCACGCTGAAGGTGATATCGGTGGCGTACCCGCGATAGGGACGACTCTGCCAAGTCACGAACAGATCGAGGCGGTGGTAATCCGGCAAACGATGATTGTGTTTGGATGTCCAGATCAATGCCGGGTTGTCGAATTCGTGCCCGATGTCCAAAGGATCATCGATTCGGTCGTACGCGGAATAGGCCAAGGTCACGGGTTGTCCGGATTTGAATCGGAACTGCGCCCCACCGATCCATGCGCGATGAAACCGATACAGCATGTCGGAGCTGAAATCATGCCGGCTGTCGGTTCTCGAATCAAACCATTGGTTGTTATTGACACTCTCGAACCGGTTTTGGGAATGACTCAAGGCATAGGAAAATCGTCCACTGAAGCGGTTTGCTCTCCATTCAAGGGTGTTTTCGATTCCCATCGCTTGGCCTTCACCGGCGACCGTGATATCCCGATAGACCGGCACGAAAGTCCCCGTCCCTCCTACTGCCGCATACAATTCGACCGGATCGAGCGACAGCAAATTTCGGAATTCGCGTTGATATCCTTCCACGGTTAAGGTCAGGTTTTCATTCAGGGCCATTCGGGTTCCTAACGTGAACGTTCGGCCATCCATGGGTTTCGTGCTCGGACTCGACCATATCCATTTCTCAACAGGCACTTGCAACAGATCGATGCCCACGGCCTGAACGTATTGGCGGAACATCCCATACCCTGCGGTGATGCTCCAAGCCGTTGACAGTCGGTAGATCGCATTCACCCGAGGAAGCAGTTTGACATAATTCCCATACGAATAATGCTCCATCCGCAATCCGGGGTAAATCGATAATCGGGTGTAATTCAATGAGACGCCGGCATGCACCGCGGTTTCTTGCGAGGTCAGATCGGCGGAGACCAATCGTGTCAGATACTGATCGGTCACATCTTCCAAACCAGGGTATCCGATGGTGATTTTGTCGGATGTGATCACCGTTTGCTCGTTCAATATCCCGCGATCAGTGAACCAATGACGAATGCTTTCGATGCCGGCATCAAATGTGAACGAATCATCCTGTTTCCAGGTCATCCGGATTCGTCCTCCTAGATCTTGGATGTCTTGGTCAAACCGTTTCTGAAGTTGATAATCACGGTTTTCCCGAGTGATTTGCGTGAGGATTTGCGAGCCAAAGAGCACCCTTTCCGTTAGTTGAAAATCAAGCAGAAAATCGGAATCGTCGGTCGACTCAGACTGATATCGGGTGTAATAGGATTGGAATTCCATCGTCCAGAAATCGCCTTTATAGCGAGTACGGCCGCTGATTCCGGAATTTTCCCACATCAGACCGGTATTCTTGCGTTCTCTGAAATCCTCAAAATCGCCGGTGCCGGTGTTGAATGAATTGTTATACGATTCAACCGTGCGATACCCGAATCGGTCTTTGCCGTAGATCAGCAGCATGTCCGATTCCCATTTGGGCGACCAGGTGTGCTTGAGTTTGGCGCTCAGATCATGGAAATAATAGGTGGTGCGTTGATCGAGTTCTTGCTCGTCCCGATCGAATGCGGCAAGGAACGGATCCATGTAAGTCCGCCTCAACGAAACAAAAATCGATCCCTTTTTGGAGTACGGTGTTCCGGCGGTCAGACTCGAACTCACCATGCCGATGTTCAATTCATCGAGCCCTTTGGTGCGTGCTCCATCCGTCGCATACAGGTGCAGCACGGAACTGATTCGACTTCCATATCGGGGAGAAAAGATGCCTTTGGAGAACTCCAAACCCGAAACCGATTGCGAATTGAACGCGCTGAACAAACCAAACAAATGCCACGGACTGTATACCGGCATCCCATCGAACAGAATCAGATTTTGATCATTACGCCCACCACGGACCGAATACCCGCCCGAAAAGTCGCTTTCCGTTTTCACACCTGGGATGGACTGGATGAACCGAACCGGATCCGGCTCGCCTCCCAACCGCACCGATTGCCGCAGCCGCGATTGCGGGATGTATACCGTACTGAGTGGGGTCTGAGTGAGCAGATCGCTCTGCACGGCTTGATCTTCGATGGTGATGCTGCCGAGGTCGAACACTTGCGGTGTCATTTCCAAGGTGATGCGGATCGATCCTGAAATCGAGATCAGACTATCGACCGGGATGTACCCCAAGTGACGTATCTGGACGCGGATGAGTCCAGATGGTAGATTGCGTAACTCGAACCAACCATCAGCGCCAGTGGTCACGGATTGATCCAGCTGTGGAACCCGGACGGTAGCACCTTGGATCACACTTCGCGATTCCCCATCAATCACTGTTCCGGAAATGGAATACGATTGTGCGACGAGATTGCCAGCTACCAGCAGGATGCCCGCCACGACAAGAAATCCCCGTTTCATTTGGTGGAGAAGCGGCTGGTGATCTCCGAATAGCTGTCGACACGGCGGTCGCGGAAGTAAGGCCACGTACGGCGTTGCGATTCAATCGCTGAAAAATCAGCATCCGCAATGAGGATGTCATCCGAATCACCGGCACGGGCAATCCATTGACCGAAAGGTCCGGCCAAGAAGGAACTTCCCCAGAACGTGAGACCATCTTCGGTACCGGTTCGGTTCACGGCAGCGACAAAACAACCATTGGCCACGGCATGGGAGCGTTGAATCGTTTCCCAGGCATCGCGGAATTCGTCTCTTTCATTATCACTTTCCGAGGCCAGTGTTCCGATCGCGGTCGGATAAAACAGAATATCGGCGCCTTTCATGGCGGTGAGGCGCGCAGCTTCAGGATACCATTGGTCCCAGCAAATAAGGACGCCAAGATTCCCATAACGTGTTTTGAACACTTTATAGCCCAAATCCCCCGGCGTGAAATAATACTTCTCATGAAATCCGGGATCCTCCGGAATGTGCATCTTTCTATAGATGCCAAGCACGGTGCCATCCGCATCGATCACCGCCGCGGTATTATGATAGATGCCTGGCGCACGACGCTCAAAGAATGGTACGATCACCACGATACTCAATTCCTTGGCCACATCAGACAATGCAGATACGGTGGGCCCATCAGGTGCTTCGGCCAAATCGAAATAGGTCGCATCCACCGTCTGACAGAAATATCGCGTGTTGAACATCTCCTGCAAACAAACGATCTGCGCACCCTTTCCAGCGGCTTCGCGCACCGAACGTACCGTCTTGGCCAGATTGGCAGACGGATCGGATGAGTTCGATTGTTGGATGAGGGCGATTCTTGGCAACTGTATTGTTTGTGGTAAGTTGTTAGTTGTATGAAGCGCGAAGCGCGAGGTGCGAGGTCAGATTATCTGCGGCCAAATTACGAATTTGAAACTGTTATCCGTTTTCGGTTTTCCGTTTTCAGTTCTGGGTATGCTCAATTAACTGTGTCAAAACCATAATTGAATAAATTGACACATGAA
>CAYPOI010000066.1:13417-14955 GCA_964412365.1 uncultured Chitinophagales bacterium | reverse complement strand
ATCGTTGACCGAACAAAGCCGCTTGCTGATCTCCCGCGATACCGGCGATCGGCACCTTGCTCGCAAAAATGGTGGTCTTGGTTTGACCGTAGACTTCACTCGAGGATTTAACGGTCGGAAGCAGACTCGCAGGAATATTGAACATAGACATCAACTCCTGATCCCATTGTCCCTTATGGATATCGTACAGCATGGTCCGGGATGCATTTGTGGCATCGGTCACATGAACTTCCCCTTTCGTGAAATTCCAGACCAGCCAGGTATCCATCGTGCCGAAGCATAACTCGCCTTTTTCGGCACGCTCACGCACGCCTTTCACATTCTCGAGGATCCATCGGATTTTCGTGGCAGAGAAATAAGCATCGAGGATGAGTCCGGTTTTGGCGCGAATCACATCCGCATGACCCGCATTGCGAAGCTCGTCGCAATACGTGGAGGTGCGCCGATCCTGCCAGACAATGGCGTTGTACACCGGCTTGCCAGTGGCTCGATCCCATATCAGCGTAGTTTCCCGCTGATTCGTGATGCCGATCGCGGCGATGTTCGTGCCGTTCAATCCGGCATGGGTGATGGCCTCGGCCGCAACGCCGGCTTGCGTAGACCAAATCTCGTTTCCATCGTGCTCCACCCAACCCGGTTTCGGGTAGATTTGGGTGAATTCTTTTTGAGCGGAAGCGATCACCGACCCTTTCTGATCGAAGACGATCGCACGAGAACTGGTCGTGCCCTGATCAAGAGCGAGAATAAATTGATTCGACATTTGGAAGACCTCTGATTTCGTATGTATTCTCCGGTGAAGATAGATGCATTTCGACCAAAATCGATAACCCCCTGCCCCCCATGAAATCCGTTCTGCTTATCGATGATGACGCCATCATCAATATCGTCAACTCCAAGTACCTCGAAAAATCCGGGTATTTTACGTCGGTCAAGTATGTGAACACGGCCTCAAGAGCTCTATCTGAGCTCACAGAAAAATTTGAACATGGCCAATCGGTGCCCGATCTCATCCTGCTTGACATCATGATGCCGGTGATGAACGGATTCACTTTCCTCACAAAGTTCGCGCTGATGCCCGTTGAACTCAAAGATCAGATCAAGATCGTGATGCTCAGTTCGTCGATGGACCCGAGGGACCGCTCCCTAGCCTTCGAATCACCCTACGTGGTGGATTACATGGATAAGCCATTGGACCATGCGAAGGTCAAGCATCTGATCAACTTACTGTAAGGTCACATCCGAGTATTGCATCCAAACTCGCCGCGCGGCCCACGTTGCGGTTTCACGAAGACGCCCGCGCTCAACGCCGGAACCGTGACCAAATCCGCATACACCGATTCCGATCCTTTGGAAAAGGGATGAACCCGCAATCCGGCAACCGGAGATGCGACCTGCTGAGCCGACTGTGTGGCATTGAATACCACCAGGACTCCATCCAAGGCCGGATCCAGATCCACTCCACCGCATGCGGCGTCCGAAATCGACATCACGATGAGGCCTGGAACTTGGTCCGGACCCGTATTGTGGAACGCCAATCG
>CAYPOI010000066.1:3618-13317 GCA_964412365.1 uncultured Chitinophagales bacterium | reverse complement strand
GGCTGGAGGGTATATCCGATCCACTCGTTTCCACCATTCACGATCTCCCCGAAGCGATTTTCATAGATATAGGTGCTGAGGTTGCCGGCAAGTCCGACACGGATCCGATCCGCCGCTTCCAGCAATGCGGCTTTTTGAGCGGCCACATCCGTCCCGGCATCTTCATTCGGGAATAAGAATTGCCCGTTCGTGAAGCCTTGGAATCGTCCGCGGTCGGTGAAGTTGCCACCTCGGATTCCATCCCGCATGCGGTCGTTGAAGTTCCCAATGCCGGTTCCGCCCATATTGAATTGGGTGGCTTGCTCGAAGATGCGGTTATCGGCCACTTCCCCGAAATTCCATCCTTCCCCATAAATGTAGATGTTGGCCCCGTCCACGCCATCGCGTTCCAATGTGAGTTTGGCCAATTCCTCGCGAAGGCGGACCAACACGGATTTTGGATGATGCCCCATCAGATCAAACCGGAAGGAATCGATCTTGTACTGCTTCGCCCAAAGGGTGACCGAATCGATGATGAGCTTTTCCATCATCTTGTTTTCAGCGGCGGTATTGAAACAGCAGGTGGATGTGGCCACATCGCCGCTTACCGCATCGTAGCGGTAGTAATAGCCCGGCACAATCTTATCGAGCACCGAGGTGGTGCGGAGTCCGGTTTCGTACGTGTGGTTGTAGACGACATCCACCACCACATTCAACCCGATGCCATGCAGCGCCCCTACCATGTCGCGAAGTTCTTTGATCCGCGTCGGACCATCCGGCTCCGTGCTGTAACTCCCTTCCGGGACATTGAAATGAACCGGATCATAGCCCCAATTGAATCCGTCTTTGCCCGATAATCCGTTCGCCCGGCTCGGCTCGCTATATGGCCGTTGGATGCGTTCGGTGATCGGGTCCTCATCCGCCCAACGAACAAATTGCTCAAACAAGGATCCGGATTCGGATTCGTCTTGGATGTCGGTGCGTTTCGAACGGTCTTCGATCACCGATCCGATATCGTTCAGCGGCAACAGATGAAGATGCGACAAGCCCGCATCGGAAAGTCGTTTCAGATGACGCATCGCGGTGCTGTTCACATGCGTGAAGGCCAAGTAGGTGCCTCGATGCTCAACTGGCACACTTTCATCGAAGATGCTGAAATCTCGCAAGTGCGCCTCATACAAGGTGATGTCCGTGGCGCGGGGTAATGATTTCTTCAGGGCATCCCATCCGGCCGGTTTCAGAGAGCGGTCGTTCAGATCCACCAACTGACTGTGCTTGCTGTCCATCGATAAACTGACGGAGTAAGGATCGGTCACTTCGATGCTATTGATGAGTCCGTTTTCCGGATGGTAGGCGCTCACGGTGTAGGTGTAGAACACCCGATCACTTGAATGAGGTAAATCGAACCGATACACGCCCGGAGCGGGAGCGGTCGATTCCGGTTGAACCGTCGATGTGAGGTTCTTATCCGCATCATAGAGATTCAACAAGACGGATTGCGCGGTGGGCGCCCAAAGTGTGAGCGTAATGCCATTCGAACCATACACCGGCCCTAACACCCCGTCAAACGCATACAACTCATCCATCACACCGGGGGTCTGCACCCGAGTGGCTTGGATCGCGTTCCCTGCATCATCATAGGCGATGGCCACGAGCTGTCCTTTCAGGGCGTCTTTGATCACCGATTCGTCCAGATCGACTTGGAAAACAGGCCATGATTGAATGTGCCGATATCGATCCGTCAACGAATCGACAGGTACACCACCGGGTTGGATATCGAGACGTTCGCCGCCGGTCACGCCATCATCCGACACCTCGATGTCGGCCACGAGGCTGTACCGCAGTTCGAACCGTGATGCCGTTGCAGGTGCATCCCAAACCAATTGCGAGGAGCTGATCCAATGCGCCGATGCGCCTTGGATGGAAAGTGGTTCGGGCTTGGCGCATGACGCAGCCAATAACAGGAGCAAGACAAGGTGTTTCATACCGCTAAATATAGCGGGTCAACAGGGAGATTTAATTCCGAATAATTCCCTGTAGCAACCGATTCGCCGCGTCGGATCCTTTTTTGATCAAGTAATCTTTGATAGCGTTCTGCAGATACTCGCGATCGATGCCAACCGTTGGATCGGTCGACGTTCCGGTGATGCCCATCGGCACCACGATCATCCCATCCTTGTTCTTCAAGGCTTCCACACCGTCTTTGGTGAGAATTCCTTCCAATCGATTCCCGTAACTGCCCGGTAGGGTGATGTGGACTTTATAGTTGATCTGATCCGTCACCAAGTTATGGGTTCCGTTCAGGTTCAGGCCGATGTCCTTGCTGGTGAGATTCATGTCGCGGAGCGTCATTTGTCCGTCTTTGATCGCGAAGGTCGCGGTCCACGCGTCGAGCGACACATCCTTCAATTCCGCCAATCCCAGCAAATCCGCGATTCTCACTTGGGATGGATGATCTTTGATGCGAGCCCGATCCATGCCGAAGGATCCATCCGCCTGGATGGTTTTCGCATCCTGGACCAGCATTTCATCCATGGCGGTCACGAAATTGGCTTTCGCGGTCAATCCGCCGCTCACATAGTTATGAAAGTCACTTTTTCCACCCAATTGGAATTCCTTGAAAAACTGCTCGCTCCTCACATTGGTCAGATCGCCCCGGAACGTGACCCACGTGTAATTGGGCTGAGGGATGTCCCATTTCATGTATCCAGACATCGATCCGCCGAACGCATTGGCCGATGATTCATTCATTTCAAGCATCTTCGGCGTGGTGGTGGCCTTTCCTTGGATGTTGGTGATCGACATCCCAACGAACACCATCGAATCGATGCGGGCCGTCAAGGTGCTGCTTAGGTTCGGCAGCTCCATGTACAGCGGATCGTCGTTCGTGTCGTTGATGTCGTAGATCTCGTCCACATTCAGGAAACGCGACACATACTGCGCATTCAAGCGCATGGGCGACGCGCTGCCGACCGCTTCAAAAAAGTTCTTGTACTGTACCGCAGATCCATCGATGGTGAAATCCGAGGACCCCATCTGGAATACAAAACCCTTTAGTTCCACGTTCGCATCGCTGAATACCATGTCCCCGTTCATGTTCGTGATTGGGTTATCCAACGCGGGTGAGGATACCGAGAAGCTGGCCAGATTCATGCCACCATTGAATTTCATGTCGGCCAGTTTGTCCATGGCGCCGTTGAAGCGTACATCCGCTCGAATTCCGCCACTCACGCGCATGGTATCGGCAATGGAATGGTATTGGATGCTGCCGTTCGCCAGTTTTAAATCTCCACTGGCCAAGGCGGTTTCCGGCTTCGACACCAATCCGTTCGCCTTCGCATTGAATTGCAATTGGCCGCGCAACGTGAGAGTGTCTTCGTCGATCGGGTAGAATTCCTTCAGTGTTTCCAGATTCATGTTCGCCAGGGCGGTGATGTCGAACCGGGCTTTATCCATATCCAGAGGTTGACGCACGGTTCCGGTCATGGAAACCGTATTCGCTGCCGCATTCGCGCTCATGGATTGGATGGTGAGCACCTCTTGCGTGGATGTGACCACCATTTGGATGTTCTCGATCGGCTTTTCAACCTCGGTGTACTTCATCCATCCGTCTTTCACCGTCAGGTTGGCATTGAACACCGCACGGTCGGGCGCATCGACACGTCCATTCGCTTTGGCATCCAAATCCAGCAATCCTTTCAAGGCGACACCAAAATCCGATATCGGATAATAGGTTTCGAGGGTGCTCAGATCCGCTTTCACAACCGCATCCAATACAAATTCGGCGGTGCTTTCAAGCGGACGAGCCAAAGATCCCGTCACATTCACGGTATTCTGTTCGGCGCGGGCGCGGAACGATGTGATCGTGATCAGGGCGTTGGTCGCGGCCATATCCACTTGGATGTCTTCGATGGGTTTCGCAGCGGACGGATGCTTCAAAAATCCATCCGTCACGGACATCACGATGTCGAAATTCGGGTACTCCATCGACAAATCGCCATTAACCGTGCCTTTCAGTGTGAGTGCGCCACGGGTTTCGATGCCTTCCACGTCTTCGGCATACTCCTCAGGCACCAGATCGAGCAACGCTCCGAAATCATCGGATGCGGATGCCAGCTCCAAATTGTACGCCATCGAATCGCTGCTCCAAGCCGAAATCGAGCCGGTCGTATTGAGCGCAAGTCCGCGAATGGACACAAATCCCTCGATCAAATCCAGGGTTTCCGCGTCCATATTGAGTGTGGATTTCTGACGAAGAGAAATCGGCAGACGGTTCAGATAGGTCACGCTATCCATCACAAACGACACGGCTTTGGAGCTGGCGTTCACATCCGAACCAATGAGATCGCCCAAATCGATGGATGCGGTCATGTCCAATCCTTCGATGTCGGCAGACATCCTACCCTGCCGATCCTCATAGCGGATGCGGCCGTTCACGACCTGGATCTCATCAAGCCGGATGTCGGTTGTCGTCGTGTCGACGACGGCCCCTTCATCTTCCGTCAGCAAGAAATCCACGTTTGTGGTTCCATCCGCATACACGATGTAGGTCAACTCCGGTGTGTCCGCCAAGATGCGTTTCACTTGCACCTCACCCGACAGCAATGGCATGATCGGGACGGTGACTCGAAGGGATGTCAAGCTGACCAGCGTATCGCCTGTCGGACTTGGCACCGCCAATCCCTCCACGATCAATCCCAGATTCGGGAAGGTCCGGAAAAACGTGTATCCCAAACGATCGACGTGAACATCATCCCCCAAGGCTTCTTGTAGGGGTGGCATCACCATGCTCTTGAGTCGGTCATCGGTCAGATACAGACTTAAGGAGGCGACGACGATGAGAACCAATACGACAATGACGGCGAGAATACCTAGGAACCATTTCATGACAAATCCGGACTTAATTATTTCAACAACATCAACTTCTTGGTGATAACGTGACCACCGACCTCAAGCTTGTACAAATATATGCCGGAAGCGAGGCCACCCGCATCGAACGTCACCGAATGCGTGCCCGCGGATTGAACCCCATCCACGAGAACTGCCACTTCACGACCCAAAAGATCATATACCGATAACTTCACCCGTACGGACGTAAGATCTTGCGTCCCCACTCGATATCCGATTTCTGTTGTCGGATTAAACGGATTCGGAAAATTCTGCGCCAGCTCGATGTCCCGTGCCAACTCGAGGTCGTCGTCTACAGACAGTGGGTCCAAGACATTCACTTCGATTCGGCCAGTGCGGAGTCCATTATTTGTGCGGATGTCGACCAACCCCACATACGAACCAATTTCCAAATCCTGAGCATCGATGGTGAGCGGGATGGATTTGGATTCGCCCGGGCGTACGGTTCCTTCCGATTGAGCGAACACGAAGCCGGGCAAATCCACTGAATTCAATTCCACGCGGATGTTATCCAAATCAACCGTCGGACCTAGCGAAGATGGGTTTTGCGGCACAAACGTCAAGAAATTGATTCGTGTACGCCCGCTGATGTCGGCTTCAACCGTCTGATTGCCGTTCAATCGATACCGGATCTTACCGGTCGACGGGTCGATCTCTCCGGTCACGGAGTGATATTGCCCCAATGCGGCATTACCTTGAAAGTCGAAATTTCCTGTCAATCCCGGACGAACAAACACATTCCCGTTCTCATCAACGATCCACCCCAACGCCATGGCATCGCTGAAGGTGTCGTACACATACACATCGAAACGAGATCCCGGATTCGATTGTCTGAAATCAAAGGATAGGGTATGATGCCCGGCACGTGAATCCGCAAATTGAGGTGAATCGATGAAGGCAACACGTCCGGCATCTAGTCCTGAGGACTGTGCCCACCTCAGTTGTTGTGAGCCTGAACGCGGCGTCGCATTGCTGATTTGAACGTTGATATTCGAATTGAATGTGCGCCATCCACCGACGATAGTTTGATTCCCCAGTGGAAACCCTTGATTGGCCTCGAAACCGGTTTCATAGAGCACCCGAGATTCGTGTGCTTGGGTGGAAATCCCTTTCGCCAAGGGTCTGTACATCCGGCTTATTCCCCACATGGCGTCGCCACTACCAGCGTTGGTAAGCGTATAATCAACGGCTTTGGTCGCACCGCGAGCCACATTCACAACCATGACAGGAGGAACCGCCAAATTGGATGGATTCACTCTCGTTGGTTGGTAATTGGCGATCACACGACGGATTTCTCTCATGCTTCGGGCATTGTCGGCACCGAGTGAATCGGGCAAACTGGATCCGATAGCGACTCCGTTCACAAGGTCGGACGTGCTTGAAAAATAGGGTGTGCGAGTGAACCCTGTACTATCGTAATGCATCACCGTCACAAATCCGGCATCGTTGTTCGCTTTCCACCGATATCCGACCGAGTACGAATGGAGCCCGCCGAAACGGCTCGCCGGAGAGCTTGTCTGGGTCGGACGGCGGCCATGGCTATTTCCCATGTTATGACCGATCTCGTGGATCAACGTGTAAGTGAAGTGGGTTTGTTGGATACGGTTAAGGGAAAAGCCGTTTTGAGGGCGGCCAGCATAGCCCCCCAACCGCCAAGCCAGACCACCGGTATCGCTCACGAAAGCCAATAACGCGACCAAATCGGCACCGTACTGATCGCGTAAGGCGTGGACCTCGTCCATGTAACCGAGGGTCCCTTCCGGCCAACCGGTATCGCCAGCTCGTGCGGTTAATCGATTCAAATGAACGTTGGAATTGGCACCAGACGCTTCGTCGTAATCGGTCTTATGCAGATGCACCATCCGCAGTTTAATCGCCAAATTGCTGATGTCGAGCGCTTGTTGCGACAAATTCATCGCTTGAGCCACAGCGGCATTAAAACTGCCAGGTGCGCGAACGGTTGCCGTATCGGCCCATATCTCGGCTTTCGGGGTGTAGACCATCAACAAATCGATCGTCACTGAATCCAAGCCGGTTGATTGGGCCTCATGAAGCATTTTTTTCATGGATTCGGGCACCCGTTCAATGGGAGTCTTCTTCATGGCGTCGGGCAGATGATCGGATGGATCATGCAACTCGTCCGCACCGCATTCGAAATGATCGAGATCCGCAGGGTTCACTTTCGCCCGATAATCGGAACCGAACACATCGAACCGATTGTGGCGGATGGATTGGGCGATGCCGGTCACAATGTCACCATCGAACGTGAGGGCGAGATGATCTCCGGAGCCGTCCAGAGCCAATGCCGTGACACTCACCGTACCTGGCATAAATGACTCAACCCGCACGATCGTGTATTCTTCATATCCGGCGGATGTCGGAAGTTCGACCACATCGCCACGCTGCATTTGCTGGATGGATGACACGGGTGCGAAAGCAACGGCAACCCGTTCTTGTTCCACCCCTTGGGGTTGCAAGGATTTTTGTGGGATCACATCAAACAGACGTGGCGGCGCGATGAGCGCGAACAGAATGAACAGGAGTGCCATGTGGTTAGACTAGTTCGTAAAAAGGTCAAATGTAGCAAATAAAAAGGCTCGTCTGTTCACACAGACGAGCCTTGAATGTTCCCGAAAAGGGGGTGGATTTAGAAATCCATTCCGCCCATTCCGCCCATTCCTGGGTTCGGCATGGCCGGAGCGTCTTTATCCGCTTTTGGCTTTTCAGATACGACGGCTTCTGTGGTGAGCATCAGACCGGCAACCGATGCCGCGTTTTGAAGCGCAGTACGGGTCACTTTGGTCGGATCAATCACACCGGCTTTCACGAGGTCTTCATAGACTTCGGTACGGGCGTTGAATCCGAAATTGCCTTTGCCTTCTTTGACTTTCTGAACAACGATGGAACCTTCCAATCCGGCGTTGGCCGTAATGGTGCGCAGTGGCGATTCCAAGGCACGAAGCACGATGTCGAATCCGACACCCTCATCGTCGTTGGCGGCTTTGAGTTTCGACACCACATGCGATGCGCGGATCAACGCGACACCACCACCTGGCACGATTCCTTCTTCCACAGCGGCGCGGGTCGCATGCAAGGCATCTTCCACACGGGCTTTCTTCTCTTTCATTTCCACTTCAGACGAAGCGCCGATATACAGAACCGCTACACCACCGCCCAATTTGGCGAGACGCTCTTGCAGTTTCTCACGGTCGTAATCGCTGGTGGTCGATTCAATCTGCGCGCGGATCTGGTTGACACGGGCTTTGATGTCGTCAGCCTTGCCTTTTCCATCCACAATGATCGTATTGTCTTTGTCGATGGAGATGCGGGCCGCCTGACCGAGGTCATCCAAGGTCGCGCTTTCCAATTTGTATCCACGCTCTTCGCTGATCACGGTTCCACCGGTGAGGATGGCGATGTCTTCGAGCATGGCTTTGCGGCGATCACCGAAACCAGGGGCTTTGACAGCCGCGATTTTCAAGGTACCGCGCAATTTGTTCACCACGAGGGTAGCAAGGGCTTCACCTTCCACGTCTTCGGAGATGATGAGCAACGGACGTCCGGTCTGAACCACTTTCTCCAAGATCGGAAGCAAGTCTTTCATCGTGCTCACTTTCTTGTCGTAGATGAGGATGAACGGACTTTCGAGCTCGGTGGTCATGTTGTCGGCGTTCGTCACGAAATACGGGCTGAGGTAGCCACGGTCGAACTGCATGCCTTCAACGGTTTCGAGGGTGGTTTCGGTGCCTTTGGCTTCTTCAACCGTGATCACACCGTCTTTGCCCACTTTCTCCATCGCGTCGGCGATGAGTTTACCAATGGTTTCGTCGTTATTGGCGGAAATGGTTCCGACTTGCTCGATTTCGTTTTTGGAGTCGATGTCGCGGCTGATCACTTTCAGCTCAGCAACAACAGCTTCAACGGCACGGTCGATACCGCGCTTGAGATCCATCGGGTTGGCACCGGCGGTCACGTTTTTGAGTCCGGCCGTTACGATGGCTTGAGCCAAAACCGTAGCGGTGGTGGTTCCGTCGCCGGCGTTGTCGCTGGTACGGGAAGCCACTTCACGCACCATCTGTGCGCCCATGTTTTCCACTTTGTCTTCGAGTTCGATCTCTTTGGCAACGGTCACACCATCTTTGGTGACCAAAGGCGCGCCAAATGATTTCTCGATGACCACGTTACGACCGCGGGGACCTAGGGTCACTTTGACGGCGTTTGCGAGTTTGTCTACACCACGTTTGAGAGCGTCGCGAGCCTCAACGTTGTAATGAATTTGTTTAGCCATGTTGGTTTATACAGTCTTGATTTGAAAAATTGAGTGGAATCAGGAAACGATGCCGAGGATGTCGCTTTCGCGCATGATCATATACTCTTTGCCATCGAGCACGAGCTCGGTGCCGGAATATTTGCCGTACAGGACTTTGTCGCCTGTTTTGACATTCATCTCGATTTTGGTTCCGTTCTCGTATTTGCCGGGACCGACAGCGACAACCGTACCACGTTGTGGTTTTTCTTTTGCAGTGTCGGGAATGATGATACCGGATGCGGTTTTCTCTTCAGCAACGTCGGGCTGAACAAGAACCCGGTCTCCTAGAGGCTTGATATTGGCCATAGTGAGTGAGTTTTTCTGTTTAGGGTTTTGGGTTAGATGCCCTTTACTATGAAAAACCGTGCCGAGTGCGGGGTGTCTGTCAACGTGTCAGAGAGTCAGACACAAATTAGCAGTCGGGTGGGGGGAGTGCTAAATCGGGAATCGGGAAGCGGGAAGCGGGAAGCGGGAAGCGGGAAGCGGGAAGCGGGAAGCGGGAA
>CAYPOI010000066.1:0-3518 GCA_964412365.1 uncultured Chitinophagales bacterium | reverse complement strand
CGGGAAGCGGGAAGCGGGAAGCGGGAAGCGGGAAGCGGGAAGCGGGAAGCGGGAAGCGGGAAAAATGTGCTAACAACTAAATTCTGTCAAGCACCTCTTAACGATGACCCCCAGCTTTAGCTGGGGGACGTGGCCTTAAGAATAATGTCAAGCCCATCTTGCCTCGCACATCGCACATCGCGCCTCGAACAACAAACCACTAACCACCAACAACTAACAATCGACACAAATCCACAAATTCCCCCGGAGTTAGTTCCTCCGCTCTCTTATCCAACCAATGAGCCACGCGGGGACGATTTTCCTCCGTCAGCAGTTCTTTGATCGCGTTGCTGAGTTTCTTGCGGCGCTGGTTGAAGGCCATCCGGACCACTTTTTTCATATAGGAAAGTTCCACATCGGGAGGTGGTCCATCGAAATGCAGTTTCACCACCGCGCTGTCTACTTTGGGAGGCGGTACAAAAACCGTCGGTGGCACCAGAAATAGTAGCTCCACACGACATAACAATTGTGTCTGCACACTCAGAATGCCATAATCTTTCGTGCGGGGTTTGGCCACCAAGCGCTCGGCCACTTCCTTCTGCATCATGAACACCGCCTCGCGGAAATATTCGCGATGGTCCAACACATGAAATAAGATGGGAGATGTGATGTAATAGGGAAGGTTTCCGATCGCGTTGATGCGCGCGTCGACCGTAGACCGTCGACCGTAGACCGTAGACCAATCCACCTCCAACACATCCTGATGCAGGATATTCAAGCCGGGGATGTCCTTTTTCAACAGCTCGATGGACCGCGGATCCACTTCCACCGCGATCATGTCCGGATGCAGCTTGTGTAGGGATGCGGTTAGTGCCCCGGTCCCCGGACCGATTTCGATCACCGTATCGCCCTCTTTTGGTGTGAGGTTTCCCACGATCTTCCGGATGATGTTCCCGTCGACGAGGAAGTGCTGGCCGAGGGACTTCTTGGGAGTCACGTGCGTATCCGGACGTGACTCGGGCGCATACACTGATGCGCCCTTACGCTTGTCTCTACTCATATTCTAGAGGCCATCAGCATATCGATGTCGCGATAGGGCAGATTGTGGATCGTGGACAGCGACTTTTTTGTGAGATGGCGCTTGTACAGATAGGTTCCGTTTCGGATGGTGACATGATGCCAAAGCGCTTCATTAAGTCCGCCTGCATCGCCGATCTGGATGAGATACGGCACGATCACATTATTTAAGGCATAAGTGGCAGTCCGAGCCACGGCCGCGGGCATGTTCGGAACGGCGTAATGGGTCACATCATGCTTGATGAACACGGGTTTCGAATGCGTGGTGGCTTTGCTGGTTTCGATACATCCGCCTTGGTCGATCACGGTGTCCACAACCACGCTACCAGGCTTCATCAATTCCACCATCGATTCAGTGACCCAGCACGGCGCCTTGTTTCCTTCGACCAATGCCGCGCCGATCACGATATCGGCCGATTTCATGGCGATGGTGAGATACTGCGTGTTGGCCATGGCGGTGATGATGCGTCGATCGAGCGCATTTTCGAGTCGGCGCAAGGCCCCGAGATCCGTGTCCATCACAAACACTTGCGCACCATATCCTAGCGCGGTTCGAGCCGCATATTCGGCGATGATGCCGGCTCCCAAAATAACAACTGTGGCTGGCGGAATGCCCGAAATGCCACCCAGCATAATGCCGGGTCCGCCACGGTTGCTTTCCAAATGATGCGCCGCGATCTGCACCGCCACCGATCCGGTGATTTCATGCATCATCCTCACAATCGGAAACGTTCCGTCTTTGGATTGAAGGAATTCGAATCCGATTCCGCACACTCCTTTGCTCAACAAATCATTGAAAAACGTTTTGTCGGCGGTCCCCAAGTGCACGGCCGACATCACAATCTGCCCGTCTTTCAATAACGCGCGCTCGGCGGATGTGGGAGGCGCCACTTTCACGATCAATTCGGATTTCTTGTAGACTTCTTCGCTCGAGTAGGCGATCTCAGCGCCGGCTTCGGCATAGGCATGATCCGGAAAGCGTGCGTCGGCTCCGGCATCTTTTTCGATGGTAACCTGATGTCCGTTCGCAACCAGCACATCCACCCCACCGGGAGTGATGCACACCCGCCGCTCATCGTTCGATATTTCCTTCGGGATGCCGATTTTTAACGACGATTGGGTCTGCGACCGCTTCACCGCCTCTTCGAGGGTTTTCAGGCCCACGCTTTTCGATAATTCGGATGGATTAAGGATTTCCATAAGGGAAGATAGCAATAGAACAGGTACTCAAGTGGACAAGTACTCAAGAGCTCCTGCGATGAAGACGTTGATTGGCAGTTGTCCTATACACATCGAAATGATGATCGAAACTGATGATTTCTGTGATTCCTTCGCGTTCGGCGAGATTCATCAGCGTCGCATCTGCTAGGTCCATCGGCAGATTCGCATATCGAGCCATTTGTTCGCGAATGAAAGCCACCTCCGTGATCGGCACGTCCATTACTCGGACTGCACCTCGATCTATCCAGGTAAGAACATTCTGAACGGCTTTCGGACTTTTTTTTAACAGATGGCAGACCTCTGTTATTACCGGCCACGATGTCACCAGCTGGCCATCAATGTCCTTCATCAATCGAATCGCAGCCTCGTGATGATGATCATACTGATCAAACAAGGCAATAATTGGCCCTGCATCAACGAGAGTTTTTTTCACGGAGAATTTCTACGATTCGGGTTTTGTAGGTCGTGGAAAGATCCCCTTCACCGCTCGAGTACACTCCGAACAGATCAGATCCAAGATCATAGGGAGATTGCTTGACTTCCCGATCGGTCAAATATTCAACAATCGCCTCTTTGATGAGGTCGGATTTCGTGCGGTTTTCTCGCTCGCTAAGTTGATCGAGACGGCGCTCGATATCATCTGATAGACGGATAGATCTCATCCCCCAATGTAATACAAACTGTATTACAAAGTCAACCTCTTCAACTCAGTCAGAAGCAGCAGCGCCTCGATTGGCGTCATGCGATTCGGATCCATCGCTTCGAGCTTGGTTTTAATCTGTTCATAGCGCGGATCCACAGCCGTCGCGAACAGGGATAATTGTGGGATGGGATCTTGCCGATCGAGATTTTTCACAACATCGCGGGTCACCTGTTTTTTTCCAGCGATTTCGAGGCTGTGCTCTTCGAGATTGTTCAGGATTTCCCGGGCGCGGATGAGGACCGCATCCGGCAATCCCGCCATCGCCGCCACCTGGATTCCATAACTGTGATCGGCGCCACCACGGATCAACTTCCGAAGAAAAATCACGCGTCCGTCATGCTCGGTCACCTGCACATTGAAATTCTTGATGCGGGGATACAGGCTTTCGAGCTCGTTCAACTCATGATAATGCGTCGCAAACAAGGTTTTCGCGGCCACATTCGGTTGATTGTGCAGGTATTCGGCGAGCGACCAGGCAATCGATAGTCCGTCGAACGTGCTTGTACCGCGACCCACTTCATCCAAAAGGATCAATGAT
>CAYPOI010000065.1:0-14966 GCA_964412365.1 uncultured Chitinophagales bacterium | reverse complement strand
GGCCAAGGTTTTTACTCCAACTAACACTAACCCCCAGCTTAAGCTGGGGGTCATCGATAAAAACGTATGATCGATCTCCGCTCCGATACCGTCACGAAACCCACTCCGGGAATGCTTCAGGCCATGATTGCGGCGGAGGTTGGGGATGATGTGTTCAAAGAAGACCCGACGGTGAATGCCCTGCAGGAGCGGGTGGCGGCGATGTTCGGTTTCGAAGCGGGGTTGTTTGTGCCATCTGGGGTGATGGGAAACCAATTGTGCGTGAATCTGCTCACGAAGCCGGGTGATGAGATCCTGCTCGACAAGACCGCACACATATTCAATTATGAGAGTGCTGCGGCGCCGGTGTTGTCGGGCGTGCAATTGCATACGGTGAGCGGTCCGCAGGGAATTCTGACACCGGAAATCTTGGAAACCGGATTCCGTGCCCATAACGATTGGGACCCAAGGACTTCGGTCATCGCACTTGAGAATACCACGAACAAGGGTGGCGGGGCCTATTACACGAAAGACAATCTGTTGGCGATTCGGAAATTAGCCGATACGAAAGATGTGGCCGTGCATATCGATGGGGCTCGGATTTGGAACGCGTCGATCGCCTCAGGAATTGATTACAGTTTTTTCGGAACCGTGGCCGATACGATGTCCGTTTGTTTCAGCAAGGCGCTCGGGGCGCCGGTGGGGTCGATGGTGTTGTGCGGGAAGGACAGAATTCGCGACGCATACCGCCGTAGGAAGCAATGGGGAGGAGGGATGCGTCAGATTGGACTCTTGGCCGCCGCCGCGGATTACGCGCTCGACCATCATCTTCCATTGCTGGCTGAGGATCATCGCCGGGCGAAAGAGCTGGCCGTTGCGATGAGCAGACACCCGGAGTATACCGTGGACCCGGATTCAGTGAAGACCAATATCGTGTTGTTTGACGTGAACGATGGGGACGTGGCCGGCCACTTGGCGCGGTTTAAGGAGAGGGGCGTGGCGATGGTGCAGTTTGGTCCGCGCACCATCCGCGCCGTGTTTCATTTCCAGGTGGGGGATGGGGATTTAGATAAGGTTATTGGTTGTATATGATCGGTTTTTGATAGAAGTAGCATGTCACTTGCGGACAGTCATACTTATTGACCTATCAAATCGATATAACCCCATATCAATCAAATAGATACCACCATAAATCATTACGTAATTTCTCTGTGGAATCTGTGCAAAATGAAGGCTCCTTGCACAACTTTCACAATAACTAGGGTAAAAACGCCCTTGGAATCGCTTTCAGTTAAACGGAAACGGCGGTTTGGGGACTTGCGGACAGCATCAATTGAAAGCGATGGACCCTACTAAAAACTGTCTTACATTCTCGTCATGAACTCACAAACCTGGTCCGCACTCATCCTTGCCCTCGGGCTCATTCTTGCCGCGTCGGTCATCGCACTAACTTGGCGCTCGAACAAACTGACGGACCAGACCATCACGGTAACAGGGTCCGCATCCACCACATTTCGAAGCGATCTTGGCGTGTTGCGCGTCAGCATTAATGCGACGGGACCGACGGCAAGCGATGCCTATGGCCGCCTCCGTAGCAGAGTCCCCATCCTCAGAGGGTATCTGACCGAAAAAGGGATTGCATCTGACGCGATTTCGGAATCTCCGATGACGTCCTACGCTCGCGAAGAATACTCGAACAACGGCATGCCGACGGGCCAAATCCTGTTTCACAACTATTCTCAGCGCTTCGAAATCCAATCGACGGATGTGGAGCAGATCCACGCGCTGTCTCTGTCCATTGCCTCCTTGGTTGAACAAGGTGTGGATGTGTCGGTTGAATCGCCGGAGTATCATTTTACCGGACTCGACAGTCTTCGCATCATGATCCAAGCCGAAGCCGCCGCCAATGCCACGCAACGTGCGAAAGCCATTGTGGAAGCGACAGGAAGGGATATCGGTCCGCTGACTGGCGCTCGGATGGGTGTTCTTCAAATCACCCCGGTCTTGTCGAACACCGTGTCGGATTACGGAATGAACGACCTGAGCTCCATCGAGAAGAAAATCATCGGGGTCGTAAGCGCGACCTATCGGATTTATTGATCAGACAATGAATGCACGTGGTTCGATTTGATAGAAGTAGAAGGTCACTTGCGGACAGTTGTACTTATTGACCTATCAAATCGATATAACCCCATATCAATCAAATAGATATCACCAGAAATCATTACGTAATTTCTCTGTGGAATCTGTGCAAAATGAGGGTTCAATGCACAATTTTCACAATAACTATGATAAAAACGCCTCGGGAATCGCTTTCAGTTAAACGGAAACGGCGGTTTAGGGACTTGCGGACAGCATCAATTGAAAGCGTCGGACCCTACTCAAAACTGTCTTACATTCTCGTCATAAACTCTCACAACTTTACATGATTGTTTTCCTACTCCTCTTCCTCATCCAACCCCCCGCCACGGCTACGGTATCGGGACGCGTGGAGCTCGGCGAGGCTCGTATCCAACAATCGGGCGCAAGGTCGCAATCACGGTATGCACGGAATCGTCCGGCAGAAGCCACTCGGGAGCAAGTTCCAGTCTTGGTCTGGATCGAAGGAGCCGAGTCGGTAACTCATACCAACACCGAACCGCCCGTTCTGAATCAGAAAGACACCAAGTTCGAGCCGCGTTTGGTGGTGGTTGTTGCCGGACGCACTGTCCGGGTCATTAATTCCGACCCCATCTATCATAATGTGTTTTCTCTGTCGGATGCGAAACGGTTCAATGTCGGTCGTCGGCCCGCTGGCGAGTATGTGGACGTCCGATTCGACACTCCTGGCGAAGTGCAGGTTTTTTGCGACATCCACTCGAGCATGAACGCCACCATCCGAGTCCTGCCAAATACCACGCACCAATGGGTTGTGTTGGATGGAGCGGATGGATTTCGATTGCCACCCGTTCCCGCGGGACGCTATACCATCCACGTCTACGCCCCCGGATATGGGGAAGTGAGAAAAAGTGTGAATCTCACCGCAGGGCAACGTTTGGAGCTGGAAACCTTTGTCCTTGAACCCTGATGGTTTGTTGTTAGTCGTTAGTGGTTTGATGTGGAAATCGGAAATCGGGAATCAGGAATCAGGAATCAGAAATCTCCTACATTCAACATTCAAACTTCAACATTCAACATTTTCAATGCGCATCTCACTCCGCCTAAAGCTATTGCTGAGTTTCACAGGCATCATCCTGGTAGTGGTGGCGATTGTGACGGTGAGTGTGAGTCGCGTAGTGGAAAACCGCATCCGGGCCGACATCACCCGAAATTTCCAGGAAACAGGGCAGATTTTCGAACGCATCCAGGAAATACGGTTCCGATTGTTGTACCAAACGGCGACGCTGATCTCCGACATCCCGAATCTGAAAGGCGTGATTTCAACCAAAGACGAAGCCACGATCACCGCATTTCTGCGCGATGAACTCGCCCCGATCGTCGATTTCGACCCGGTTCTGTCCGATTCATTGGTGGAATTCGCCGGTTACCTGCACCCCGATTCGCTCGGAATCTTGCTTGTCGTGGATCGTGATGGGTATCCGATGGGGCAATTGGCCTCATCCGAACTTCCGCGGTACTCGTTGGCCGATCGACCCGGAATCCGCACCGCATTGGCCGGTGAGTACCCCGACCTTGCCTATTTATGGGAGCAGGATGGACGCTGGTTCACGGTTTTGTCTGTACCTGTTTGGGCCGGAAACGACGTGATGGGGGTGTTATCGCTGGGTTACCCCATCCGTCTGTTGGAAGCCGAACAGCTGTCGCGCGACACGGGCTCAAGCGTCGCATTCCTGATCGACAATCGATTGGTGGTCGATGCGTTCGAACTACCGCACGATTCGGGTGTGCTGAGTCGGGCCATTCATTCCGCTTCCTTTGATGTGCTGTCCAGAAATGAAGCCGTCTTGTCCGAAACGGCGATCAATGGCGAGGATTGGCTCTTGTATGTGGCTCGGATGTTGCCCGAAAGCAATGGATTTTATGCGGTGGGACGCTCGCTGACATTGGCACTCGATCCCGTCCGCGATTTGCAGAGATTGATTCTTTTATTCGGATTGGGAGCCCTCATATTGGCCGTCGGGGTTAGTTTTTGGCTCACATCCCGCATCAATCGCCCGATTCAATTGCTCATTCAAGGCATTCAACGTATCGAAGGGGGAGATTACGGGCAGGATGTCCCCATCACCACAAACGATGAATTGCGTCAGCTCACCGAAACCTTCAACCGCTTGGTGACCGGCCTCCGCGAGCGCTTGCAGATGCTTAAATTCGTGTCGAAATCGACCTTGGAGGCCATTCAGAACAATCTGTCGTCTGTGCAACCGGGAGGCGAACGCAAGGAAGTCACGGTTTTTTTCAGTGATGTGAGAGGCTTCACTCGATGGAGCGAGAAACGAGCGCCGGAAGAGGTCATCGACATGCTGAACACGTGTCTGCGGTTTCAGGCCGACATCGTCAAAGAATTCGGCGGGGATGTGGACAAATTCGTGGGTGATGAGCTCGTGGCTGTCTTTGAAGGAGACAAAAAGGAAGCCAATGCTGTGAACGCCGCCATTCGCATTTTGAATGTGATGGATAGCGTGATGGGTGAGCACCCCGACATCGCGATCGGAGTGGGGATCAACACCGGGGAGGTCGTCATGGGGGCGGTTGGCAGTCACGACCGAATGGATTATACTGTGATTGGTAACCACGTGAATCTCGGAGCCAGACTCTGCTCAAACGCTAAACCCGGACAAATTCTGATCTCGCATCCGGTCTTCGAACGCCTCGAACGTCGGATTCAGACCCAAGAACTCGAACCGATTTCAGTGAAGGGGATTGAGAAGCCTGTTCGGATCTATGAGATCCTCACTGAGGGTAAAGGGTAATGGGAAATAAGAGATGAAAAGATGAAAGGATGAAATGATGAAAGCACTACTAATCATTTTCTTACTGTTACTTGGTTCACCAGCAATCGCGCAGGTGACCGTCGGGGGCTTGATGGATCTCGAGTTCCGGATGTCGGGCAGTGATTCGAAACCGTACATCAACGGGTCACCGTCGACGAAGCCATCGTTGTATGTGCCCAACATCCGACTGTTTTTCGATGCACCTGTTTCTGAAAACTGGTCGGTGCTGGCTGTGGTACAAAGCGATCATTACGGTTCCAACTCGCTGAATGCACCGTTCTTTTCCTTGCTTCAGGCCCAGTGGTTCCCGTTCGACGATTCCGATTTCACGATGAACATCGGCCGGATTGTCATCCCGGTCGGACTTACCAGCGAGCGCTTCCTCTCCAATGAAAACCCGTTACGGCATCTTCCTATGAATATGGAATGGACCCAGCGAGTTGATAAGAAAGCGGGATTGCTTACCGGTCCGCGTAACTATGCGATCTCGCCCGGCCTCGCGTTCATTTACAACCGGATGTACACGCAGGGAATTTCGGTGCAGGGCGCCTTCACCCCATTTGCGGAGTATCATGTTGCGGCGGCATTGTCGGCGCCATCCGGCTTCAATGAATCGGGGGAGTACGATATGCCTGCGTTCATGGGTCGTGTGGTGATCAAACCCGCGGTTTGGATGCGGCTCGGTGGCTCTTTCGGTCATGGCGCGTATATGAGGAAAGATGCGATGAATGCCCCTTTGAGCGACGAAGACCGCGCATCCCTCAGACAAACGATCTTCGGTGTCGACGCCACCATCGATTATCGATACCTCCGGCTCTCCTATGAGTATTTGGATACCCGTTGGGATGTGGCTCATATCACACTTCCTACCGGTTTCACAGAGTCTGATTATCTCGCCAATTCACATATGGTGGAACTCAAAGCCGATGCACCGTTTCATCCTGGAGCCTATGCGGCTCTTCGATATGATCGGATCGTGGTGGATAGTCCGGTTTTCGGGACGAGTCCATTGCAACGTCTGGAAGTCGGTATCGGGAAAAAACTGAATCGCTCGGTTATCGCCAAAGCCTCATTCGCTCGCGGGTGGAACGAGATAAACGACGTGCAGGACAATGTGTTCGGAGTGCAACTATCGGTGGGATTTTGACATGAGACATCTGCCATTCGCCATACTGTTGCTGGTTATCGGATGCAACCAACCCGAAATCGAACGTCCTGCGACTGAACCGGATGATGTGATCGGAACATCCACTCGCTGGACGGGTACGCTTCCCTGTGCCGATTGCAGTGGCATCGTGTACAACCTGGAATTGAATGCCGAAAGAGGTCGATTTACCCTGACAAACACCTATCTCGCCACAAAAGAAGGCGACCGGACCTATACCCGCACCGGACGCTATTCCTGGACTGAAACCATCGTATGCACCCTTCCGGAACCACCAGAACCCGAAGAATGCTTTATGCTGAAGGATGTGGACACGTTGTTGAAGCTGGATCGCGCGGGAAGCGTGATTGAATCGGAGTTGAATTACGAGCTATCCCGGCAATGACCCCCAACTTAAGCTGGGGGTAAGCATTGATATTTTGCTTGACAATATGAATAAATGTTCATATGTTCATATATGCAAACAGACACCATTCGCAAAATCGATTTCGAGAAGCTTGAGCGCGCTGCCGAGGTCCTGAAGACGATCTCGCATCCAGTCCGTCTTGAAGTCATCGAGCATCTTGCCGATGCCGAACCCTTGTGTGTGGGCGATCTTCAATCGCGTCTGCGCACACCCGTGGAGCAGTCAATGCTCTCGCATCACCTCATCAAGATGAAAGACAAAGGCCTGTTGGCTTGCGAGAAGCGCGGTACGCATATCTATTATCGCTTGGCGGACCGCAGTGTGCTCACCATGTTCGATTGTTTAGCCAAATGCACCTTGCTATGATCGTTCTTGCCTACATATTGGCATTCTTGATCGGACTCACCCTCGCCCTCATCGGCTCTGGCGGGTCCATCCTCACCGTACCAGTGCTGGTCTATATTTTGAATGTGGATCCGGTCGCCGCCACGGCATATTCATTGTTTATTGTGGGGATGACAGCTATGGTCGGCGCCTTCCCATATCTGAAAAGGGGAGAGTTCAGCCGCGACGCGCTGATCTGGTTCTCGTTCCCATCCATCGCCGCGGTCTATCTCACTCGCGCTTACCTCGTGCCATGGCTGCCTGAGGTATGGTTTTCCCTCGGCACGTGGTCTATCGGCAAAGGCCAAGGCCTGCTGATCCTCTTCGCTCTACTCATGTTGGCTTCGGCGGTATTGATGTTGCGTCCGTCGCCCATCGAAACCCTGCCATCCAAGCCCCGCATCGGCTTGTTGCTCGTGGAGGGCGCCGGGGTCGGCATCCTCACGGGATTGGTGGGAGCCGGGGGCGGTTTTCTCATCATTCCTGCTCTCGTAATTTTGGCCGGACTCCCCATGAAAACCGCTATCGGAACATCCTTGGCCCTCATTGCCCTGAAATCGATCATCGGGTTCGGTGGCGATCTCCAAGCCGGCTTGGCTCCAGACTGGACACTACTTATCGGCTTCACCATCATCGCGATGGCGGGCATCCTGATTGGTGCGCGACTCACCGTCTACATCCAACCCCAACTCCTCAAACGCGGATTCGGGATATTCCTGATCCTCGTGGCTGCGATGATGTTATTCACGGAAATCAGTAATCAGTAATCAGTAATCAGTAATCAGTAATCGGAAATCGGAAATCGGAAATCGGAAGAAAGATGAAGCGATTAAATGATGAAAAGATGAAGTGGGCTTTAAATAATGATCTTTTTGGGTCTGATTTCCGATTTCTGATTTCCGATTTCTTCTCACCGCTCACTCTTAATTCAACATTCAACATTCAACATTTCCAATCATGACCACACTCCTCTCCGCCCTCATCGGCGCTGGCGCCGGATACGCCTACTACCACTACATCGGCTGCATCACGGGCACGTGTCCCATCCAAACCAACCCATGGTTGGCCACGATCTTCGGAGGCGTGATGGCGATGTTGATCTTGCCCGATGGGATCAACTGGGTGAAGAAAACGTGGGACGAGAAACGTGGGACGTCGGAAACGTCAATTTCGGAACAGACCTCACGCGCGACCTATGCTAACATCAATAAAGATGAATTTTTTGCCCTGAAAGACCAACCGGATGTGGAGGTTTTGGACGTTCGAACGCGTATGGAATGGAACATGGGTCATGTGAAAGGAGCCACGCTTCTGGATATCAACAGTTCCACGTTCGCTGCGGATGTGGCCAAACTCGATACGTCGAAAACGTGGCTGGTGTATTGCCGCTCGGGTCGGCGCTCTGCCGTTGCCGCCGAGATCATGATCAAATCCGGCTTCCCGAACGTGAAAAACGTAAAGACGGGGCAATCGGGACTTTTTTAAGACAAATGTTGAATGTTGTAGGTTGAATGCTGAAAGAAGAGAAATCGGAAATCGGATATCTGAAATCGGATGAAGAGATGAAATGATGAAAAGATGAAGTGGGCATTGAATAAAGATCTAGCTGGATCTGATTTCCGATTTCTGCTCACCGATTCCCGTTTCAACATTCAACATTCAAACTTCAACATTATCATAAGTATAAACCAAGCATAACTCATACCCATGCTCATCCACCAAACCAACGATAAGGGCCTAGCCCACTACGGATACGCCATCTTGGATGAAACCTCGAAGCAAGTCATCCTCATCGATCCCGCTCGAAATCCTGAAGATTATCTGGATTTCGCAGCCGGACACGGCGCTACCATCACACATGTCATCGAGACGCATCCGCATGCCGATTTCGTGAGCAGTCATGCTGAAATCGCCCGCAAAACAGGAGCGTCCATCCATGTGTCGAAATTGCTCGGAGCGATGTACGCCCACGAAACGTTCGACGACGGCGATGTGCTCCCATTCAGCGAATTCACGCTCGAGGCGATGAATACCCCGGGTCACTCACCCGATTCCATCACGATTCTGATGAAGGTGGATGGAGTTCCGCATGCCGCGTTCACGGGTGATACGTTGTTCATCGGGGATGTGGGTCGACCCGATCTTCGTGAAGCGGCCGGCAACATCACTGCCAAACGTGCGGATCTGGCCAAAGCCATGTACCACAGCACCCGGCAAAAACTCATGACATTGCCTGACCACGTGCTCGTCTATCCGGCGCATGGATCCGGATCGCTTTGTGGCAAGGCGTTAAGCGATGCGAATGTGAGCACCATCGGAAACGAAAAGCTGATGAACCCAGCTCTCAAATCAATGACCGAATCCGAATTCGTCGAGTATCTGACCGCCGATCAACCCTTCATCCCGAAATACTTTCCATATGATGTGGACTTGAATCGACGCGGTGCGCCCGATTACGTGATCCAAGCCGAGGGCTTAAGCCCTCGGGATATAAATAAAAAAGGTAGCATCCTCGTGGATGCGAGACCATCCGCATCGTATGTAAAGGGGCATCTACCCGGTGCCATCAACATACAAGATGGTGGGAAGTTCGAGACCTGGTTGGGAAGCATTGTGGGTCCGGAGGAGCGGTGGACCTTGGTCCTCGCCGATGAAGCCATGGCGCCATACCTCATCGCCAAAGCCGCAAAAATCGGTTACGAGCTCTTGCTCGACGGCGTTCTGATCTACAACGAAGAGACGAAAACGCTTCCGGATGTGGATGTGAACCACTTCCGCGCCAATCCATCCGAGTATACAATCGTGGATGTGCGGAACCGTTCAGAAATTCGTGATAAACAAGTATTTTCGGATGCAATGGCCATTCCATTGCCAGAACTTAGGGAACACGTTAGGGACATACCGACCGATAAACCGATACTCGTGCATTGTGCAGCCGGGTACCGTTCGGCCGCCGGTTCATCGATCATCCGCGAGGCTTTGCCTGGTGCGGTGGTGTATGATCTCGGGGAGCGGATCACGACGTTCTGAGGACAGAGCGGTAATTGGTAATTGGTAGTTGGTACTCTTGTACTAGGACCCGAGCTACATCTTCACCAATTACCAATTACCAATTACTACATATAAGAACATGTTCGAATTCCTATTCGCCCCCTGGCCCTGGTACGTCACCGGGCTGGTGCTCGGTCTCAGTGTGCCCTTGTTGCTCTTGTTGGGCAATAAGAAACTCGGTATTTCCTCATCATTGAGGCATGTGTGCGCCTCCTGCTTCCCTGCGAAGATCCCGTTCTTCACCTATGATTGGAAGAAGGAGATTTGGAATCTATTCTTCGTGGTCGGGATCCTTTTTGGCGGGGTGCTAGCCGGAAACGTGTTTTCCAATGGCGAATCGGCGGCCATCTCCGATGCCACGAAGGCAGATTTGACCGAACTCGGTGTCACCGAATTCGGAGGATTGCTTCCGGCGGAGTTTTTCAGCGTCCAAGGCATCGCTCTGATGATTGTCGGTGGATTCTTGGTCGGATTCGGCACCCGCTTCGCGGGCGGATGCACCTCGGGTCACACCATCATGGGCCTGTCGAACTTGCAGATTCCGTCGCTGCTTGCCACGGTGGGATTCTTCATCGGCGGGCTGATTTCCACACACCTCCTTTTGCCATTGATCTTCCCATGAACAACAACGATACACATACCGACGAATTCATCTGCGATGCCCCGAACGATTCGGCCATCCCGGAATCCTATTTCATCGACATCAAATACCTCATCGCAGGACTCTTATTCGGCTTCGCGCTGGTTAAAGGCGAGGTGATCAACTGGTTCCGCATCCAGGAAATGTTCCGATTTCAAGATTTCCATATGTACGGCATCATCGGAACGGCGATGATCGTGGGTGTGATCAGCGTGCAGATCATCAAACGCTTCAACGTCAAGACCATTCAGGGCGAAGAGGTCCACATCGAGCCGAAAATCTTCCAAAAACGACAAGTCATTGGCGGAATCATTTTCGGATTGGGATGGGCGATCACCGGAGCCTGCCCGGGGCCGTTGTATGCTCAGATTGGAGCCGGAATGGGAGTCGCCGTGATCACATTAGTCAGCGCGATCGCCGGGACGTGGGTGTATGGGAAATGGAAAGGTTGAATGTTGAATGTTGAATGTTGAATGTTGAATCAATTTTAAATTGAAAATTTTAAATGATGGGATCCCATTAATCGTTTTCGTCACAGCGTAATCGTCCCTCTTCATTTAACATTCAACATTCAACCTTCAACATTACTAAATTCTAGCATGGCAAGGATTTATGCACTACTACTTCTATTCGTACCGATTTCCCTTCAATCCCAATCGGCTCTAGAAATCGTCCAAAGATCGGATGAGTTGATGCGAGGCGAAAGTTCGGAAGCGGTGATCACGATGACGATCGAGCGTCCGACCTGGAGCCGCTCGATCACCATGAAAAGCTGGTCGATGGGCACGCGTTATTCGCTCATCCTCATCCAAGCGCCCGCTCGAGACAAGGGAACCACCTTTCTCAAACGCCAGAACGAGATTTGGAACTGGGTGCCGACGATCGGACGAACCGTGAAAATGCCTCCATCCATGATGATGCAATCCTGGATGGGATCCGATTTTACGAACGATGACCTCGTACGTGAATCGTCCATCGTCAATGATTACACCCATCGGATTCTTGGCGATTCCACCATCGCAGGGCAAGCAGTCCATGCCCTTGAACTCATTCCGAAACCAGATGCGCCCGTCGTCTGGGGATCGGTGCGGATGTGGATCACCAAAACGGGGTACATGCAATTGCGCACGGAGTTTGTTGATGAGGATGGGGAATTGGTCACCATCCTTCAAGCATCCGACATCAAAACCTTCGACGGCCGACGCATTCCGGCGCGGATGGAGATGATTCCGGTCGACAAACCCGGACATAAGACCATCCTCGTCTACGAATCGCTGAAATTCGGAACGCGACTGAACGATGCCTTTTTCAGTGTGCAAAACATGAGACGTGTGGACTAATGCTGTCGCTCAAACTCGCATGGCGCAATTTATGGCGCAATAAGCGCAGAACAGGTATCACAATGGCGTCTGTGGTGATGGCGGTGGTATTGTCGACCGTGATGGGGTCGATGCAGCAAGGCCAGTACGATCAGATGATCGACAACACGGTGGGAGCCTTTGCCGGACACATCCAGATCCAAGCGGATGGATATCGGGATGAACCTACGCTCGATAATGGATTCGAGTCCATCGACATCCCTGCGGATTCCGATATCAAGGCGATTGTCCCGAGGCTCGACACCTATGCCTTGGCTGCCGGCGACCAGCGAAGCAAGGCCGCGATGGTGCTGGGCATCGATATCGACGCCGAGCGCGAGCTCAGTGCTCCGCATAAGAAAGTCGTGGAAGGTCATTATTTCGAGTCCAATGCCCAGAACGGACTCCTCATCGCCGCCGGACTCGCCGATTTCCTCAATGTTTCCCTTGGGGATACCTTGGCCTTGCTCGGCTCCGGCTTCCAAGGACAAAGCGCGAACGGTCTGTTTCCCATCATCGGCGTCCTCAAATTCGGGATACCGGAGATGAACCAGTCCATGATCTACATGCCTCTGACGACGGCGCAGGAATTCACCGCGGCATATGGGCGACTAACGACCATCTCGATCGTTCTCCATCAACCGAAGCGGATTGGGCTCGTCACTCAATCATTAAATGCCGCATTACCCGATGGACTCGTGGCTCTCGATTGGCCCGAACTCATGCCTGAGCTGGTGCAAGCCATCCAAGCGGACCGAGGCTCGAGCTACATCATCCTGATGATCTTATACATGGTCGTTGGGTTTGGCATCTTAGGAACCGTATTGATGATGACCGCCGAACGACGTTTCGAGCTCGGCGTGATGCTTTCCATCGGAACCTCGCGCGCCCGCCTCATGGGCATGCTCATCCTCGAAATGTCGTTCATCACCTTCATCGGAACGGCGATGGGAATCTTGCTCAGCCTACCGATCCTGGTCTGGTTCAATCTGAATCCCTTGCGCTTTTCCGGTGAAATGGCCGAAGCCATCATCGAATACGGGATGGAACCATTCATTCGGTTCTCACTAGATCCCGCCATTCCATTTATTCAGGGCTTCATCATCCTTGTGGTGACCCTCATCATCAGCATTCAGCCTGTACTCCACGTGCGCAAACTGAATGCGATTCGCGCGATGAGGCACTGAAATGATCAACTTCCCAATCCTTTCTCTGAGTTGGAAGAACGTCTGGCGCAATCCGGTTCGAAGCGGCGTGGTGATCGCGTCGGTGGTATTGGGGGTCTGGGCCGGACTGTTCATGTCCGCATTTATGGGCGGACTCACACAATCCTATATCCAAAACCACCTCGACAATTATTCGGCGCATATTCGAATCCAGGATGCGAGGTACGATCTCGAGCCGTTGCCGATGTTCACCATTACGGATGGGGATTCACTGCTGTCCGAACTCGAATCAAAACCCTATGTCACGGCCATCGCCTCCCGAAGCGTGGTGCTGGGCTTGGCCAGCAGCGCGACGAACAGTTTCGGCGTGAAGGTGAATGGCGTGGATGCGGAGCGTGAACAACAGGTGTCCACCTTGCCGACCTACGTCAAAGAAGGGGAGTATTTGTCGGATGCGGGACGCAATCCGGTCGTCGTCGGCACAAAACTGGCCAAGCGCTTGGGCATCGGACTGAATTCCCGCATCGTGTTGAATGTGCAGGATGTGGATGGAACCCTGACCGCAGGCGCGTTCCGCATCGTTGGACTGTACCATAGTCCGAATTCCGGATTCGACGAAATGAATGTGTTTGTGCGTAAATCGGATCTGAACCGACTCATTCTGTCTGACAATGCCACTCATGAGATCGTGATGTTGGTGGATGATTTTCGTTCAGCGGACCGTCATGTGGCAGAACTCGCCGTCGATTCTTCGCTCGTCGTGAAAAGCTGGGGCGACATGTCGTCTGCTATGCGCTACGCGGATGCGAGCATCGCAACTACGCTCACTATTTTCATGTCCATCATCCTCATCGCGCTCACGTTCGGTATCGTGAACACGATGCTCATGGCTGTGCTCGAACGCACTCCTGAACTCGGCATGATGATGGCCATCGGTGTCACGAAAGCCCGCACGGCCTCAATGATATTGTTCGAAACGATCTATCTGACGTTGGTCGGCGCACCGATCGGATTATTCCTGAGTTGGCTCACCATCCGCCTCACGTCCATCAACGGAATCGATCTGGGTGCGTTCGCTAGCGGACTTGAGATGTACGGGATGAGTCCGATCGTGATTCCAGTCTTGTCGAACGAGTATTACGCGATCATCACGGTCATGATCATCGTCGCAACGTTGCTTTCCGCCATTTTTCCTTGCCTGAAAGCCTTGAAATTGAATCCCGTCGAAGCCATTAGGAGTTTCTGATGCCCATTATCGATATCACATCCGTCACCAAATTGTACAACCACGACAAAGTGCCGGTTCAAGCCTTGAACGGCGTGACCTTGTCCATCGAAGCGGGGGAATTCACGGCGATCGTGGGTCCGTCGGGTTCCGGAAAAACAACACTTCTAAATGTGTTGGGCGGTTTGGATGAGCCCACATCGGGATCCGTTCGCATTCGCGACACCGATCTTTTTTCATTGAAAGAAAGCGAGCGCATTCGCTTCCGATTGCATCATATCGGATTTGTGTTTCAGGCATACAATTTGATTCCTGTTCTCACAGCGAAGGAAAACGTGGCTTTTATTTTACAGATGCAGGGACTTCCAAAAGAGGAATACGAGCGTCGAAGTGTGGAATTGCTGCACGCGGTGGGATTGGATGATCAATTGAATAAGCGTCCGGGCGAGATGTCGGGCGGACAGCAGCAGCGTGTTGCCGTGGCCCGAGCACTGGCTTCGCAACCGGATTTCGTGTTGACCGATGAGCCCACAGCCAACCTCGATTCCAAGTCCACGTCGAACTTGCTCGATATCATGCAGAAGCTGAATGAGAAGCAGGGCGTTACCTTCGTCTTTTCGACGCATGATGCTCGTGTGGTGGAGCGCGCGAGGCGGGTGAT
>CAYPOI010000064.1:0-15100 GCA_964412365.1 uncultured Chitinophagales bacterium | reverse complement strand
TCGGCCAATTCCCCCCTCCGCGCCGCCCGCACGCTCGCAAAATCGTGAGGTGGCATCGCCCAGTCGGGGAAGACAATCCCAATGCCGGTATAACTGGCCACATACGGGTACACATCCGCGGTAGCGCCGGCTTCCGAGATCATGGCTAGAACGGGATCGGCTTGGCTGGGGTCGTTCCCGAACACCAATTTGAGGTGGCTCACATGAACCTGGCTACCCCCGCGTCTCCCTTGCTCGATCAACTCCCGCACCGACGCGTCGATCTGATCGACATCCTCGTTGCGAACATGCGAGCTGATGAGTTTGCCCGCTTCCCCTACCGGAGCGGCGATGGCGGCAAGCTCGTCCGGAGTGGATAAATAGCCAGGGTAATATTCGATTCCGGTGCTCATTCCGATGAATCCGGCGTCGAGATGGGAGCGAATGAGGTCCACCATCCGAGGAATGTCCCCATCCGTCATTCGACGCAGGGTGCCGTGTCCGACCTTCATCAGCACCGATATTCCGGTGTTCAGCGAATCGAGGCGACGAATAAACGTTGTGGGGTCTTCCGCACCGTCGCTGCTTCCATCCATTCCCAATAAAATGGTGGTGACGCCCATGCGTCGGAAATTCTCGAAATCGGGCGTTTGAAATGGGTTTCCGTGCGCATGCGGATCGATGAAGCCGGGAGAGACAACGCGTCCGGCCGCATCGATCACGGTATCGGCTCGGAAGCTGGACAATGGATTGCGTCCGACATAGGCGATGGTATCCGCACCGATGAGCAGCGAGCCGGTATAGGCACGGTTGCCGGTGCCATCCACAATCGTCGCGTTGCGGATGAGGACGGAGTACTGAGCCTCGGCATCAGGAAGGGGAGACGTGGCGCATCCCCATCCGAACAGCAAAAACAGAACGAGCGAAAAAACTCTCATCAAATATCCGATGTGCAATTCGGGCAGCGGGTGGCCTTCAGTGGAATATTGCTGTAACAACGCGGGCAATCTTTGGTGGTCGGATCCGCGGCTTCTTCGGCAGCTACTTCCAATTTCTCTTTACGATCTGCGATTGCCTGCAGTTTGTTGATGTTCTTGACAATCAGAAACACAGCAAAGGCGAGAATCAGGAAACTGATGACGGTGTTCACGAACAGACCGAAATTCAAGGTCACAGCCGGGTTCGTATCGGTCGCTTCGCGGAGGGTGATGTATACATAGGAGAAATCGATATTGCCGACCAGGAGTCCTAAAGGCGGCATCAACAGATCTTTCACGACCGATTGCACGACGCCGGTAAATGCGGTGCCGATGATGATGCCGACTGCCATGTCGACCACATTGCCCTTCATGGCAAATTTCTTGAACTCGTTTAACATAGATGATCTGATTTATAGGTTTTGATTGGGTGCGAACAATCCATGGCGGAGTTTAAGGCACTTTACGTCCTATTGTCAATTCATCTCAGAAACCACTATCATTTACCCCATGTCCAATGTACCCCAAGAGCGCCTATTGCTTCTGTTCGATCTGATCGCGCACATCAATTCCAAGATGGATTTGAACATGTTGCTCACCAGCATCATGCAAGCCGCGAAAACCATGATGGATGCGGAAGCCAGTTCCTTGTTTCTGCTCGATTCAGAAAAGAATGAGCTTGAAATCAGCATTCCCACAGGAGAAGCCAGTGGACGCATCACCGGGTATCGCATTCCGATGAATCAAGGCATCGCCGGATGGGTGGCCACGAACAACCAACCCTTATTGGTGCCGGATGTGAGTCAAGATCCGCGTTTTGGTGGCGATGTGCCCGGATCTGGGTTTGTGACACGGAATCTTCTTTGCGTGCCTATGAAAAACGCCGACGGGAAACTCATCGGCGTGCTGCAAGCCATCAATTACAACGGTGAGGGGACCTTCCCCGAATCCGAAATCCCATTGTTCCAACGATTGGCCGATCAGGCGGCCATTTCCCTCGAGCGCGAACGCTTGTTCCATGAATACCTGGAAAAGCAGAAGATGGCAGAGCAGCTTAATTTGGCGCGAGACATCCAACGCCATCTATGGCCTCGCCATCTGCCCAATCTGCCAGGGTACAGCATCATCGGTCAGAGCAAACCTGCGTTGGAAGTGGGGGGCGATTATTATGATTTCATTCCGCTCGAGGATGGACGATTCGCATTCGTTGTGGGGGATGTGTCGGGGAAAGGTGTCGGCGCAGGCCTCATCATGGCGACTCTCCGAGCCACGCTTCGCACACAATTCGCGCAACATACCGATATCGACCGAGCGATGATGTTGGTGAACAAGGCGGTGACGAACGACACCCGTCCAACCGAGTTCGTCACCATGTTTCTGGCGATTCTCGATCCCGTCACACATGTTCTGAGTTTTGTGAATGCCGGGCACAATCCGCCATATATCGTCGATTTGGATGGTACCCTTACCGAATTGAAAGCCGGTGGACCCGTTGTGGGCATCATGCATCCGATGTTCTTCGAATCGAAGCAGGTGGAGATGAAGCCGGGTTCCGTGCTGCTTCTGTACACCGATGGTGTGACAGAAGCCGAGAACGAAAATGGCGAGATGTTCGAAGAACCCCTGCTTGAGCAATTCCTGATAGACCATGTCGCCGAATCGATCGACGACATACACAAACATCTGATGGAGGATATCGAGGCCTTTCAGGGCAACATGCCCCAGGCCGACGATATCACGATCATCTTCCTGAGGCGCGACAACTGACTGAATCAGTTTTTTGTTACTGTCAGCGTATAGTCACCCGTCGATCCGGCGCTTAATGTGTTCGCTCGAATGATGTATGTGCCAGAATCGGTGAACCTATAGGTGATTTGTGAATCGCTGCCACCGGCTCCATCATCATCCGTTACAATACTCGTGAACGTATTGTTGGAAAGTGTGCCGAACAACAGGTAGGCATCAAAGGCTTCCGACCTGTAGGTGATGGTGATGGTTGTATTTGGAATCCCTACGATCGCATAGCTGTGATAGTAGGAGTCGTCATCCATCTTGGGCGAAAAGGTATTTAGACTGCCGGAAACGGTTTGTCCGATGGAGATTTTGCCAATCATGGATGTAGATGCCGATGACGTATTGGTTGGCATCACGCTCAGTTTGTACGTTCCGGATTCCCCTTGGCTTAATGTGTTCACGCGAATCACATAAAAACCCGAATCAGGAATAAGGTATGTGATTAGGGAGTTGGTTCCGCCGCCGCTGTCATCATCCGATTCCAATTGGGTCAGCTCTTGATCTGAAAAGGAACCTAAGGTCAAGTAGGAATCAAAATCAGATGACTCAAGCTGTATGGTGATCGTTGTGTTGGGTACCCCAGTAAACGTATAGACGTCGTAAAACGTCCCGTCGTCAAGAACGGGTGAAATGGCTGAAAGTGTACCGGTTACGGTTTGACCGATGGTTATGGGTCGGATAGTGAGTTCCGGCTCGGACTCATCGCCGGCTTGCGGACCGCCGATGTGTTCCACAAACAAAGCGAAGGCTCCTTCTTCTTGTTTGCCCAACGAATTGACAATGATGATGTGCGGACCTGTTTTTGCCGATGTGTAATTGATCCGCGCATCCGTCCCCCCGGCGCTATCGTCGTCTTTGGCAACAATCGTCCCTTCGTCGTCGAGCAACATCAGATAGGCATCGAAATCATCTCCTTGCAGGGTGATTTGAACTTGTTGCCCGGCTGCCAATTGCACGCGGTAACGTTGGGCATAAGAGCTGTCTTGCAACATTTCATTATCGGATGTCAATTCTTCTGAAATCGTTTCGCCGATGGGCAGATTCCGAATAGAGCCGGTGGATGTGCGTGTGGCCGTCACAGGCGCGCTCGCTCCCCCACGTTGAAGACTAAGGGTGTATGATCCGGTTTCGTCGGCACCCAATGTGTTCGCACGGATGTAATAGGTTCCTGCGTTCGTCAAGGTGTGTTCGATTCGGGAATCGGTACCACCGCCGCCGTCATCATCCGATGCGATGCTTTCAAATGCGCCATCGTTCAAGGTTCCGAGCATCAGATAGGTGTCAAAATCAGGCGACTGATACAAAATCACAATCGTTTCATTTCCCGGTGAATCGTACCGGATCAGATTGTAGTAGCTGCCGTCATCGAGTTTCAGACTCCCCGAATCGAGAATTCCTTGGATGGTTTGACCCATCGTGATTCGTTGCTGTGCGTCGAGCGTCGTGGTGGCCACGACCAGAAGGATGAATAGAGAAATCAACGACTTCATCGGAAGTTCCTAAGTTGGTGTATGGTGACCAACGTAAGGAAAAAACCACTCATTTCGAATCGGTGACGTCTTCGAATTCCGCGTCTTTGATCCGGTTGAACGGCTCTTTGGCGTCGACATGCGGTTTCGGAGCGTGCTTGGCGATGAACCGGCCCAGCATATAGCGTGCGATGAACCTCACCAACACAAAAAACAGAATGAGATACAGAAGGAATTTGAGCATCAGCGTGGATACAGATGGATGCGTTGATTTCGCAACGGTTGACGGAAAATCTGGTCCTCAATATAGGCCAGATGCTCCGGCTCGTTCACGAAATCGATTTCATTGATGTTGATGACCAGCAATCGGCTGCGGTCGTAATGATGGAAGAACTGATTATACGCCTCGTTGAGTTCTTCCAGATAATCAGGGGAAATGTCTTGCTCGTATGGACGTCCGCGGCGGTAGATGTTGTCCATGAGCTTCTCGACCGAACATTGCAAGAAAATGACCAGATCCGGTTTGGTGGCGATGCTGCTCATGATGCTGTAAATACGGTCATACAGCGCCAGTTCCTCATCATTCAGATTGATGCGGGCAAAAATCCGATCTTTGTCGAACAGATAATCGGAGATGGTCATGTCGTGGAACAGGTCTTTGGCAGCCAGATTCCGCTGCTGATTGAACCGGCTGGCCAAAAACGATAGCTGAGTCTGAAACGCATATCGGGCCCGGTCTTGATAGAACCGAGGCAGAAACGGATTGTCTTCAAATTCCTCTAGCACCAACCGTGCTTGATGGTTCTGGGATAGCAAATTGGCGAGGGTGGTTTTGCCGGCCCCGATCACCCCTTCGATGGCGATGAAATCAAATGTGTTCACGGTAATTTCTCCAATGCGTCGTCGATCCGGATGCCTTCGGTAGGGTGGACCCATCCCGGCTGAATCTCCTTCAATGGTTCCAACACAAAACGTCGGTTCAAGCATTCCGGATGCGGTATGATCAGATCGGCGCACTCAAAATAATGACCGTCATAGTCGATGATGTCGAGATCGATCAAGCGGTCGGTCCAACGCGGCGCATCGGGATCCCGGCCTACGCCTACTTCCCATTCTTTGAGCTGATGCAGGAGGTCGCTGGGGTTCAGGGATGTGCGGATTCGGGCCACGGCGTTCAAATACAAGCTGGTGGATGCGCCAACGGGTTCTGTCTCGTAGTTGGATGAGACCACGATCGGCGTTTCAGACAAGGTCTGCAGGAATTCCGCCGCGGAGCGAAGCATTCGGGACCGATCTCCCAGATTCGAGCCCATCGCGATGATCACATCCGCCATGTGTGCCTCACTTCGCTGTAAGCGGTTTCTCGACCGATGGGTGGATTCAGTTTGCGCACGGCCACCGTGAGTTCGGTGAGGTCGGGGGATTCAGCCAGGATGCCAGCTCCGATGCGCATCACTAAGGTCTCGATCAGATCGACCGAAGCGCTGGCCATCACTTGCGTTGCGATGGCATGGGCTCGGCTATAGTCGAAGGTTTGAGTCAGGTCGTCGGATTCTCCGGCCGGAAGGATGTCGAGTTCAGCGATCACATCCACCTCAAAGGTGTTCCCATCCTGCTTTTCGAAAGGTAAAACACCATGTTTCGCACGAAAAACCATCGATTTTATGGTCACTGTTCCCATACATCCACTAACAACGAACAACTAACGACAAGCAACTACCCATCAGAATGCGGCCAACTCAATCTTCTGCTGGATGTCTTTGATGATACGCGCGTGCTTGGAGCTCGATTTCATGCGCTCTTCAACGGATGTGATGGCGTGAATGACGGTGGAATGGTCGCGTCCACCGAATTGCAATCCGATGGTCTTGAGCGAGCTCTTGGTCATGTTCTTGGACAAGTACATGGCGATTTGACGCACTTCCACCACTTCCTGCTTGCGGGTTTTCTCACGCACTTTGTCGGGGTCGATGCCGAAATAATCACAGACCTGCAATTGGATGGTGTCGATCGAGATGTGGCGTTTCGTCTCCTTCACCATATCCTTGAGGATGCGCTTGGCCATCACCAAGTCGATGTTGTCGATCTTTTGCAGCGAGGATGTGGCCAATAATTTGATGATGGCACCTTCAAGGTCTCGGATGCTCGTCTTGAAATTGTAGGCGATGAATTCGAAGATATCGGGATCGAACTCGATGCCGTTGTCGCGGGCTTTGTATTCGAGGATCGCATAGCGCGTTTCGAAATCCGGCATTTGCAGATCGGCGCTCAGCCCCCAGTTGAAACGGGAAATGAGGCGTTCTTCGATATCGGGCACGTCTTTCGGTGCGCGGTCGCTGCTCAGAATGATCTGCTTCCCATCTTGATGCAAGGCATTGAAGATGTGGAAGAACTCTTCCTGTGTTTTCTCTTTTCCGCTGAAAAACTGGATGTCGTCGACAATCAGGACATCGATGTTCCGGTAAAACATGGTGAATTCGCTCGACCGGTTGTTCCGGATCGCATGCACGAACTCATTGGTGAAGCTTTCAGAGGAGGTGTACAGGACCGATTTTTCATCCCCATAGTCCTGCTTGATCTTGTTGCCGATGCTCTGGATGAGGTGGGTCTTGCCCAAACCCACGCCACCATAGATGAAAAACGGATTGAAGGAATTGCTGCCCAGGTTTTCTGCGATGGCCATGGCCGCGGAGCGGGCGAGACGGTTGCAATCGCCTTCGATGTACCGCTCGAAGATGTAATTCGGGTTCAGATTCGACTCGATGCGGGTTTTCCGGATTCCCGGAATCACGAACGGATTTTGTATCGTCCCCATATTGTAACTCGAATACCCCGAAATCTCTTGCGGTTTGGTTGGCGGAACCGGACGTTGGGGCATGCGAACCGAAGTGCCTCCAAAGGTGTCTTCCGCCCGTTCCATCACAATAGAATACTCTAGTTTGCCATCCGGACCAAGCACTTTCGACAAGGTCGACCGAAGCATGCCATAATAATGCTCTTCCAGCCACTCGTACCAGAACTGCGAGGGCACCTGAATTGTCAGGGTGTTGTTCTCCAACTTAACGGGTTTGATGGGCTCAAACCACGACTTGAACTTTTGAAAATTGATATTATCCCGAATGATGTCGAGACACTGACTCCAAGCCGCAGAGGCCGCTTCGTTACCCAAGGTGATATGCTCCTTTATGCCATTTTTCGGAATCGTCCAACCAGTTGGTGCGAACGGGTTATCCACAAACCAGAAAGTCCGATTCTTTCTGCTGAGGTCTAAATTGCCGAAAGTTCCCCACCTTCGCAACACAGATATTCACCCAATTCAGCCAAGTTATCCACAATTTTATCCACACACTAACTCATTGATAGGCAGTGGTTTGACGAATTATTCAAAAAAGATGTGGGTAGCTATTGACATTACCCAACAATTCGGTAACACGGATTTTTACAAAGTGGAGCTTCGATTTTAGGACCGTAAAAACTTTTCAACAAATTATCCACATTCGTAAGAAGCGATTTTTGTCTGCCGAATCCCGTATGACCGCGCTACCGGTGCCTACGGGCATCAAGCCGTTCTGAGACGGGTCATATTCCTCATTCAACTCCACCCAAAGCGCCCCTTCGGGTTGCAAGTTCCCAGCTGAGAAGGAGGCGAGCTTGGCGTACACATCTGTCACATCTTCACAGAACAATGCCATGTGCGGTTCGTGTTCCAACACCTGTTTATCCATATCCTTCGCTTCCTCTTTTCGGATGTAGGGCGGATTGGATACAATGAGGTCGAAGGGGCCTTGCGGCATTCCGTTTCCTGTCAAAAAATCGGCTTTCAAGAACCGGATGTCGACCTTGTTCAACTCCGCGTTTGTACGTGCGGTAGCGAGAGCGTCTTCGCTGAGGTCGATGGCGGTTACGTCCCATTCGGGCCGCTCCATCTTCAGGGCGATGGCAATGCACCCCGAACCGGTTCCGATATCCAACACTCGTTTCGGTCTGTCATCCATAACCGATTCCAGAACCAATGTCACCAATTCTTCCGTCTCTGGCCGGGGGATAAGCACCGACGGGTTCACCTGGATGCGTGCATGATAAAAATCGGTTGACCCAGTGATGTACTGAAGCGGTTCATGCGCCGCACGTCGTTTCACCCATGAACGCAACATACCAAGCTCGGACTGCGACAAGGGTCGGTCGAATCGTGTATATAGCTCCAACCGTTTCATGCGCAGCAAGTCGGCCAAAAGCCACTCGATGCTGAGGCGAGGTGACGGTACGCCCCTCGACGTGAAATAGTCCGTGGCCCAACGGATCATCCGTTGGATCGTCCATAACTCGTCAGGATCCGGTTTCGCTGTCTGCAGTTTCAAACACTTCCTGAATGGTCAATCCCAGACGTTTCGTGTAATCCAAGATATGATCGGTCACGGTGTCATTCAGCGGAATCTCTTCCGTGAGGGCGGAACGAAATGCGACTCGGCCACCGGTGGTGACCACATCGATTTTGAGAGATCGGGCGGAATACTCCAATATCGTGATCACACTGAGATTGGGTTGATGCATCTTTGGCTTGTCCTCATACGTGAGGACATGGACGGACTCTTCTGCGTCTGATGTGCTGTAGCGATAAGTGTGCGACGGTTTGCTTGTTTCCAATAAGGCCAACGGCATGCGTTGCAGTGTATCGGCTGGGCCGTACACAATGAATTTTCTCGTCATGCTCATACGTTCAATGATCTCCGTTCGTTCTATATTGTCATGAGGGGCTATAATATACGCACCTCACAGATGAGGGAACGTAAATCATCGTAACGTATTTTATACAATATGCATTCACGTCATTTTCTTCTCATTCTGATTCTCGCCGCCCCAATGGCTGTTGCGAGCGCCCAAGCCGGCCAAGAGCCGGATGTTCGTTCCATTCAAAAACCACGGACTTCGTTTTCTGACGGTCTCAAAAACGCTTGGGGTTTCAACCTGACCATCAATAATTTCGGATTCGCCGTCGGAACCGAATACCGTCGGTCGGTCGGTGATTTCACGGATCTCGTGTTCGAAACCCATTGGTCTGGCCTCAAAGACGATACCGAGCAAAGCTTCCAGTTCTATTCGGGTCAGCAAGTGGTTCCCAACAAACAGAATCGGATCATGGCTTTTCCATTGCTGATCGGTGTGCGTCAACGGGTGTTTGCGAATGCCGTGTCAGACAACTTCCGCATCTATCTGTCCGGACAAATCGGTCCATCGTTGGCCTTCGTCTACCCGTATTACAATCAGCAAGGGTATGAGAACGTCCCGTATTACTATTTCGATGATCCGAGTCAGACGCTCATTCCTGGTCCGGTGCCGGGTCGCGACCCCGACACCTTCCCAAACGATGCGCTTCAAGGTTGGGGTGACGGAAGCTGGGTGAAAGGAATGGCCGGACAATTTGCCCTCGGCGCTGATTTTGGAGATAATTTCAAGTCACTTCAAAGCATCAAACTCGGCTATTACTACCAGTATTATCCCGATGGCATTCAAGTGCTCGAACCCGTCAACGTACTTGGCTACAACCCGAACATAGGTGCATTCGCGGTGGTGAAAGGAGCCGGAAAACAGCGCTATTTCGCATCCCCTGTGATCACGCTCGTTATTGGCGGGATGTGGTAATTCAGTCGGTTTAGCCGTACCTTAAAGGACCTAAAAACAGATGTAAAAGGACCTTTATGGCTATTATCGAAGATATTGTTGCTCGGCAGATTTTTGACTCCCGCGGCAACCCCACCGTAGAAGTGGATGTGATCACAGATTCAGGGATTGTAGGACGTGCGGCGGTACCATCCGGCGCTTCCACAGGTGAGTATGAAGCGGCGGAATTGCGTGACGAAGACCCATCCGCCTACATGGGCAAAGGTGTTTCTAAAGCGGTCGACAATGTGAATGACACGATCGCGTCTGAGCTGGTCGGTTTTGATGTGTACAGCCAGATTGACGTCGACAATTACATGATCGCCCTCGACGGCACCCCGAACAAATCGAAACTCGGTGCCAATGCGATTCTTGGTGTGTCCCTCGCGGTAGCCGATGCCGCAGCTCAAAGCCTCAGCATGCCCCTGTGGCGCTACTTGGGCGGCGTGAATGCAAAAGTGCTTCCCCTCCCGATGATGAACATCATCAACGGTGGTTCGCATGCCGACAACAACGTCGATCTTCAGGAATTCATGATCATGCCGGTTGGCGCGCAGACTTTTACCGGTGCGCTGAAAATCGGGAATGAAGTCTTCCACAACCTGAAGAAAGTGTTGACTAGCCGTGGCTACAACACCTCGGTGGGCGATGAAGGCGGTTTCGCACCGAACCTGAAATCAAACGAAGAAGCTCTTGAAGTGATTTTGATCGCCATCGAAAAAGCCGGTTACAAACCAGGCGAGGATGTGATGATCGCTCTCGATCCGGCCTCATCCGAGTTTTACAACAAGAAAACCGGATTGTACGAGTTCAAATGGAGCGACGGTTCCAAGCGCACATCTGAAGAAATGGCCGCATTCTGGGCCGATTGGTGCAAGAAATACCCGATCATCTCCATCGAAGACGGTATGGACGAAAACGATTGGACGGGATGGAAGTCCCTTACCGACGCCATCGGCGACAAAGTGCAGTTGGTGGGTGACGATTTGTTCGTGACCAACACCGACCGTTTGGCCAAAGGCATCGAGTCTGGCACAGCCAACTCCATCCTGATCAAAGTGAACCAAATCGGAACCCTCACCGAAACCCTGGATGCGATCGAAATGGCGCATAAAGCCGGTTATACCGCGGTGATCTCCCATCGCTCCGGTGAGACCGAAGACGTGTCGATCGCCGACATCGCCGTAGCGACCAACGCCGGTCAGATCAAAACCGGCTCCATGAGCCGCACCGATCGGATCGCCAAATACAATCAATTGCTCCGCATCGAAGAACAACTGGGCGAATCCAGCATCTTCCTCGGTCGCGACGCATTCAACGTCTGATATGAACATCTACGTAGGAAACCTTGCCTGGAAGGTAAAAAAACAGGATCTGGAAGAGCTGTTCGCTCATTTCGGAGGGGTGACCCGTTCCTTTATCGTCCGCGATAAAGCCACTCGCCGTTCCAAAGGGTATGCCTTCGTGGAAATGCCCGAACAGGATGAGGCCTTGGCCGCCATCGAACATCTGAACAACACGGTGTTCATGGATCGCGCCTTGGTTGTGAACGAAGCCAACCCGCGTCGGGAAGAGGATAACAACGAAGATATCCTTCTCGACGACGAGGAATGACGTGTTTTGTACCCGCATCGAACTGGATCATTTCCGCAATCATACGGATCTGAGCCTGGATTGGGCACCGGGAGTGAACTTGCTCTCGGGTCCCAATGGCGCGGGGAAAACCAATGCGATCGATGCCGTTCACTATCTGTGCATGAGTCGCAGTTTCGTGACGGCATCCGATCAATTCGTGTCGCATCACGAACGTAGCTCCTTTTCATTGAAGGGCTCGTTCGGCGGTTCCATCCGCGACGCCTTCACCCTGTCGTGCACTTACAGCCGAGGCGAGGGAAAGACGTTTTTCGTGAACGATAGTCCGCTCGAGCGCCTGGCCGATCTCATCGGACGTGTGCCTGTGGTGGTGCTCAGTCCCGAAGACCGTAAACTCACCGGGGAAGGACCCGAGGAACGCCGCACGTTCATAGACGCGCTCATCAGCCAAGCCTCGTCCACGTACTTGCAGGATTTGATGGAGTATCGGCGCGTGGTGCGCCAGCGCAACCGAATTCTGATCGCCTACGCGTTGCATCGGAAGCCCGTGGGGGACATGCTCGACGCGTGGGATGATGCCCTCGTGCGCACCGGATCCCGCATCATCGCCAAACGCAGGCAGGTTCTGGCCGAATTCGAGACGTTCATGGCCGAAGAATATGCGTTTATGGCGGGAGTGGGACACGTTCCGACGTTCCGATACAAGACCTCCGCAGACGACGAAGCCGATTTCCGAGCGAAGCTGGTCGAGATGCGGCCCAAGGAAATGGAGCGTGGTATGACGCTGATGGGTCCGCATCGCGACGACCTCGTGTTCTACCTCGATGGCATCGAACTGCGCCGATTCGGCTCCCAAGGTCAGCATCGCCTGTTCGCCTTCGCCTTGAAACTGGCCCAACGCCGATTCTACGCAGAGCGCCTCGACGACCAACCCATTTTTCTGTTGGATGATGTCTTTGGTGACCTCGATCCGAAAAAAATAGCGACCTTGCTGACCATGCTCGATGAGCAACAAGGTCAGACCTTCATCACCGCGGCGAATCCGGATCCGTTACTGAATGTGTTGGACTTTAACGGCCGGCATCACCATTTTACCTTCCATGCCCAGTAAGAACCCTGAACCCCTGGATCGGTTATTGAACACGTTCATCGAACGCTTCCCGCAAAAGAAGGCGATGAAGAGGGGAATGGTATTGCACTTGTTTCCGAAAGTGGTGGGAGATCGCATTGCATCGGAGTGCACACAGCTTAAATTCAACGGAACAACCTTGCTGGTCCGCATCCCCAACGCCTCGTGGCGCCATGAGGTGCACATGCAACGGTTTTCCATCCAAACACGCCTGAATGCCGAAGTCAAAGAAGAGATTATTAAAGAGATTGTTGTCCTTGGCTGATATCAGAGGGTGGTTTTCACCTTCGATGTCAAACGATGATGCCGGCACGTTCACCAAACGCGAAAAAGTGATGGTGCTGGGCGTGGCGTATGTGTTGGCGATCGGACTGTGGTTCATGGTGAACATGGATCGCGAGTTTACGATCACAACCGAATTACCTGTGGTGATGGGAGATCTGGCCGAAGGAATGGCGCTGCGCCAACCGATTCCGACATCCGTCCAGGTGACGTTGAACGGACCCGGATGGAATCTTATGAGTCTGTATGGAAATCTGCCTAGTCTTGTGCTCGATGTGCGACAGGAGGAAGTGGATGTGCTGGCATCGGCCCGCGACCTTCTGACCGTTGATGGCGTGAACGTGCTGCGTGTGCAACCGTTTATGCTGACCATACGGATCGACGAACGCATCACGAAGCGGGTTCCTGTGGAGCCGCGCTTGCAAATCGATTTCCGGAATCGATACGATTTGGTGGGTCCCATCCGCCTGTTTCCCGATAGCGTGGACATCGCCGGGGCGAAATCCGTGCTCGACACCATCCGCTCGTGGCCCACACGTCGAGACGAAATCACCGGTGTGCGCGATGCCTTGGATTTGACGCTTTCATTGGTAGAACCCTCGTACATCATGCAGGTATCGCATCCGAGTGTGCGCATCGAAGCAGATGTGACCGAGTTTACGGAAGGTGAAGTGCGCATACCCATTCGCACCCGTGGCCAGCCTCGAAACCGGGATGTGGTGTATAGTCCGACCTTCGTGACGGTCAAATACGACGTTCCCATCGAAGAATACACTCGTAGCTTGGCCCAGGTGCTCTTCGCGGCCTATGTGCCTTATACGATGGCTACTCGCGATTCAACCGGCTTTGTGGTGCCGCAGATCGAGCGCACGGAATCGTCGCTGCATATCCGCATTCGTTCGTTTCAACCACGAACGGTTTCGTACTATCACGTCGTCGCCGAATAAGGCGCCATCGCCTCATCCACACCCGCGGAGCCTTCGAAAAATCCCACAATCTTGAGGATGACCACATCCACCAAGGCATCCGGACACGACGCGCCGCTGGTCAATGCAATCGTGATGGGATTCGTGGAGGATGTTGGAAGCCAGTCCGGCGTGTCGCGCATCTGCTTATCCCACTGATTGAAATGCCGGATATGATTCGGGGATGGGAATTCGGCCGCATCCCGGATATGATAGGTCGGGAATTTGCGTTCCAGCAGTTCCACGATATGCATCGTGTTCGATGAATTGTAGCCACCCACTACCATCGCCAGATCGGCGTGTTCATCCAGCAAGCCATACGTGGCGGCTTGGTTTTCATTGGTGGCGTAGCACAGGGTGTCGCTGGTGTCGGCAAAGGAATAGCCCAATAATGTGGCCGCATCCTTCAAGACATCCATTACCTCGCTGGTTTCGGTGGCGAGCATCGTGGTCTGATTGATCACCCCGAATTTGGCCAGATCATGGACCGGATCGAAGCCCGGTGTGGCTTTGTGCCCGAATACCGCCTCGAATTCGGAATATGGGCGTCTGCCAAGCATGAAATCGGCGAGGATACGGGCTTCCTCCACATTGAAAACCACCACGACCGGACCGCTTTTCGCTGAGTGGGAGAACGTGGCACGGGTTTCTTCGTGCTGATATTTCCCGTGGATCACCAAGGCATGACCTTTTTTGCCTAGCTGCTCGCCGCGTCGCCATACTTTCACTACGAACGGACACGTGGTGTCGTACTGATATGGATCGATACCGCGGGCCTTGAGTCGGGCTTGCATCTCCAACGTGGTACCGAACGCCGGGACGATCACGATGTCGTCCGGTGTGAGACTGTCAAGCGGGATGAGTTCGGCGCCGGTTGGTTCAAACAGGAATTTCACACCTTTCGAGAGCAGATCTTCATTCACCGTCGGGTTGTGAATCATTTCGCTGAGCAGGAAAATCCGCTTTCCTTTGTTTTCGAAGATGGTCTTGTACGCGATGTCGATCGCGTTCTGAACGCCATAGCAAAACCCGAAATGGCGGGGGATGAGGAACCGCACCGGACCAAAATCCAGTACCGCCGGCTTCATATCCTTCTTCATGCCGTCTTGCGACGCACGGAACTCCTTAATCTGCCGGATGACGGGGGATTCGTAGATCCTTGGTATTTGGAAGGTTTTAGCCAATGAACTTTAAAATTTTAAATTTAAAATTATAAATGTTGGGTTTCGAGCTAGGAGCATTGTTTCGAGCTAG
>CAYPOI010000063.1:0-15303 GCA_964412365.1 uncultured Chitinophagales bacterium | reverse complement strand
ATCGCGCTCATTCTGATGTTGGTTTCGGCGCTGATGACATCCATTTCCATCACTCGAGAAAAAGAATTGGGAACGATGGAAACGTTGCTGGCATCGCCGTTGTCGCCCGTCGACATCATTTTGGGGAAAGTCATTCCCTATCTGATTCTATCCCTGGTGAATGTGTGTTCGGTATTGTTCATCGCCACGTTCGTGTTCGAGGTGCCCTTCATCGGTAGCATCACGCTGTTTTTCATCGAAGCGTTTTTGTTCACACTCACCGCGCTCTCGCTTGGAATCGTGATCTCGACTAAGGCCAAAACCCAACAGGTAGCGATGATGGTGGCTCTCGGGGGGTTGTTGCTACCCACCATCCTACTATCCGGCTTGATTTATCCGGTCGACAACATGCCAGCCCCATTGTATGCGCTGAGTCATGCGGTGCCGGCACGATGGTTCTTGGACATCGTTCGGGGAATCATGTTGAAAGGAAATGGAATCGCCGAATTATGGCCCCAGACGCTGATTCTTGTTGGGATGACGGTCGCGCTGATCGGCATCAGTCTGAAAAACCTCAATATCCGCTTGGATTGATATGCGCATCCTCGGTTTCCTCATCCGCAAAGAATTCCTGCAGATTTTTCGCAATAAGGCGATGCTGCCCATCATTTTCGTGATGCCGCTCATCCAGCTCGTGATCCTGGTGAATGTGGCCACGTTCGATGTGAAGCATATTCCGGTCGTGGTGCAGGACAATGATGGTACCTCGGCCTCGCGCGAACTCATTCAACGCCTCGATGCCAGCGAAACCATCGATCTGATGGGGATGGTGACGGATTCACCTGCGGCGTTCGATGTCCTGCAGCAAGGAGACGCGCGGATGGTGGTCGTCATCCCGAACGGATTCGAACAGAGGCCCGAATTGCAACTGATGGTTGACGCCGTGGACGGACTCACCGCGAATTTGGCCGTCCAATATGCGATGGGAACGTTGAATGTGATGGGGGAAGGTCGGACGAAGCTTGAGGGCAGGTATCGGAACAATCCGCGATTGGATGACGCCCAGTACATGGTTCCGGGAATTTTGGTCGTGCTGGTGACGATGATCGGGGGTTTCCTCAGCGCGATGAACATTGTTCGTGAGCGCGAACTCGGCACCATGGAACAGTTGAATGTGACTCCCATCCGCAAACATCAGTTCATCATCGCGAAACTGATGCCGTTCTGGGTCATCGCCCTCGCTGAACTCGCATTCGGAATATTACTCGGATATCTATTATTCGGTGTGGAAGTGAAAGGTAGCTTGGTACTGATCTTCGGCTCGGCCATGATCTACATGTTGGCGATTTTGGGGCTGGGATTGTTCATCTCCACCTTGGCCGACACCCAACAGCAAGCGATGCTCGTGGCGTGGTTCATGATGGTGGTGTTCATCTTGATGGGCGGGTTGTTCACTCCCGTCACCAGCATGCCAGAATGGGCTCAGATCGTAACCTGGTTCAATCCGGTGATGTGGTTTATGGATCTCATGCGCCGGGTGATGCTGGTCGGCGCCAGCCTGGCCGACGTGTGGAAGACTCTTGTAATTCTGACGATGTTCGCGGTGGCGCTGAACACCGCGGCGGTGGTTAGGTATCGGAAGGCGGTGTAAGGGAGGAAGATGCTGTCCGCAAGTCCCTCTAGTCTACTAACAAATAAAGCATTAAATCACTTCTAACGTAAACGATGCACGGTTAGGTATCTATGTGGACTTGCGGACAGTACAACTCTTTAAATAACCAATTAATCGTGCAAGCTCCTGTTTTATAAAAACATATATTCTTTTTAAAAATCCAAAATCGTCGTTTCCAGCTCGTTTCATTCCGAAAAAAGACCGTGATAAAAATCAACGTACCAGCCAAAATGTATAAGCCACATACGCCACCAGGAAAAATCCCCCCTCCCATCGCGAAATTTTCATCCCTGTGAAGAACAAGGGCAAGCAGATGGCTGCGGCAAGAATCATGACCGGAAGATCGAACGACAAGGTGGATGTGGACACGCTCAAGCCAATCGGAGACAACATGCCCGACAGTCCCAATACACTCAGGATGTTGAAAACATTGCTTCCGACCACATTTCCGACCGCGATATCCCGTTCGCCTCGGATGCTGGCCAGTACGGATGTGGCCAATTCCGGAAGCGATGTTCCTGCTGCGACGATCGTTAGTCCGATAATGCGCTCACTCACCCCGAAATAGTTCGCGAACGCGATGGACGAGTCTACCAACCATCCCGATCCGACAACAAGTAGCGTCAATCCTCCGATGATGTACACTCCGTTCAGCCAGATTGATCCGGATGGGATGGCATCCGTGGAGGACTCCGAGGCAGCCATTTCCTTTCGGCTTTGCCGTATGAGAAAAACCGTGTAGATGATGATCCCTGAGAAAAGCAAAACAGCTTCCCAGCGTTGTATGGTCCCATCCCAGCCTAAAAACAATAATAGTACCGACAGACCGATCATCAACGGCACATCCAAGCGGATGAGTTGATGCGACACCACCAAGGGCATGATCAGCGCCGAAACACCCAAGATGAACAGCACATTGAAAATGTTGCTCCCAACCACATTTCCCATCGCCAAATCGTATTGGCCATTCAATGAGGCCGCCGCACTCACAGCCATTTCCGGAGCGCTGGTTCCGAACGCGACGACCGTCAGCCCGATTACAAGTGGGGATATTCCTACTCGTCCTGCCAAGCTGGACGCACCTTTCACGAGCGCTTCCGCACCGGCGACAAGGAAAATGAGTCCGATAATGAAAAGAAGGATCGTCATGAACGCATATCGGTTACGGTGATGACGTCGCTCGAATGTCCGTGCTTCGCAACGCGAATCATGGTTTGAGCAAGTTCAGGCAACGTGCACGCGGATTTCGGAGCAAGCACACGAAGAACCGGGTACAACCAGTTCACGTATCGGTAATAGGGCAATGCGTGTAGTTGACCTGGAATCGGAAGCAAAAAACCGGGCTGGACACCATACGCAGCTCGGATCGGAAGCTTCAATAAATCATTCTCGGTGCGGCCTTTCACCCGTGCCCACATCGACCGCCCCTTCTCCGTGCGATCCGTACCGACTCCGGACACATACAAGAATCTCATGTTCGGATTTTTCTCTGCCAAAACTCTCGCAATACTCAATGTGAGCGTGTGAGTGAGGGATGTGTACTCGGCTTCGGATTTCCCGACCGACGACACACCCAGACAAAACGCGCACGAATCGATGCCTTGCAAATGATCCGCGATCGGTGAAATATCCATCAGATCCGGATGTAGGATTTCAGTGAGTTTGGGATGCGAGTGTCCGCACGCACGTCGACCCAATACAATAACTTTGGTCATCTCGGGATCCTGAAGCGCGATCAGCAGAACGCCTTCACCCACCATCCCCGATGCGCCTGTGATGAGGAGGGTGTGTTGAGGATGCTGTCCGGAAGTCAAACGTAACTCCATGCAAATAATAACTTAAAATTGTCGATTCAAGCTGAATATCGATGTTTTAGCGCCGATTCGAAATAGGACCACTTGCGGACAGTATCACTGTGCGTCTATCCATTCATTCATTTTTGACTCCAAATTCGCGACCACGTCTCCATATTGCTTCGATGTTTCGATGAGGTCCTCATCCGATAAGTCCCCACTTCCAATCATCGTCTCCAACAAGCTTTTTTCGGTTTCGAGAGCATCAATTGCTTTTTCCAAATCCCTCACCTTGCGATTGTCTTTGTTCGCTGGTTTGGATGCAGGTGCGGATGCGGCCACAGGCGCCGATTTCGCGGCGGGCTCGGCTTTGCGATCGGCCAAGGCCCGATATTCCATATACGAACCATTGAAATCGCGCACGACTCCATCCCCTTCAAACACGAAAAAGTGTTCGACGAGCTTATCCATGAAGAACCGGTCGTGACTCACGATGATCAGACAGCCGCCGAATCCGAGTAAGAATTCTTCCAAGATTTGAAGCGTCTCCAGATCCAAGTCATTTGTCGGTTCATCCAAAATCAAAAAGTTGGGATGACGGAGGAGCGCCATCATCAGTCCGAGTCGGCGTTTTTCCCCGCCGCTCAACTTACCGATGGGCGTGTACTGGGTTTCGGAATTGAATCGGAACCGCTCAAGGAACTGACCCGCGCTTATGCGCGATCCATCCGACAATTCGATCACTTCGGCAACATCCTTCAATACATCGATCGCCCGTTTGTCGGCAGGAAGGGTGAGTCCTTGTTGTTTGTAATGACCGAATTGGACGGTGCTTCCGGTTTCGATGGTGCCCGAATCGACCGGTTCCGCACCTGTCAGAATATTGAGGAACGTACTTTTTCCGGCTCCATTACCGCCGATCACGCCGATCCGCTCGCCTCGTTTGAAGGAATAGCTGAAGCCATTTAAGATGACTTTTTCGCCGAATCGTTTTTGGATGTTGGTCACTTCCAGCACTTGTCCGCCGAGGCGGGTGATTTTCATATCGAGCTGGATGTCGGTTTCCGTGGTGCCGCTACCCACTTTATCCTGGAGCCGATAGAAGGCATCGATGCGTGATTTTGATTTCGTTGTGCGGGCCCGGGGCGACTTCCGCATCCAATCCATCTCTTTTTTCAGAAGGCGGTCGGCCTTATGGGCATCGACACTCAGAATCTGCTCGCGTTCGGCGCGCGAAACCAGATAATCGCCGTAATTGCCGGTGTGGTGATACAAGTTTCCGTTGTAGATCTCGAGGATGTGGTCGCACACTCGGTCGAGGAAATAGCGATCGTGCGTCACCATCAGCAATGTCACCATTTCTTTCATTAAGTAAGCTTCTAGCCATTCGATCATGTTCACATCGAGATGGTTGGTCGGCTCATCGAGAATCAACAGATCGGGTTTGTCGAGCAAAACGAAAGCCAAGGCCACGCGTTTGCGCTCGCCGCCGGACAGCGTGGAAATGGGCTGATCTAAATGATGGATGTCGAGCTTACCCAGGATCTGATGCATTCGCTGCTCATAATCCCAAGCGTTGGCCGCATCCATCGCGGCGAAGGCCTTTTCGAACGCGGCATGGGTGGTCTCGTTGTAATCTTCCGATTGACGCTCGACAGCGATTTCATAATCCAGAGCGATGCGAACCAAGTCTGACTCACCTGTGGAAATGAATTCGCGGATGGTTTTTTTCGGGTCGAGAGCAGGATCTTGTTCGAGATAACCGATGCGAAGACCGTTCCGAATGGATAAAAGGCCGGAATCTTGTGGTTCTTGCTTGGCGAGTATGCGTAAAAGAGTGGATTTCCCGGTACCATTTTTAGCGATGAGAGCGGTTTTGTCGCCACGGGATAAACCGAACGTAAGGCCGGAAAAGAGGGTTTTAAGTCCGAACGATTTTGAGAGATTCTCAACGGAGAGGTAAGTCATGCGGGAAGATACGGGGAGTCGAGGTGTGATTTTGGTTAGGAGTAGGGGATGAGTGTCCGCAAGTGGTGAAAACCGCAAAAATGATGTTAGTGTGATTGATTCGATGTTTTGTCAACCAAATGGTTAAACAATTGGCTTTTTGATAATGGCTTATGGAATTTTCCTCTAAATAGGGAATCCTTGTAATCAAGCTAACCAGGCCGTTTTTTGACTTTTTACACACAAGGGATGCAAAGTCAATACCAAACTTGGAACTGCACAGATTTAGGAATAAAACGTGCGAATCCAGACGTGTACATTCGGTTAAGTAGTTGATAATAAACGTTGGAAATTCTAATTAATTAGGTATAGAGTTATACTGTCCGCAAGTTAACATATACTCCAATCGGTGTCTGCGATGGATCATGTGATATTTCCGTGGCAATTTGTAGTGAGTTTAGAGTGACTTGCGGACAACATGCTTTTTAGAATCCGCATTTCTTGTCCCATTACCCAAAAAGCACGAACTTGATAGAATAAACATCAAAATTACCTCATGGCTACCACGAAATCCCGTCAAACGTCACCCATCGTCCTTTGGGGCGGACTCATCACCGTTCTCGTCATCCTAACTGGCTCGATTTGGTTCATCGCCAAACCCGATGCCAACGCAGCTTCACCCGCGGGCGCCGGAGCCATGGCTGATTTGCAGCCTGTTGGCACGGAATGGGGAATGGGCAATCCGGATGCAGCCCTTCGTATCGTTGAATATGGCGATTACCAGTGTGGCGCTTGCGGTTATTTTCATCCGATCGTGAAGCAAGTGATGGAAGAATTCGGTGACGACGTCTATTTCGTATTCCGGCACTTCCCGCTTCCAAGCCATCAATATGCGAAGACCGCTGCGGCTGCCGCCGAAGCCGCCGGGCGCCAAGGCAAATTCTGGGAGATGCACGACTTGATCATGACCAACCAAGCCGCTTGGACCCGTGGCATCCCCACGACCGTTTTCCTTCAAATGGCCCGTCAGTTGGAGCTGAACGACGTCCAATTTCAGCAAGATCTCCGCAACCCCGACATCATCGCAAAAATTGATCGTGATTTCAATTCGGGTCGGCAGTTGAACATCCCATCCGTACCGGCATTTTTCTTCAACGGAACGTTGGTTCGCAATCCGGGTGATGTCGACGGATTCCGAAATCTGGTGAAAGTCGAGCTCGAAAAACTATGAAATCCACATCCCGATTCGCGTATGCTGCGTTAGCGTTGGCTGGATACGCCGATGCCACCTACCTCACCGTAAAGCATTTGTATCGGGATAATGCGGGATGCCTGCTATCCGACGGTTGCGATACCGTGTTGAATAGCGAGTTTTCCAGCATCTTCGGAATTCCTCTCGCCTTTCTCGGCTATGCCTACTATCTGATCTGCGTGATCGGCATCACGGCCTACATGCAAAGTGAGAATGCCAAAATCCTGAACGGATTGTTTCTGGTAAATCTGAGCGGCTTCGCCTTCAGTTTGTGGCTGGTCTATCTACAGGCGTTCGTTCTGAATGCGTTCTGCACCTGGTGTCTCTTTTCAGCGGCCGTGACCACACTACTCGTGGCGATTCTGGCGTTACGAAAAGAATGAAACCATGCTCCACGTCGCGCTGATCCTTCAAATCACGTTCATGACATACAACATCCGGTTCGATACCGATTCGGATGGGATCAACAAATGGGACAATCGGAAAGCGCATGTGGCCGCCATCATCCGATATGAACAGCCCGATTTCATCGGCACCCAAGAAGGATTGGCGCATCAGTTGGATTATCTCGTCGACGAATTGGATGGATACACCTACATCGGTGTAGGACGAAATGATGGCGCAAAGGCCGGCGAATTTTCTGCTCTGATGTACAATGATGCAGAGTTCGAGCTGATTCCGGGGTCCGATCATACCGATTGGCTGTCTGAAACACCTCGAGTTCCTTCCAAGTCGTGGGATGCCGCCCTTCCCCGCATCCTCACATACGGATCCTTCCGGAATCGCGAAGACAGCACCATTATCCATGTGTTCAACACCCATTTCGATCACGTCGGACAAATCGCGCGCGAGCAATCAGCCCGGCTTATTCTGAAAACCATACAACGTGTTGCCGGAGACGAGCCGTTTGTGCTGATGGGGGATTTCAATGTCACGGAAGACAACCCGGTGTACCGGATCTTGCGTGAAGGTCCGCCCGCGATAAAGGATGCGTTTCATGTGACGAAAACCCCACATGTGGGTCCGCATTTCACATTTGAGGGATTCGCTGTGCGCAACTCCCCCGACGCGCGTCGCATTGATTATATCTTCGTGCCAAAAGGAGCGACGGTTACCAAGCATGCGATATTGTCGACGTTCAGAGGTGGGAATTACGCGTCGGATCACTTGCCGGTCGTGGCACGGGTGGAGTGGTAGAGCCCTCTCATTCCTCAAATCGGTTTCGATCGAATTCACCGTCGCGCAAGAACGCTTTCACCTGTCGGATCACCTCGCTCGAGTACATCATGAACGTATGATCGTTCGATACCGTCATGAAATCCTTCATTTCGGGCAGCATCGCGCTTTCAACCGATACTTTGCCGTCGTTCGGCTTATCAAATGAGAAATAAAACAGCGGATCGACACTCGCGGTACCCGCAATGATGCCAATTTCGAGAGGGATGGGATCCAGCTGGATGGGGATGCTCTCGTCGCCGGTGGTTCCAAGTTGCTGTCCGGCCGGACCGGTGAACCATTTGAACCACCATTCATCGCTGTGCATATCGACCACTTCGCTTCCGTGATTCGGAGGGCCGAGCATCACGATTCGCTTCGCATCGGGTGCGGTGTTGGTTTGGAAGTAGGTACGGACCAGGATTCCGCCAAGAGAATGGGTGACGAAATGAATGTTGGATGAACCCATCGCGCGGCACTGCTCAATCGACGTGCCCACAACCTTGCTCAATTCTGGAATGCCTGCGGATGTGGATGGATAGGAATGATTCACGACCACGTATCCATCCCGCTTGAGCTCACTTTCGACACGAGACATGGAAAATTCGGTGCGTCCGAGTCCGTGCAAAAGGATTACACATTCCTGATTCGGAGAGGGTTGAATAAGGAGTAGGAGGAGGATAAGGGGCATGGAAGAAGGGGATGCTGTCCGCAAGTCTATCTAAACTAACTACAAATTAGGCCAAAAATCGTCGTTCGTCATCAAATAACAACGTAAGGAGTCAATGTGAACTTGCGGACAGTATAACTATATACCATAATAATTAGAATATTAAACCAATAATAACAACTACTTATACAAATTATGTTGACAAAAAAACCCAAAATCGTTCCGAAATCTGTGCATCGCATATATCGCTGTTGAATTCGGAGATTGGCTGTGAAATAGGTGCGAAATCGGTCAATGGATGAATTCAAGGCTATTTTTTACGTTGCTGAGGTTTGTGCACCCGTTTCGTTACATGTTTGACAATGGACGAGCGAACCCGACGAAAACGGCGATTTGATTACGTTGAAGCTACTTTTCGAGTTAGATACCACTTGCGGACACTAACATGGTATTAATAACAAATTCATCACCCGAACAACCACCAACATACCGCCACTGCGGCGCAAGCACCGACGAAATCGGCGATCAGGCCGACTGTTACCGCATAGCGAACCCGCTTCACACCCACAGCCCCGAAATACACGGCGATCACATAGAACGTGGTTTCGGTGCTTCCGAACATGGTTGCCGCCATTTTCACATAGATGGATTCTTCACCGTACGTCGCGATCATGTCGGCCAAAACGCCTACGGATCCGCTTCCCGTCAGCGGACGAATGAGCGCCATGGGCAGAACTTCCGCCGGGAAACCCACCCACCCAAGCAGCGGCTTGAGCCCGATCAGCATGAAATCCAACGCGCCGCTTGCCCGAAACATCCCAATTGCGAACAAAATCCCAACTAAATACGGAATGATGCGGACGGCGATCTCAAATCCTTCCTTCGCCCCCACCACAAACTCCTCATACACCTTCACCTTGCGGATCATGCCATACAGCACGATTCCCACGATCAGCAACGGGAGCACAAACACGGATATCAGGTTCAATCCCATCATGCGGTTGCCCTCCTTGTACGCGCTTCGAACCACTTCACGGCGATGATCGCCGCAACGGTCGAAAACATGGTGGCGATGAGGATGGAGAAGAACAATTCATTCACTTTGAGTCCCATCAAGGCGACCAATGTCACCGGCGGAAGAATCTGAACGCTCGATGTGTTCAGCGCTAAGAACATGATCATCGGATCGGATGCGGTTTCTTTATCGTCATTCAATTCCTGAAGTTCTTCCATGGCTTTGAGTCCCATCGGCGTGGCTGCGTTCCCCAAACCCAATACGTTCGCCGCCAAGTTGAGCGAGATCATCCCCAGTGCTGGGTGATCGGCCGGCAACGATGGGAACAGTTTCTTCATGAACGGATGCACGGCTTTCACGACAAATCGAATCACACCGGATTTCTCCGCGATTTGCATCAGTCCGAGCCATAAAGCCATCACGCCAATCAGCCCGAGCGCCAAGGTCACGGCTGTTTCGGCCATGTCGAACGCCGCTTTCGTGATGGCGCGAAGTTTCACATACCGAACCGTAGGCAACGTGACGTCCAATGCGCCATCACCCACCCGACTCGCCACCAAGCGAAGTTCCTGCTTGCGCGAACTTTCTTGATTCGCCGCCACATCCCGCCAACGCGCGGGCAAATCGGCGCTCACCGGCACTACCAATTCGGCCTCTTCCCCATCCGGACGCCAATCGCCCCGATGCACCGTAGAATCTCCATCCACCCGAAAACGGACATCCATGCCAAAGGTGACCACCTCGAGGCGGATGGTTTCGCCATTGTTCCATGTGTTCGCCTGCAGATCGTAAAAATCCTGCCCTAGTGCGAACACCAGGCTGATCACGATCATGCCGCCGAAGATGTAGTTGAGCATAAGTGGGAAATCAGTGAGCGGGAATCGGGAATCGGGAATCGGGAAAAATAAACAGAACGGAGTATACAAATTCTCTCACGTTGTATAGACCCGTCTTCCACCAACTACAAATTACCAATTACCGACTACCGTATCTTTAGCATTCGATACCTCTTCACCGATTCCTGATTCCCGATTCCCGATCCCATGTCCAAAATCGAAACCCTCGCCATCCATGCCGCTTATTCCGCGCATGGGCCCAATCAATCCATCAACCCGCCGCTTCAGACGTCTACGGTATGGACCCACCCCGACACCGGGTTGAACCGCGGTCCCGGTTCCACCGCGTATGCGCGCTTCGCCAACCCGAACCGGAACGAGTTCGAAGCGGTGATGTCGGCTCTCGAAGGGGGCGAAACGGCGATGGGCTTCGCCTCGGGCATCGCGGCCATTGCCGCTATTTTCCAAGCGCTCGATCCCGGAGATCATGTCGTCGTCTGCCGTGATGTGTATCACGGAACCCGGGTGCTTCTAAATGGCTTTTTGAAGCGCTGGGGCCTCACGGCGACCTACGCCGATGCCACAAACCCAGCCGAGTTCGTGTCCCATATCCGTCCGAACACGAAACTCCTGTGGCTTGAAACCCCATCCAACCCGATGCTTCTGATCACCGACATCCGCGCGATGCGAGAGTTGGCGCCGGAGATCATCATCGCAGTAGACAATACCTGGGCGACGCCCATTTTCCAGCGTCCATTCGAGTTGGGTGCGGATGTGGTGATGCACTCGGCGTCGAAGTATTTGAGCGGACATTCGGACATTCTCAACGGTGTCGTGATATGCAAAACCAAGGATGAATTCGCGCATCGTATCCGCTCCAATCAGCAGCAGATAGGTGGCATATCCTCACCATTCGACAGTTGGATGTTGGTTCGAAGCATCAAAACCTTGCCGGTCCGGATGAAAGCGCACGAGGCGAATGCGATGGCTGTGGCCAAATTCCTGAACGATTTGCCTACCATCGAAAAGGTGTTTTATCCCGGACTGCCCTCCGCGCAAGGATACGACGTGGTTTTGAGGCAAATGACCGGCTTCGGAGCGATGGTTTCCTTTTTATTTATGGGAAATCAGGAACAAACGTTGAAAGGAATCGCGAAATCCCGCCTTATACATAGAGCGACCAGTCTCGGCGGGGTGGAAAGCACGTGGGAGCATCGGCTCTCCAGTGAAGGTGAAGGATCGCCCACGCCGCCCAACCTGGTGCGACTCTCCGTCGGCCTGGAACATATCGATGATTTGGTTCAGGACTTGGAGCAAGCGCTCGGTTAGGAAAGATGAAAGGATGAAAGCCGCTGACGCGGCGATCAAGCGATGAAGGGAACGCTCTTCGTCATTTCGTCATTTCGTCCTTTCATCTCTTCATCTTTTCATCGCCGCGTCAGCGGCTCAACCTTCAACCTTCAACATTCTATCCCCATGATTTCCCCAGGAACAACCCCAAACCTCTCCTTCCCTGTCAAAGCCATCATCAACGGCGAAACGAAACTCGTACCATTTCGTGATCTCATCACCGGTCCGACGGTGGTCACCGTTTTCATGAAATGCAATACCAGCGTATGCGACGTTCAGAACGAAAGCCTTGTGGCGCATGCCGATGCGTTCGCTAAAAAAGGAGTGACCATCATCTCCATCGGCAAAGAGTCGGGCAGCAAGCTCACGAAGTATGCCCAAAAGCTGGGAATAACCTATATCTTAGTCTCCGATCCCGACATGCAATTTGCGCAGGCTACAGATTCATTGATAGAGAAAAGCATGTACGGCAAGAAATACATGGGTCCGACCCGCTCCGCTTATGTGTTCGATGCCAACGGAACCGTGAAAGGGATCATCGAAAAAGTAGACGCCGAAAACCACGCCGCAGAATTGCTGGCTCTGATCTGATTGTTGAGACCCGATGAAACGAGTTGTTATTGTAGAATCGCCCACCAAGGCCAAAACCATCCGGAAGTTTCTTCCCGACGGGTACGTTGTGGATTCATCCTATGGCCACATCCGTGACCTTCCGGCTAGCGCCGCGGAGATCCCGGCCAAGTTCAAGAAAATGAAATGGGCGAATCTCGGGATCAACACCGACGACGAATTCGAGCCATTGTATGTGATTTCATCGGAAAAGAAGAAAGTGGTGTCGCGTCTGAAAGAATTGACCGAGAAAGCCGACGAACTCATTCTCGCGACCGACGAAGACCGTGAGGGCGAGGGCATCGCCTGGCACATCCGCGAAGTCTTGAAGCCCAAGATTCCGGTGAAACGAATGGTGTTTCATGAAATCACGCAAGAAGCGATTAAAGGCGCGCTGCAGAATTTCCGCGAGATCGACATGAATTTGGTCGATGCCCAGGAAACCCGTCGCGTGCTCGATCGCCTGGCTGGGTACACGGTATCGCCTCTGTTATGGAAGAAAATCGCACCGGGCTTGTCGGCCGGACGCGTACAATCCGTTGCCGTTGAACTCATTGTTCAGCGCGAGCGCGACCGCATGCGCTTCCGCTCCGGTTCGTACTGGGATTTGAAAGCGCATCTGCTCACATCCGGCGGAAGCAAACCGTTCACCGCCGAATTGTCGGAACTGAATGGAAAACGTCTTGCGACCGGTAAGGATTTTGATGAATCCACCGGGAAATTATCCAAGCCACAGCAAGTGGTCTTGTTGGATGAGACCCATGCCAACGCCCTTCGCGATGCATTGAAAGCCGGTTCCTGGGCTGTTCAGTCGGTCGAGACCAACACGCAGACACGTCAGCCGTTCGCGCCGTTCACAACGTCGACCTTGCAACAGGAAGCCAACCGCAAGTTCGGGATGTCGGCCAAAGACACCATGCGCACGGCTCAGAAATTATATGAGGAAGGATTCATCACCTATATGCGGACCGATTCGACGAACCTTTCCGCACAGGCGATTTCCGCTTCGCGCAGCGCGGTTGAGTCCATGTATGGGATAGAATATTTGAGTGATCAGGTCCGAACCTATGCGACCAAATCCAAAGGTGCTCAGGAAGCGCACGAAGCCATTCGTCCGGCCGGAAGCGCGTTCAAGCTGCCATCCACCAGCGGTCTTTCCGGACGCGAACTGAAATTGTATGACCTGATTTGGAAGCGGACCATCGCCACACAAATGGCTCCTGCGAAAATCGCGTTCACAACAGCAGTTATTCTGGCTGAAGCGAAAGAAGACAAAGCCCTGTTCAAAGCGACAGGTAAGGAAATTCTGTTTCCTGGCTTCTTCAGAGCCTATGTTGAAGGATCGGATGATCCCGCAGCAGAGCTCGAAGACCAAGACAAGCCGCTTCCGAAGTTGGCTGCAAAAGATCCATTGACCTGCAAATCGATGGATGCCCTTGAGCATGCCACGAAACCACCGGCACGCTTCACGGAAGCCAGCTTGGTGAAGGAATTGGAGAAGGAAGGTGTAGGACGTCCGTCGACCTACGCCACCATCATCGAAACCATCCAAGACCGGAAATACGTGCAGAAGGAAGGCAATGCCCTTGCACCGACTTTTACTGCGTTTGCGGTGATGGAATTGCTGGAACGGCATTTTCCGGATATGGTGGACATCCAGTTCACATCCGATATGGAAAGTCGCCTCGATCTGATCGCGACCGGCAAAGAAAACCGCGTGGCCTATCTCACGAAATATTATAGCGGCGAATCCGGATTGCGTGCGATGGTGGATCGCCAAGATTCGCAGATCATTCCTGCCGAAGCCAAGAAATTGGACCTTCCGATCGAAGGATTGGATGGGGTGGACATTCTGATCGGGAAATTCGGTCCGTATGTGCAATTCAGCGACAATGGCGAATCCAAAAAAGTGAGCCTGCCGGTGAGCATGTTGCCGGGCGAACTGACGATGCAAGGCATCAAATCATTGGTCGGTCGTGCGGAAGACGGTCCACAGACATTGGGAACCGATCCCGTTACCGGCGAAGAAATGTATGTGCTGGATGGGCGGTTCGGTCCATATGTCCAGCTCGGACTGGTGACGGACGACAATAAGAAGCCCAAGCGTGCTTCCTTGCTGAAAGGCATGAAACCGGAAGACGTGACGCGCGAGATGGCCATTAAACTTCTCGAATTGCCGCGCTCACTGGGCAAGCATCCGGATACGGAGAAAGAGGTGAAAGCCGGCGTCGGTAGGTTTGGTCCGTATGTCGTTCATGATGGCGCGTTCAAATCGCTGGCCAAGACCGATGATGTCTTGACGATTGATTTGGCCCGTGCCGTGGCCTTGTTGGCGGAACCGAAAAGCGCTGGACGTGGTCGCGGGGCGACAGCGGCGCTTCCGGCGAAGGAGCTCGGCGTGGGTCCGGATCAGAAAACACCGATTCAGGTGTTGAACGGTCGTTATGGTCCGTACATCAAATACGGGAAGTCGAACATCAGTTTGAAGAAGGGAACGGACCCTGAAGCGTTGACCTTGGAAGATGCCTTGGGGTATATTGCGGAAAAGGCCAAAGGCTGATCCGCACCCATGATCAAGAGATCCGAGCAATACTTCCACTACCCTCCTAATCTTCACCAATTCGACCTAGCGACACTCGTGTCGTTGTATCGGTCGAGAGGTGAGCCGGTTCGCGCACCAGCGGGAGAATTGTATGGGTGTCCCGTGACATTCCGCCTGGTCAAAGAAGCCAAACGGTGGTTCGGGATCACCTATTCTCAGCCGGCCTGGGACTCGTTATTGACGAAAGGGTCGCATGGGTATCCGCTCACCGATGTGGAACTGAACGTGTTAGGCATCGCAACCCATGTGGATGGTGTTCCTTCCACGCGAGACTTCATTGAAAAGAACAGTGGCGGACCTCAACAACTCGTGTTCATGATTCTGAACGATCTGAAAACATTCGGAATGTTGAATGAGGATGAA
>CAYPOI010000062.1:0-15383 GCA_964412365.1 uncultured Chitinophagales bacterium | reverse complement strand
AGGAGTTCCATCCATCAAAAGTACTGTGATTTTTCGTAGTTTCAGCATCCATGAAAGTCACCGACCATTACGCTCAGAGCAAGGATCCGCTCATTTCGTTCGAAATCATCCCGCCAAAGCGGGGAGGTTCCATCGAAGCCGTTTTCAACGCGCTCGACCAAGTGATCCGTTTCAAACCACCCTTCATCGACATCACGTCGCATGCGGCGGAAGCCGATTTCCGTGAACTTCCCGATGGTACGCTCAAAAGGCAGATCAAGCGGAAGCGTCCGGGAACAATCGGATTGGCGGCCGCCATCAAGCATCGGTACAATGTGGATGTGGTGCCACATCTCATCTGCAAGGGCTTCACAAAAGAAGAGACCGAAGATGCGCTGATCGAACTTCATTATTTGGGCATCGAGAACGTGCTGGCCATCCGTGGCGACGATCATGCCTATTCCAAACCGATGAGTAAAGACCGGCAAGTGAATGCGTATGCCACCGATTTGGTGAAGCAAATCGAAGCGATGAACGCCGGCCACTATTTGGAAGAACTGATCGACGCCCATCCCACCAATTTCTGCATCGGAGTGGGCGGATACCCAGAAAAACACGTGGATGCGCCGAATATGGCGGCCGACATCCGCCGTTTGAAGGAAAAAGTGGATGCGGGCGCCGATTACATCGTGACCCAGTTGTTCTACGACAATTCGCATTATTTCCGATTTGTGGACAACTGCCGTAAAGCGGGCATTGATGTTCCGATCATTCCGGGACTTAAAGTGATGACCCGGGCCGAGCACCTGAACACGCTTCCGGGCATATTTCATGTGGATATTCCGGTTGAATTGTGTGAAGCCGTGCAGAATGAGCCCGAACGTGCGGCGGTTCATGGTATCGCTTGGGCTAAGAAACAGAGCATGGAATTGTTGGAAGCGGGTGTGCAGGGCTTGCATTATTACATCATGGCCGATCCGAAAGCAGCGATTCAAGTCATCGAATCACTGCCAATTCCTCAGAATGCGGCGAAATGAACTTGCGCTGATCGGATGCCTCGTCTGGATGGCGGCTTGCGCCCCCACCCGGACATTGAGGCATGCCGATGTGGTATCCCAACTTGAGAAAGCCCACACGGAATGGCGAGGGACGCCGTATCGGCTGGGTGGCTCAACCAAACGGGGTGTGGATTGCTCCGCATTCGTGCAAATCACCTTACGCGATTACCTGAGTCAAAGTGTTCCACGCAGCACGGATGCGCAGATCCGAACCGGAAAGAGAATCCGGCCGAACCAACTGACGCCTGGCGACTTGGTCTTTTTCCGGACAGGTCGACGCACCCTGCATGTGGGTATTTACATCAACGACGGCCGTTTTCTTCACGCGTCAACCAGTTCGGGAGTGATCATTTCTCGATTGAACGAACCGTATTGGAGTCGGAGATTCTTACAAGCCCGCCGCGTCTGACATTGCCTTTTTGCGGCGTTTCAAGGCCGCCGCGGCTTTCGTGTATCCGCCCGCTGACCCATCCACAAAGTGAATATGATTTTTCATGTGGCCAAACAGAAGGCAAGTGATCATCGCCGTAGGGGAACTGTTCAAGCCATAGACCAATTTTCCTTGGCTGTATCGAATGGACAGCCATTCTTCCAATAGTTCACGTTGAGATGCGCTGCCCGACATCACAAGCCGTATCACCCCGTCGAACTTCTTGAAATCGGTGTTCTGCGACAGATCCTGCTTGTAGACACCCCAATCCGTTGTTCGAGAGCGGATGTTCTTGCGCATCAGATAGGCGCCGGTCAGGTTCATCAGCCGCATATGGAACCAATACTTGGTTTTAACCCAAACATTTCGGCCAGCAGTCCGAATCCGATTCTCAATGGATAGTTTTTCGGTCTCCATCGATAACGTCAAAAGAGTTTCATCGATCGGTTTCCAAAGGTCGTCCTGACCAAAAATCTCCCTGATTTTGGCGATCACATCCACATACTGATCCGGGTCGGGTGATTCCACGATCAAGGCTACGATTTCACCTTTCAGGCTCGGGACATGCTGCCATCGACATTCCAAACCGGATACATCCGCGTCTTCAATGTGTCCTTCGCCCTGCAACAAATAATCGGACGGATTGTTTTTCGATTTGATGGCATCTTCGGCGAAGGCCAATCCTTGGCCTGAGAACACAGCTTGATCGAAGTAGTCGGAAATACGTAGCCGGGCCACGCCCACATCCAAGCCTTGGGCTCGGATATCGGAAATGGGTACGATTCCGATGCGAAGGTCGAGGTTGAATTCCTTGCTTGCGATCTGGCGGATGCCTAGCAAGGCTTTTGTGCTCTCATCTTTGAGGGATGGCGGGAGACAAATGGTGGCTCCATCCCCACCAAACATGAATGGAACTTTGAAATCTTTGACCAGATTCAAAATCGCCATTACGGAAATGGCGCCAACCGCGTTCACTTCCTTGTATCGGCCTTCATCAATTGCGATCGTTGAATTGGTGACATCGGTAATGACCACCCACCAATCGTCAGGCAGAGGCTTGTATAAATCGGTGCGGAGGATGTCCTGAAAATCGGCGAATAGGGGAAGCGCCTCAAAAAAGGAGAGATGTTCCAATCAAGGTTTTTCCCGTTGTGCGTTTTCGAGAATCATACGGCGACGTTCCGCATTTAATTCCTGCTGCATATTCAAGGTAGGAGTGCCGATCCGGGTCGGGATGGTTGGTAGCAGCTCGGCTTTGATGATGATGACCAGCTCACGATGTTGGATATCCACCGAATTGTATCCGAACAGGTAGCGAAGGCCAAGGACCCAGGGTGGAAGATCTTTCAAGAACGGCACGCCACGACGAACACTAACGTCTGAGGTTTCGAATAATCCGGCGATGACGGTCGATTCGCCGCTATAGAGCAACACGGTGGTTTGCGCCATCTGCTTGTTGATGATGGTACTGATTGGATCGGGAGTGGCTGAGCTTCGTTCTGCCGAGATGTTCAAATGGATGAAGGATGTGTCGCGATCGACAATCACCACCGGTATGACTTCAAGAATCGTACCCGTGCTAACGAAGTTATCGATCACGTTACCGGCGAAATCACGCTGTTTGATGGAGAAGTCTTGTCCGACCTGAATCCGACCCGTCTTCCCGTCCTGGACTTTGATTTTCGGCGAAGAAAGCACATCACCGATGTTGCTCGCTTCGAACGCGCTGAGGAGGGCACTGATTTCGAAACCGCCACCCAGACTTTGGGGTGATATTTCGATAGAGAATACTTCCTGACTCACATTCGCCGCGGCGATATTCTTGACTTGGACGATTCCGTCTTTCAGTGTGGTCCAGTCTACACCGATTTCACGAAGAGCCCGCCGGTCGCCTTGAAAGAAGATCGCAGATATTTCGACTTCGCGGCTGCGAAGGGATGCCAATGCTTCGACGTCAGGTTCTGCGTCGGCAGTGATTCCAATAGCGTCTTGCTGGCGGGAAATTTCAAAATAATTGGGGTATTCGGTCAAAACGAGATTGTTGAACGACACGATATAATCCAGCGCTTGCCGCCAAGGCATATTCGGAATATTCAGGCCGATTGGGCCGGACACACCGGATTTATCGATCAACAACTTGTCTTGAAAGCGACGTGAAAAACTATTCAACACCTCCACTGATTGAGTGAAGGTGGTTTCACGACCTAGGGTAACCAATTCTTCCGGATTCACATATTCCCGTACCGGAAGGCCAGTTTGAGCCTGTACAGGTTGTGAAGCCATGACAATTAAGACGAGAGAGCTGAATAGGAAGTGTTTCATGGCAGTGTTGAGTTGTTCGGCTGACCGATTCGTAATGTCACGATATCTTCGATACCGCCTTTGTTCAAGCGGAAGGTGGCTGTAGCCGCATTTTGGCTGATCCGTTCAAGAAATCCAAGATAGACCCGACCACCTTGATCGATCCGAACCATTCGTCCGGTCTGATCCACAACGAATATGGACGAAGCGGTAACGGCAACCAATCTGGATGCCTCCACATTCGTCATGTTGTCTGAATTGCTGGGAATGGCATGGATGAGCGGTGCCAGTGGGTTGTGACGCAATACCGGAACGCCAGCAAGAATCGTGCGCTGATTCGAGGTTTGAGTGGCACCGCGGGCGTAATAGACTTGAGCGGTAAAGGTAAACACGATATCCTGAAGCCGATCCACTTCGGATTTTGGTTGGATTTGCAATTTGGAAATTCGAATGATCGGACGGCTTTGCTCCAACCGGCTGATGAAAGTGTAGAAGTTCCGATACGACGCTTCACCATCCACTTGGATCGTCACATATCCGTGATCAGGAGTCACGACAGAATCGACCAATGAGAAATTCATGACGGTGAATGCAGGTCCATCGTTCATCCGTCTCACAAAATCATAGATATCCGCGACGTTATTGTTGCGAAACAGTTCCTTGTTGTAATTCTCGCGACGGTATAAGGTCCGGATGTAGGTTTCGCGGATGATATCGAATCCTTCCGCTTTGGCTTTGAAGGTGGTCAGGTCGCGTTCCCGTTCGGTGATCACCCGTTCGTATGCTTCAATCTCCTTCTCTGGATAATACGCCAGGTACACCCATCCACCCACGATCATAACGACCAAGGTTGAGAGTAGAATCAGTGTATTTCGTAACGCGTAAGACATTCAGGACTTAGTTTTGGATGATTCCGCCGCGACGGCCTTGTTCTTGTCCACCGATATCCAAACGTGGAGGTTCCACGGGTATCGGAGAAATCAGCTCAGAGCGATTTGTGATACGATGTACTTGGATCAAAAATTCATAGATCTTCGTTTCGCGCTCTTCCTTTTCCACTACCTGCTGGATTACCGCATTGTCGAAGAGATTGCTGATCTGAGGGATGCGATCACGGTACAGGCTGAATCCTTGCAACACAAAGGTGTTCTGGTCAAACTGGATATTATAAATCCATACGCCGCGGATATTGGCCAGCTCCGAATTGAGCATGCTTAGGGTATACGACCACAATTGGGTGTCTTTCGACAACGTATCCAACAGGTTCGTGTTCACGTTCATAGCGCCGACTTCACTCATCAGCTGATCCACGACCGTCGACAAAACTCTGTTTTCACTGATTTGCTGATTCAGGGCAGTGATGTCGGTTTTCAGATTGTCCACCTCGCTCATTTTCTGCTGGTAAGACAGGTTGAGTGTGAATGGAAAGCCGGCGATCAGCAACAAAAGAATGTACCCGTGCCAATCCAACTTGAAAACAGCTTGCCGTGTGGAGACATACTGTGGAATCAATGAAATTCTCGGGAAGGATGCGATGTCGTTTCCAGATGCCGACCATGCCGCAGCGATGGCGGTCATGTAGGGTAAGATGTCATCCGTGAAATCTTCGGGCAGAAGCACTTTCATCGGATTGAATTGGAACGTGCCGATTTGCACTTCCATGAACTGTTCTTCCAAGAACGTCACGGCTTTTCCTTTCACCGTATCGCCGGTCAGAACAATCCGATCGATGGTTGGCAGTTGCCCACGATCCAATTCAAACAGAAGTTTACTGAAGATGGTTTTCATCACCCGGTTCGATTTGCTGCCCTCGTTGATGGTCGGAAGAATTCCGACAATCTGAGATCCTTGCATGATGATGACTTGGGTATTCCGATCTTGGATGTGGATCAGAACCGAATATTCGTGATCCAGGATGTCGTAGTTGGCATTTACCATCCCAACAAGCAGCAATTCTTCAGGCTTGATGTCGCGGATGAACAATTTGCCCGGCATCAGGCCGATCGCCGCATCCGCGATGTTCAACAGATGATTTTCACCATCGAAAGAACTGACGATGAGTGCACCATCTGAATCGCGAATCAGAGTCGAGTAATTATCAGGGGTGATATCTTTGGTGTAAACGCTCCGCAATCGGTCGGTGACGAGTTCTTTCACCTCTTTCTTTTTCCGCTTGCGGTAATCCGAATCCTTGAAGATCTGGTACAACGCCACACCAACGGGTATCGCCAAGCCCACATTCGCCGCTTTGGGATGGACCCCGGTCAAAATGTTGGCCAACAGGGATTCGTTGGAATCGCCAGCGAACGATTCACCGACACCTTCCTCTGTCATGTCCCATTCGGTGTCGATCTTTTCTTCCTCATCTCCGAAAATCAGCTCATCAATATCATCCACCGCATCATTTTTTGCGGCAATGACCGTCGTATCGTCGTAAGAACGTGGTAATTCTTGCGAGATCAGTTGTTTGACCACGATCTGCTTTTTTGATGCTTCAACAACAGCCACTCTCAAGCGGTTCTCGTCGACAGCCACACCTATGTATTCGCGCCTAGCCAATCAGATCCTTCATTCGTTTCTTATTGTTGGCGTAATTATAGGCTTCTTCAACCGAAATCACACGTTCATCTACCAATCTTTTCAAATCTTGCTCTAAGGTGCACATGCCTAAGTTTCCGCCCTCCATCAACATCTGATAGATTTCACCCGTGTTGTTGTTGCGGATGGCGGCTTTAATGGATGGTGTGGAAAGCAGGACTTCTTTGGCCATCGCCCGTTTTCCATCGATTGTGGGAACCAGTTTTTGAGAAATGACACAGGTCAACACATCCGCCAGTCGGTTTCTAACCCGTTCCTGTTCTTCCGGAGCTACTTCGCCGATGATACGATCCAAGCTTTCGGTGGCAGAAGCGGTGTGAAGCGTGGAAAAGGTTTTGTGGCCCGAATCCGTGATCTCCAGCGCAGTCATGATGGTTTCCGGATCACGAAGCTCCCCGATCATGATGATATCGGGATCTTGGCGTAAGGCTTCGGTGGCACCGGCTTTGAATGATTTCGTGTCGCGGCCCACTTCGCGATGGCGCACGATGCATCGTTTCGGTTCATGAACCATTTCAACAGGGGAGGCGATGATGACGATATGGGCGTCTACCGACCGGTTGTTCGCATCGATGATGGTGTCTAGCGTGGAGGATTTTCCAGAGCCGGTGATCCCTGTGATGAGAGACAATCCGTATTTCAAGTACTTCAGACTGAGGGCTTTCGCCACTTCGGGATGCAGATTGAGTGATTTGAACGGACGTATTTCTGCGTTGATCTTACGCATGTTCAACCCGAGTTGCTCAAGGTCGAAGTACATGTCGGCTCGGAAACGCTGAACGCCGCCGCCTGCCAAGGGCATGGTATAGGAGAAATCCAGATTGCGGTGTTCGAGGAGGAAATCTCGTTGATCCGACGTCAGAATACTATGAAAGAGGACATTGGTCTCATCGTATGTGAACGTGGTGCCATCGTCGAGGGGAGTTTTGGAACCATAGATGCGGTACCAGACTTTGGATCCGCATCCAACTCCTCCCATGTCGATATCCGAGGCATTGTTCTCGTTCATCAGACCGAGATAATGTTCCAGTATTTCACGCATTTGAAGAATAGCGAGTTCCGGCACATCCTTGATGAGCGCACCGATGGCACGATGACGCTCGAAGCCCCTGGCACTGAGGGGGACTTTGTCTATGATTGGTTTGACAAGGCTGCGTAAATCGTGAGGTGCGGACATATGATCTGAATATACTGAGATCAGTCGTAGATACTTACGATGCTGTAATTGGTGGAACCGCCACTTCCGGAATTATCGGCAAGGATTTGAGCGTAATCCAATGCGATGCTGCTGTAATGGATGTTCACATTTCCTCGAAAATCGATGTCGATCTTCAGGCTGGGGTTGCTTCCCCCGAACATCATGGCCCCATAAATGTTGATGTTGCCACGAGTCATATCTGCGCTGCCTTGAATCAATATCAATCCTTGGTAGTTGTCAAAATTACCACGAGCATCGAGTAAACCCGTTTCTGTGATCACTAAAATTCCAGCGCCTGTGGCATTCGTTACCGACAGGATTCCGTCTACCACGATGATTTTAGGGTTTTCCGGAGTGCCGAGTGAGCCGACACCCGTAGCGGCATGGTCGCCGGCATAGTATTCATCCGGATTGGCGATAATGGCATCGAAGAACGCCTGCAAGGCATCGTTGTCCATTGTCGCATCCAACTGCACGGCTGGAGTACCGCCGGAACCCTGAACCTGTTCCTGTTGAGCTGCATTCAAGGAGGTCATGATTTCCGTATAAGCGGCCAGCGAGCTCACGGACATCCCTGGAAGTGGCGGTTCGCCGCCACCTGTACCATCGGGATTCGTATCATTTCCAGTGATCAAAAACGCCGAGCCTGAAACCGACAAGTCCAGGTTGTCTGTGAAGACGCCCATCGCACCCTCAACGGTTGGAATCGGAAGGCCTTCTCCTCGTTTAAGAACCGCGATCGATTGTTCAGTGGCTCCATTGATCACACACGTGGCTGTGATACGCACTTCATTCGCGCCCAGACTTGGATCAGTGGAGTTGTCGACGGATGTGATCACAACAGGCCAGTCGCCGAATTCAATGGTCCAAGGTCCAGCATCGGTACGCCACGTAGGGTCGTTCATGATGCGGTTGATGGCTCGCTCCATTCCTGAATTGGAGGTATTGCGCGCGTTCAGGGAGTTCGCATAGGCCACATTTAATGTGACCATGGATTGCTGTTTCGCATTCAGCGACATCTGAACCACCCCGAATAAGATGATCAGCCCGGAACACAAAAATAACATCGCTCGACCCATAAGACCCCCTATCTATTGAATTGCCCTTGGTGAAATGATGCCTTCCCAGTACCCTAAACCGTAATACTCGTCGTAACTGAAAGCCGATTCACAGGTGATGCTGACACGAATATTTCGGACGTTCGCAGGTATAGCCGTCGTATTTCCCGAGGAATCGGTGTAGGCCAACGTGAAATTGGTCACTACCATCGGCAGTTCGGTCGTCACACCATCTACGGTTCTGCGCAAGGGGCGATCGTCCGGGTTCTCCGTGGTCATCACGGAGTCTGTCGGAAAGTAAGCCCAGGTGATGGTCAATGTTGAATCGGTGTTGAATGTGGTTTGAAAGGTGATCGCGGTAGCGCTCATGGAGGTGATGGCTGTTCCAGTCACACCGAAGCCAATTCGACGCATATCCGCCTGCAAGATTTCAGAAACGGTACTCACATTGCTTTTGGCCACGAAGTCGAGGGTGGTGTTTCCCGAATTCTGGGATATGCGGCTGCTCAGTGCGACCATCGAAAGAAGCAGCATACCACCGATAATAAAACTCGTGATCAATCCCAGATTCATGGTTTAGGCCGGATTTTCTTTGTGCAACAGTCTACGTTGTATGGTGATCAGCTTTTGGTTCATGTTGACAATTTTCTTCTGTTGAATCTCCACGATATTCATGATGAAGATTTTAAACAGACGTTCGGGTTTGCGACGGAAGTAGTCTAAGGTGTCTTGTCGGTCGAAACGCAACAGTGTGCATGTGTCTTCGGCAGTGACAGCTGCTGATCTTGAACCCTTGGTGAACAAGAATGTTTCCCCGATGAAATCACCGGCATTCAACGACGCCAAATGGATGTCGTCTTTCCAAACCGAAACACGACCCTCGACGAGCAGATAAGCGGATGTGGAGGGTGAATTGTCATCCATGATGATCACATCCTGCTTTTGATAGTGTTCCACGTGGCCGATTGCTAAAAAGTGTCGAAGATCGTCGGACGGGAAGTTCTTGAGCAGGAGAGGCACTGTCTCCATTGAACTCAGTATGGTTGACGTATGTAGGTTAGGTTCATTCATGAGGTGAATGCTAATAATAGGTTTTGACGTACGCGATGGTGATAGAATTGGCCAGGTCGGGGTGTGAGGCCGTGACGTTAAGACGTTTCATTGTGGTGCGGGTGCCGGCATCCGCCACCACATTGTTCTCCGTTACATAAAAAACGGTCGCGGTGATGGTGATATCGCCATAACCGGTGGCTCGTATGACGGATAGCCCATCATAATCATCGAAATCGTTGAAGTTCGGGTACGTTTCACCGGAATCCTGACCCAAGTTGCCTACAGAAGTGAACGAGTTGGGTATGCCTCCACCGCCCAATAGCAACAGATTCCCGACGATGGATTGATCATCCGGATCGGGTGCAACGGTTACCTCATCGAATGCCCGGCTACGGGCTTCATCCACAATTCCTTGAGCGAATGCGATTGCGGAGTACTCCACCTCCACTTGCGTGAGAAGAATGCTGCTGCGCAACATCGTGTCGTTCGCATTGTTCGTGAACACGCTGAAGAGCACCATTGCGCCCATCATGAAAACCAAGTCGGAGTAATCGTTCATAGGGGGTTTCCTTCAATCTTCAACCGTGATAGCCAGGATTTCCTCAATGGTGGTGTCACCATCTTTAATCCGTTCACGCCCGGATGCGCGAAGTGTCAACATCCCTTCAGCGACGGCGATGTCCCGAATCTTGTCTTCGTCGATATTATCGCCTGATTCGAAGATGGAATGCTTGATGTCTTTCGAGAAATATAAGGCTTCATGAATGGCCACACGACCTTTGAAACCGTTGTTGCATTTATCGCAACCCACGGCACGGTAGAATTTGGTTGTTTCAATCTCATCATCCTCAAATGCAACCGATTTTGCGAACACAGGTTCCGGTTTGAATTCCTCCTTGCAGACTTTGCATAAACGGCGGACCAAACGTTGAGCTACGATCAAATTCACGGCGCTGGCGATCAGAAACGGCTCTACACCCATTTTGAACAAACGGGAAACCGCACTAGGCGCATCGTTCGTGTGCAAGGTGGAGAAGGTCAAGTGACCTGTGTTGGCCATCTTTATTGCGATTTCCGCAGTTTTCAAATCCCGGATCTCACCAACAAGCACGATATCAGGGTCATGTCGAAGAATGCCGCGGATGGATTGGTCGAACGTCATCTTGTCGCTGATCTTGAGCTGGCGTGCGCCTCGGATCATGTATTCAACCGGTTCCTCAACGGTGAGCACGTTCACAGATGGATCGATCACCGCATACAGAGCCGCCACAAGGGTGGTGGATTTACCTGAACCAGTCGGACCCGTCACGATCACAATTCCCGATGGCTTGTTGATCGCTTTCTCGAAATTGAATTTGGCTTGCTTCTGCAGACCGAGCTTGCTCAAATCGGTGATCACTTTACGGTCGTCGAGAATCCGGATGACGATCGACTCAAATTTCCGTTCGAACTCGGCACCTACGATCGGCATGATGGATACCCGGAACCGCAGACTGTGGTTGTCGATGCGGCGCTGAATGAATCCGTCTTGGCTGGCATCCCGCTCGAAACGGTCCACATTGCGTGTTTTATCCTTGATGACCGCGGCGATGGCTTCTGGTTTCACACCGCTTTGGGTGTACCAGGTCATCAGGCCGCCATCCACACGGAACATGATTTCGGTGGTATTGCCCACACCCGGAACGATGTGGATGTCGCTCACATCCCGGCGAACGGCTTCAACCAACATTCCCTCGATGAGGGAATTAAGCATGCTTTGGTTGATTTCGGCGTCGATTTCGGCTTCATCGATGCCTTCTTCTTTGATGTCCTGTTCTTCATAATCAATCTCTTCAAGCAAATCCAGGAATTCATTCTTCTTCTCATATACCTTGGAGATGATTCCATCGATGATGTCGACTTTGCAATACGCCAGCTCGAATTGCTTGAGATTGAGCTGTGTGGCGAGTTGTGTGAGATTCGGATCGGTTGGATCGGCAGAGGCGATCACCAGATTCCCACGTTCTTTTTTAAACGGAATGGCTTTTCGATGCACCAATTCGTCCATCAGCTGTTCAGACAACTCGCTGTTCAATTGCTTGATGGTGGCGATGCGCTCCTCGTCGATGGGTTCGGCACTGATGTCGCGGAAGGCATAGAACTCCGCGATTTCCTTCATCACCAAATGCCGGTCGGCGCCAAGATCCTCATACAAGATGGTGCCGATGCGACGACGGATAGCCTCTGGCTCGGTCTGCTGAATCGACATCGCCTTGGTCAATATCTCGTTACTGATGACATCTTTTTGGACGAGAATGTCACCAACACGCCTTTTCAGACTGAGTTTGGCATTGATCATGACCTACGTGCCCGGCTTAATGATCGCGGTTTCGGAAGATACGATGGTGATTCCCACCAATGCGATCATGATGAACATGTTCACAAACAGATTGATCACATCGATCACGGTCTGCATCTTATATGTGGTTTGCACCTCATAATATTCGGCCAACTGCCGTGCATTATCGCGTAGAGTACCTGTTTCGGCACCGAGCCTGAACCGGCTGAGGGCAGTTTGAGTGAACACTCCGCAGGATTCCAATGATTCCATCAGACCTTTCCCATCGTTCAACATACCCCGGATGGCGATTTCCTTGATTTGCTTTTCCATGTAGGAGTTGCGGCAAGCCTCCGCCGCGACCTTGATCACTTCAACGTTCTGACCGGATCCACTGTACAGAGTGTAAAACACACGTGAGAAAATCTCGATACTGGTTTTGTGGAGTAGATCGCCGATGACCGGAATCTTGATGATGGTTTTGTCTTTGAGCAATCTCCCCTTGGGTGTGGTCGAGTACCAGCCCAAGAACACAAACGGGGCTAAGAACAACGTGAGCATCCACCACCAATTGGCTTTCAGGAAATAGCTGAGGTCTAGGGTGGCAGCGGTCATCGGAGGAAGTGTCACCTTCATTTTCACAAAGAGCTCCGCCGTGCTCGGAAAGATGTAGGCCACATAAAACAGGACAACCCCGATCACCGCGATAACGGTGATGGCCGGCATCATCAATGTCTGCCTCATGTTCTTTTTGAAAGCGGCATCCCGCTCCAGGAATTTGGCTGTGCTATCAAACACCAAGCCCATATTACCGGAGGTAGAGGCCACGCTGAGCATGTAGCATGCGAATTTGCCAAATACCTTTTCATGTTTGGCATACACTTCCTGACCTTCTTTCCCGTCTTTCAGGTCTTTTTGGATGGTCTTGATCACATCCTTCATCGCCTTATTGGCGGTATCCTCATACAATAGGTTGAGGATTTCATCGAAGTTCATTTTCTGACGAAGCAGATCCGCTGACAAGCGGATGAAGTTCACCACCTCGGTCATTGGAACGCCACCTTTGAAGGAGACGATGTTCCTTTCGACGCGCGTGATCTTGTAGCCTAATTTGGTGAGTGCGCGTTCGAGTTCCTCCTTGTTGTAGGCTTCCTGCTCGCCTTGAAGGGGTTTTCCGTCTTTGACAACCTTATACTTGTAGATGGACTTCTGTTCCAGATCTTGGACCTTGAATCCACGAGCTCGACCTTGCTTCTCCAACAGGGCTTTGGCCGATTTTTTGCTCTCGGCTTCAAACTCACCCTGAATGAGCTTACCGGCAGTACTGACCGCTTTAAATCTGAAACTTGGCATGCCGTGAATGTATGGATTTTTATTGGAGCCTATTACGGAAGCTCGACACCAGGCAATGCGATCTCGATATTGTCGACAGAAACTCTGGCGATCATGGAATAGGCTGGATCCTCTCCGACCTCACCTTCCACATAGTCTGGAAATGCAGATGGATAGGATGTGATGATGAAATGATCGTTGGTATGTCCGCTCAAGACATAGGTCGCATGATAGGTGAAGGCCACCATCGGATCATTCGTGATGGTGCCGTGAAATTGCAACATTCGAAAATTGACAGGTGCTCCATTCGGATTGAAGCTCTTCCCGCCTCCGCCAAGCATCACTGGCTTATGATAGTAGGCTTGCGCCGATGTTGCCAATACGGCCATGTCTTGTCTGACGGAATCCAAATTGGCCGAAAGGGTGGTCTCACCCATGGTATTGATGGCCACGACGGTAGCAACGCCGATAATGATCGTGACTAGGATGATAAGTAGAAGCTGCTGCTGACCCATGATAACTACGACTTATTGAAAATAACCGATTCTTAAAAAAAAAGGCTCCACATGGAGCCTTTTTTTAAACCAGCATCAAACTGAGGATTAGTCAGCCGAAGGAACGTTTTTGGTCCAGGTCAAGCCATCGCGGGTAGCGGTTGCTTGCAGGTTTTGACCAGCAGCGGTTGCACGTGTGTAACCTTCCAAGCTGGATGGATACGCGGTGATCGTGAAATCTTCAATGGTTCTAGCGCTGATGATGTACGTACCGTTTTGGTTGGCAGCGATCAAAGCAGCTGGGTTGATGGTATCGGTAGCGAAGGTCAAGTTACGGAACGTGACTGCGCTAAAATCTTGTCCACCACCGCCTAGCATTGCTGGCTTGATGAAGTAACCTTGTGCCGAAGCGGCGATAGAAGCGACGTCCTGACGGACGGCGTCCAAGTTTGCGCCTTCAGCGGCGGACGAGAAGGTATTGATAGCTACGACTGTAGCGATACCTACGATGATCGTTACAAGAATAACGAGCAAGAGTTGTTGTTGGCCCATGATGTTTCTCCGTTAGGATATTGTTTTGTTTGGTTTGTTTGGTTGGTCGAAATTCGGTGCCGAAGTCGTCCCTCGGTGCAATCCGTGAAAATTAATACAATTTGAAGCTAAAAAGACGAACTTTTTTTTTGATACGCTTTGTTTGCCCCGTCCAATGATCCTGAGAACGGCGATTTGTTACAATTAATTTTGCTTAATCGTGGTAACGCTTCATTGTTACCAGATCGAGGGTCCCTTCGAAATAGGCGCGACCCACAACCACCGCATGAACCCCATCCTCTTTGAGGCGAATCAGATCCTGCTCTCCTGCCACACCTCCGGAAGCGATGAACTCGATGGATGGCCAATCCCGCATCAGGGTCCGATACAAGTCATGATTCACACCGGAGAGCATGCCATCCCGCTGTATGTCTGTGCACAACACGGTTTTAAGTCCCTTGTCGATCATAGGTGTCAATAGCGATTCAAGGGATGCCGAATTGGTTTCCGTCCAACCCGAAACAGCTACTTGCCCATTTTTCAGATCCATTCCGAAGATGCAATCGGATCCGAATCGGGTAAGGGCCGAGAGCCATGTTTCGGGATCGTTCACGGCCATGGAGCCGCTTACGACCTTCGAAATTCCGGCTTCAAACAGAGTTTCGATCTGTGAGAGTGTTCTAATTCCACCCCCTACTTGCACACTCAATCCCGTTTTGTGCATGATGTTGTGAATCACATCGAGATGAAAAAAGCCACCATCCTTGGCTCCATTCAGATCAACGATGTGGATGTGTTCGAACCCCGCGTCGGCGAATCGCATCGCCAAAGCCACTGGATTCCGTTCGTAAATCGTTACTTGGCTGTAATCGCCTTTCTTGAGGCGGACGACGTTTTCGTCTAATAAGTCGATGGCTGGGATGACGACCATAGTTCGTTGTTTGTTGATTGTTGCGCGAGGTTCGAAGCGCGATGTGCGAGGTAAGATGGACTTGACAGAATTTCTAAATCGTCGAATTTACCGATTACCGATT
>CAYPOI010000061.1:0-15645 GCA_964412365.1 uncultured Chitinophagales bacterium | reverse complement strand
TTGTGGACCACCAGTCGCGCTCAATATCCCGACAAATCCATGCTTCGGGTGGGGAACAAGGCCGATTTGGCAGCGGGATGCGATCTGAGCGTATTCGATCTGTGCATATCGGCAACCAGTGGGGCACAGCTCGATGTCCTGAAAAAAACGATGCGTGATGCCGTGCTCAAAAACAAGGATATCGACACATCCGGCTTATTGGTGACATCCACCCGCCATCGGGATGCCTTGGCCAAAACCCGTATCCACCTAGCCGATGCCACATCCGCCATCAACGACGGGAAAGCAGGAGATTTCGTGGCGATCGACCTACGCGCCGCATTGCAAGAACTTGGGACGTTGACGGGGCAGATTACGACGGAGGATTTGCTGGACTCGATCTTCAGCCGGTTTTGTATCGGGAAATAAGAACCAAGTACTCAAGTACTCAAGAAGAACAAGGAAGACTCCTGGCCTGAGTACATGTTCTTCCTTGAGTACTTGATGACTGAATAAGCCAATCTTTTCGCAAGAAAGGAAAAGCAGCGAGATGGAAGGTTTGCTAACCTTGTTTTAGGTCTGCAACAACTCAAGATTGGAGTCGCCATGAACGCATTGGTCATCGGTGGAAACTTCGCAGGAATCACTGCCGCGCTCGAACTCAAACGCAAACTCGGCGCTAGCGCCGATGTCACCGTCGTCGATACGCACGACGATTTCCTCTTCGTCCCCTCGCTGATCTGGGTGCCGTTTCGGCGCCGGAACATTGAAGACATCACGGTGTCAAGACGCAGCATTCTGGATCCGAAAGGAATTCGTTTCGTCAAAGCGAAAGCTGAAACGGTCGATCCCGACACGAAGACCGTGGAAACAACCGTCGGCCCGATGACATACGACCACCTTGTGATCGCAACGGGACCAAAGGTCGATTTCGATGTGGCACCAGGTGTGCGTGAGCATAGCGTTTACATCGGCGACCCTATCGGCGCCATGAACACCCGTGCAAAACTAGACGAGTTTCTTTTGAAACCCGGACCCATGGTGATCATGGCTACCCAACGAGCCGGATGCATGGGCGCGGCCTATGAATTTCTTTTCAATTTGGAGGAATGGCTTCGCGCAAAAGGCGTCCGCAAGCAAGTAGATTTGCATTGGGTGACACCAGAAACCTATTTGGGACACTTCGGCATCGATGGCATGCCCGGCGCCGAACCCATGCTCACCGCGTTCATGAAGATGTTCCGCATCCACTATCATACCGAGTCGGCGCTCAAAGAAGTACTGGCCGATCGCGTGATATTGGAATCTGGCGAAGAAATCCCATCAAGCTTTACCATGGTGATGCCTCCTTTCCGGGGGGTCGAATTTATCACCAACTCACCCAAGCTTGGCGCCATGCCGAATGGATTCCTCGCCGTGGGCGATGATTACCGACATCCGGTCTATCCAGAGATCTGGGCCGCCGGACTTACCGTTGATGTGCCTCCGCCCTTCGTGGCTGGAAACGTACCATTCAATTCGCCAAAAACCGGTTATCCGAGCGACGTGACAGGCAAAATCGTCGCAGAAAATATCGTCCGGGTGATGAAAGGTCGCACGGATCTTAAACACATGGCATGGGGACGCATCCCCGGTTTATGTGTGATGGATGCCGGCAAGAAAGAAGTTCTTCTGGTCAGCAACCATCTGTTCAAACCACGGCAGTTTGCTCTGCTTATCCCGAACGTGTTTTACGATGTCACCAAGATTTTCCTGGAAAAATACTTTCTCTGGAAAATGCGTCATGGGTATGGGTTTATGCCTTGAGTAATTGAGTTGTCAATGAGTGATGAGAATGGTTTTGATGGAGCCCCCATTCTCAGGATCCGTCCAAGCCATCAGAATCCCTTCATCTACGGCCGCCATTCGGGGAAAACCGGAGCGCCGGGTCACATCCATCCCGCTGACGTAATGTGTTTTGCCTACGGTTCCATTTTGCTGCCAATTCCGAAGCGCTAATCTGGGTTGATCGTTTTCAGAACCAAGCCAACTGATCCACGCATCGCCAGTCGGATCCAGCACCACATCCACCCGACCCGAGTTCTTGGTTTCATCGATTACAACCGATTTGCCGAAGGTGATGCCACCATCCGTTGAGCGCATCGCTTTAACAGCAGGGGTGCCTCCGGCCATGGTGAACCAAACGGCGATCACATGTTGACCGTTGGCAATGATTCGCGGTCCGTTCACCGGACAGCCCCCGATCTCCCATCCATCCGCATTTGGAATTTCAGGGTTGCTCCACGTTCCGGATTCGAGGTCGAAACGGGCGATGGCGATGTCGCGGATTTCATTTTCGTCGCGGTTGCGGTAAATGGCCAATGCGCCACCTGGAACGGCTGTGAGTCCCGTTTGGCAACAATCACAAATCGCGGAATCAATTTCGTGTTCATGTGACAGGGTTCCGTCTGTTGATACCACGGCGGAGCGCAGGGTCATGGCGGTGGACAAATCCGTTGTGCCAGAGGAGTGCTCGTCATGACCTTCATGCGAGTTTCCTTCCGTGTTGCGACCATCCAACCAAACCGCGAGAACTTGTGTCGAATTCAAAGGTAAAAGTGAAACGAATCCATGTTCGGTCGGCGTGCCATCGGTATGCGGAGAAAACACATCCCCCCAAGATCCATCCGCCTGCATCATGGTCATGTTCACATGATAGGCATAGGTGCCGCCTTCCACTTTTTGAAGCCAATGGGCCGCGATGGGGTTTCCATCCCACGACACGACTGATGGAAAATCGGCCCAGTTCACGAAGTATGAGGAGGATGAGTTCACGGTTTCGGGATCGGACCATGCCCCATCTACATATTTGGAATAGGCGATGCTCCCATCCTGTAGCCAACTCATGATCGCGCCACCCGAATCGCTGTGAAGGTTCGGGTATGAGGCTCCTTGCGGAGTAGGATTAGATAGGGACGTGATGTTGGGCTGCGGCTCGATTGCGGGTCCGCATTGCATCAACAGCAGGACGACCAAGGATATGGATAGATGTTTCATCCGCTGAAAGTATGGATATCTCTTGTTAACCTGAAACTATCATCGTATTATTACGATAAAGCACTCCCATGGGAACCACAAAAACCGCCAACTACTCTGTCAGAGAACTCCGCATCGCCGGATATGCCAAAGCTTTGGCTCATCCGGCCCGCGTCGCGATTCTGAATGTGCTCATTCGCAAATCATCCTGCATGTGCGGGGACATTGTCGATGAGCTTCCGTTGGCGCAAAGCACGGTGTCGCAACATCTGCGCGAACTCAAAGACGCGGGATTGATTCAAGGCTCGATCGACGGTCCGTCGGTCTGCTATTGTGTGAATCCGGACGCTATCGCCGAGATGATGTCCCTCTTTTCGGAACTCAGCCAGAATATGACATCCGCTTCATGCGCGTGCTAACCCATTTTTTTATCCATCATTAATCGTAATAAACCGATGAAAACAACGCTCGACCTCAAAGACCTGGTCCGTGAGAAATACTCCGAGATCGCCCTTCAAGACAAAGCCACCAATGCGATGAGCTGCTGCGGCGCCGGCGGATGCTGCACCACGCAAGATGTGGCCAACATCATGACCGACCAATACGACCACCTCGATGGCTATGTCGCGGATGCCGACCTCGGCCTCGGCTGCGGCCTCCCCACCGAATTCGCCAAGATCCGCAAAGGCGATACCGTGATCGACCTTGGCTCCGGCGCTGGAAATGATGTATTTGTGGCTCGTCACGAAGTAGGCGACGAAGGCAAAGTCATCGGAATCGACTTCACACCCGCTATGATCGAAAAAGCGCGTCGCAATACCGAAACACTCGGTTACGTGAACGTCGAGTTTCGCCAAGGTGACATCGAAAATATGCCCGTTTCCGATTCCGTGGCCGATGTGGTGATCAGCAATTGCGTGCTGAATCTGGTGCCGAACAAACCTGCCGTGTTGAGCGAGATCTATCGCGTACTCAAACCCGGCGGACACTTCAGCATTTCCGACATCGTGCTCATCGGCGAACTTCCAGCCGATCTTCGCGAAGCCGCCGAAATGTATGCGGGATGTGTGTCGGGCGCGGTTCAAAAAGAGGATTATCTTCGCGACATCGAAGCCGCCGGCTTCAAGAACATCACCATCCAAAAAGAAAAAGTGATCACGGTTCCGGATGAGATCTTGTCGCGTTTCACCACCGAAACGGTGCAGGCCGGCATCTACAGCATCACGGTCTACGCGGAGAAATAAGATGAAAAAACTGGGATTCCTCGACCGATTCCTCACATTGTGGATCTTCGTAGCCATGGCCATCGGTGTGGCGATCGGTTATTGGATCCCAGCCTCATCCGACATCATCCATTCGTTCAGCTACGGAAGCACCAACATTCCCATCGCGATCGGATTGATCCTCATGATGTACCCGCCGTTGGCGAAAGTGAATTATGCTTTGCTGCCGCAGGTATTCCGAAATACCCGCATCCTCACGATATCGTTGGTGTTGAACTGGATCGTGGGTCCACTCTTGATGTTCTTCTTGGCCATCATTTTCTTGCGCGATTATCCGGAATACATGGTCGGACTCATCCTCATCGGCCTGGCCCGATGCATCGCCATGGTTCTGGTTTGGAATGATCTGGCGGATGGAAGCAAAGAATATGGCGCCGGACTCGTCGCGTTGAATTCCCTCTTCCAAGTCTTTTTCTACAGCTTTTATGCCTGGATTTTCATAACCTGGCTACCGCCCTTCTTCGGGTTTGAAGGCGCCATTGTGGACATCTCCATAGGCATGATCGCCGAAAGCGTGGCCATTTATTTGGGAATCCCATTCGCGGCCGGTTTCCTCAGTCGATATATCCTCGCTAAAAAATATGGGACCGACTGGTATGAGAAACGCTTCATCCCGTTGATTTCCCCCATCACGCTCATCGCATTGTTGTTCACGATTGTGGTGATGTTCAGCCTGAAGGGGGATGTGATCGTGGAAATTCCCTTTGATGTGCTTCGCATCGCCGTTCCGATGCTCATTTATTTCGCACTGATGTTTCTCATCGGGTTCTTTGTCACGAAATGGCAGGGAGCGCCCTACGATCAGAACGCAGCCGTGGCCTTCACCGCGGCGGGGAACAACTTCGAGCTGGCCATCGCCGTCGCCATCGCTGTGTTCGGTCTCAACAGCGGACAAGCATTCACGGGCGTCGTTGGTCCGTTGGTGGAAGTCCCGGCATTAATACTATTGGTGAGGGTGTCGTTTTGGTTGAAGAAGAAGCTATATAAATAGTGCGAAGTTCGACGCGCGATGTGCGAAGCGAAGGACCCATTCTATGCTGCGAAGCACCTCTTGCTTCGCACATCGCACATCGCACATCACGCCCATTACATCTTGCTGATTTCCGATTCCCGATTCCCGTTTTCCTATCTTCCCCCATGCGCACCTTACTCCTCCTCAGCCTGTTCGCCCTTTTTCTCCCCGGTCGGCTTTCTTCCCAATTCGTCGAAGAACTCCGCGGTGTGAAACTCACCAACGTTGATTCGCAAGTCCTCTTTTCGGACGCGGCCATCATCGAAGCGATGGAATTCCTCGCCGCGGCTGGGTTTAACGCCGTGCTTCCGGTGGTGCAGAACGGCGGATACACGATTTATCCGAGTGCTGTGATGGATCATCACTTCGACCGACCTATTCATCCTCATGCGTCGTTCGCCGGACGCGATCCGCTTGCCGTCCTCATCCGCGAAGCGCACAAACACGGCATGGAAGTGTATCCGTGGTTCGAATATGGCTTTGCAACGAATTATTCAGGCCTCACGGGTCCGGCCACCGGCGGCTTCATCCTTCAAACGTATCCCGATTGGGCCGCGCGACATGTGAATGGCGACATCTGCAAGAAAAACGGATTCGATTGGATGAACGGCATCAATGAGAACGTCCAAAATTTCATGCTCGAGTTGGTGATGGAAGTCGTCCGGAACTATGATGTGGATGGGGTCGAATTCTCCGATCGGATGCCGGCCATGCCGGTGGAATGCGGCTATGACACCTACACCCGCGAGTTGTATAAGACCTTCAATGGGGTTTATCCGCCGACCGATCCGCAGAATCAATCTTGGAAAAACTGGCGCGCCAACGAACTCACCCGATTCTATAAGATGGTGCGTGATAGTGTGAAAGGGCATGATCCGGAGCTGTTCGTGGCTTCATCCCCAAATATCTATCCTTGGGGTTTGAACGAATATCTTCAAGACAGTCGGGCTTGGGTCAAGGATGGAATCATCGACCATTGGGTGCCGCAATTGTACCGCTACAACCGCGCCGATTATGTGTTCGAGCTGAACGCGGCGTGGAATCAGCCGATAAACGATGCGGGACGGGAAAAACTGATCGCAGGAATCCTGATGAATGTCGGTTCGTTCATCATCCCCGCGGATTCTTTACGACTTTATATGCAAGCCAACCGCACACGAGGCGTGAAAGGCGAAGCCTTCTTCTTCTATGAAGGCCTCCGGAAAAACAACAACGAGCTCGGCACCCTCGTGAAAACCGAGTTCTACCAAACTCCCGCCACCATCCCGGGCCGAAATGGCGTTCAGCGATATCCGACATCAATAGAAAAGGATGATCGACACGTAGGGATAGAGCTGCTTTCGAGTTACCCAAATCCGTTCAATCCGACAACACACATACGATGGACGATGGACGTGGGACGAGAAACGCGAATCGCTGTTTATGATGTGATGGGACGCGAAATACAAATTCTTGTCGATGGGATGATGTCTTCCGGCCAACACTCCGTCACGTTTGATGCGGCGGGTTTGCCGAGTGGGATGTATGTCATCATTCTGGAAGCTGCTGGGTTTCGAGAGAGTAGAAAAATTACTCTCTTGAAATAGGTATCGATGTGCGGGGCGCGAGGTGCGATGTGCGATGCAAGAGGGGCTTAACACTAATTCACGGCTTTAGTCGGGGACTATAGATCCTTCGCTACGGGCTTCGCCCTTCGCTCAGGATGACAGTGCATCGCGTAAATCAAAATGCGGCATAACTATTTCCTAAGCATGCTTGGGATCTTGTTATGCCGCCTCTACTATTTTGTGCATCGCACTTGTCATCCTGAGCCGCGAAGCGGCGAAGAAGCCATTTACTTGACTTTGCGACATTGAGCTTGTATTCTGACTATGCCAATGTTAATTCGATTAACCAAGACCCCGATCGCCATGACCACACTTAATACCTCTCTCTCTCTCTCTAGTTTTAGAAACGCCTTATGTGCCATCCTGATGGCGGCCTGGCTCATAATACCGAGCCAAGTAGGTGCGCAGGATTTCATCTGTGGCACCACATTGGAAGAAGAAGAAAGTTTTCAGAAAGTTGTCACTCAACCGCAATCAGTTGCAAGTTGCTCTCTTAATACGAATAGGGGTCTATATCTGCCTTCTATCGATACTCTCAGAGCACGAGTTGTTTTTGCCAAATTTCAAAATGACGTAAATACCGTCGCAAATTGGCCGCAAAACGGTTTTCCATCCTTGGCTCTGTCAATTATCGATTCATCTGCTTCGATGGGTAGTACACATCGATATAACTTGACAAATTATTATCGAACATTCTCACGAAACGAGTTCATCGTCATCGGTAAAGTAGATACGATCACTCTATCACAGCCTATGTCACATAGTAGTTTCACGACACATGGCTATGAGACCAATACGTTCAATGGTAATAAAGCGGTGCTCCAACAACTGAAAAACCGACCTGGATTTGAATTATATGACGATTGGACAAAATCAACTCACAATCATGGAAAGTGTGCTGATGGAAATGCCGACCTGATTATCATGGTGTGGAGGTCGAATCAGTTCAATGGTGGGCCTGTAGGTGGATTTGCAAGTTTAGGGTCTGGACCAGCAGATACTATTAATGGAATCAGGGTTTTACCCGGATTTAGCAATCCGCCGGGCTCAGGAGTTACAATGATGCGAGCAGGTGGATTTGATTCAAATGAAACACTGTTTCGGACAATAATTCATGAATTGGGCCATCTGTTTCTTGGTTCTGGTCATCCAGTTACGCAAGGCGGTGCAGGTGATGCCAATGGGCTGCATAAATTTCCTTCAATGATGACGGCTGGGAACGAGAATATGTTCATGCCAAATCCTTTGGAAAGTGAATATCTCGGATGGGCGGCAGTCGATAGCATCGGCTCCAATGGGTTGTATGATTTGGAAGATTTCATCGCATCAGGGCAGGCTTATAAATGGGCCAATACGTCCAATAATGATTACTATTATTTCTTTTATTTGAACAATGATCATGTGTACAACGATATGGCTTTGAACACTGATGATGATGGATTATTTATCATGAATCACCGGTATAAGCCGAGGTCAGATTTTGGGTTTTTGTCAGGTTCTTACCTTTTGGGGCTGCATTCTTACTATAACCGCTTATTATCCTCGGAAGGGGACTATGACTGGGCACACACCAATCCTTTTTTCGAGGATAATGGGTTACCGATTTTCAGGCGATTGAATTCAAATCGAAAATATGGCAGGAATCAGCTTACTGCTAACCAGAGGCAGGATCCTTCTACAATTTGTAATAACAATAATGCTTCGACGTGGATGTGGGCAATTTCACTCACAAATCAAATTGTTAGTCCACCTAGCTTTAACTGCTACGATATTAGTCAACCTATATACGCTTGGGATACAAGTTATAATTATCTCGGTGCCGGTTTCATCTCCTCCTTCAGTTATGAGAACAATCGTGCCTATTTCTCGGCCATCACAAACCCAGCAGCAAAGAAATATTTGGCTTGGAACGATACAACTTCGTTCTATCCGCTTGGCATGGCCATCCAAGTCAAGCCTCTGACAGGTTCGTCCATCGAGTTCTTCTTTGAAACGAATCATGACCCCTTCGACATTGACACCGACCGCGTCTGGAGTGGTGAGATCTTCATCCCTGATACTGTCTCGGTAGTGGTAAGCAACAATGCCACTCTGACTATACTACCCGACACCCGTATCTTCTTAGGAAAGAACAATGCGAGGATCTCGACCACCGGGGGTGGGAAGATCATCGCGATCGGGACACAGACTAAGCCCATCACATTCACCACGAGTTACGACACCGAAAGTTGGAGTTACCCTAATGAGTGGGGTCAGTTGTTCCTCGGTTCGGGTGGTAACCGCTTTGAATGGTGCGTGTTCGAGTATGGCACCAAGCATATCGAAGTCGCCAGCCGCGACAACGAGATCCGCAATTCCATATTCCGCAACGGTTGGAGAGGAATGAGTTCCTATTCGAACCAGTCCGGTTCGGGTCCGTCCAACAGCGAAGTGCTTGTCGATCACGTTCAGATGACAGGTAACCGGACGGTGGGTTTTGTGGGGTATTACTCTGACAGCAAACTGTCGAATCTGACCATCACCCACAACGGGGAGGCTGGCGCATGGTACGAGTCCGCAAATGGATTGTCATTCCACAGGAGCCGAGTGGATAGTAACGCTGTGGGCAGCTCCACCCGTTCGGGCGTCGAGGCCAATTCAGGATCGGTGGTGCATCTGCTACGCTATCAGTCCGGTTCCTACCTTCAGGGGGACAATTCGATCCGCGCGCAACCGCAATACCAGGTTTTGAGGGCCAATGGATCGACCTTGCACATGGGCAACTACTATACCATCGGCGAGCCCGGGTGGAGCAACATCCATGGCGGATCATCCTACCTGATCCGCAACTATGGATCCGGAACAGTCACCGCCCATGAGAACTATTGGGGGCCGTCGGATCCGACCAACTCGGACTTCTACGGCTCAGTGGATTATGACTTTTATCAAACCTCAGCAGTAAACGTGTTCGGGGCGTCCAGCCTGCCTATCGAATCGCATTATTATAAGGATCAGTTCCTTAAGGTCCGACCTTCGGATGATCCCTCTGTGGCTGATTTAGATCGCCAAGCCGAAGAGCACCGAAGCCGGATTCGCCAGCGCGCGACCCAGCTCCGCCAACAGTTGAATGGCGCCTCGCCCGATCCGGACGATATTCAAACCTTCCTGGATCTATACACACTCATGTGGGATCCACAGTGGTATGGACAGGATATCGATGCGAACCGGGCTGTGCTGTCTGAACTTTATGCCAAAGTGACTAGATTGAGCGCGGTGTCAACAAGCGCGGTGAGAGCGATCGAACTACAACTCAGGGCGTGGGTATCCAATTCACCCCAACGAGCCGAGAGTGCGGCGTTGGATTTGCTTGAAACACAGCAACATCCAGGGGTCCGGCTCGCGGCGACGCAGGTGCTCATGAGCATCAGTGAGCAAAAGGGAGATTTGACGGCTGCCAGAGATTATCTAAGCCAGCTATCCGAGTTGCAACGCGGCGCCGGACAACCAGAAGACGTTGTCACCTCTTACGCTTCGATGATGGAAGATATCTTCAGAACTCGGCCGGAACAGCGGTTCATGAAGGGGTCGGGCATAATGGAGCAATCACCAACTTTAACGACCCAAGACCCGAAAGACGAACCTGTTTTGACGATCTTTCCGAATCCGTTCAACCCAGAAACGGTTGTGACGATCGAGCTACGTTCGGAACAACGAGTCAGGATCGAGGTGTACAACACCCTTGGTCAGCGGGTTCAGACGCTCATGGATGGACAATTGACCACTGGCCATCATAGCGTGCGTATGGACGGATCAGCAATGGCAAGCGGCGTCTACCTGATCCGCGTGCACACCAGCCAACAAACCCTGACCCAGCGGGTCACCCTAATCAAATAAGCGGAGGTAATATCATGAAACAATCATTCCGCCTTTTTCTTTCAATTATTGTGATTGGGCTCATTAGTCAAATCTCTCAAGTCCAAGCTCAAACGGATAACCCGCAATTCCATTTCCCGCTCGAGGTTGGGAACGTGTGGGCATATCAGGAGTACGATCATCCACAATGCATTTCCAATGGAGAATGTTCAAGATCTCGACTACGTGTGGTAGATCGATTGGAAGCGGATTCATATGTTTGTGGTATTATTGAAGTTAAAACTAGTCGCACCTTATACCACGAATCCCAGATTGCCGGATCGATTGTCGAAGGTATATCGGAATATGTTCTTTGTCAAGTTGACAACCGTATCTACATATATTCGGAACTCGAGGATGTTACTGGTGACTTTCAGGATCGGGATATGATCGCTGATTTCGATCGCGACGAAGATCAACCTTGGCTGCTAGAATATGATGGGACCATGAGTGAATCAAATCCTTACAAACTTCGGCGTCTATTCGATCGAGATCTTGAACATGAAGTTGGACCGTATGGAAGAATCGAATATAGTTTCACAAATTATTTAGCTGTAAATCCACAAGATATTGACGGAATAACAGGTGGCGAGTTTGTATCAGGTGTTCAGGACTATTTTACGTCCGGTTTAGGATTTCCTGTTTTAGGTTGGGGATTTTATTTTACAAGCTCTTTGCGTGGCTACTATTTGAACGGGCAAGTCACTGGAGACACCACAACTGTCTACACCACCTCAATTGATGATGTGCTTCAACCTGAACGCAGCGAAAGACCTGCACTATTAAGCACCTACCCCAACCCATTTAATCCTTCGACGCACATACGATGGACGATGGACGTTGGACGAGAAACGCGAATCGCTGTTTATGATGTGATGGGACGCGAAATACAAATACTTGTCGATGGGATGATGCCCTCAGGTCAGCACTCCGTCACCTTCGATGCAGCCGGGTTGCCGAGCGGGATGTATGTGATCGTGCTGGAAGCTGCTGGGATGCGGGATGTGAGGAAAATTATGCTCTTGAAATAGGTGTCGATGTGCGAGGCGCGAGGTTAAGGTCCTTCGGTCGTTTCACTCCCTCAGGATGACAGTCTCATTTTTTATATCAAGAAGCGGCATAACGACTACCTAAGTACACTTGGTAATTTGTTATGCCGCCTTTTATTTACCAGCTATGCACGTGTCATCCTGAGCGAAGGGCATAGCCCGCAGCGAAGGACCTATTCATTATTTCGCGAAGCACCTCTTACTTCGCACCTCGCACGTCGCGCATGTCATCCTGAGCGAAGCGAAGGACCTACATCCGAACAACCTCCCCATTCGGCATGATTCTCTCACCCGGTCTTGGTTCCGTGGTCGGGAAATTCTCCAGTGGTACATTCGCATCCCGATCCCTCGGTACATAGTGGGAATGCGAGCCATGCGGAACGACGAAATAATCCCCTTCATCAAACAGATGCAAGGCATCCATCAGCAGAAATCCGGCGATGAGCACGACGATGGTCGCGAAAAAGAGGCGCTTTTTGTTCTTGTTGTTCATAAGAGAAAATACCACGTTCCGGGAACCCAATCCAATCACTCGGGTTTACGATGCCGACGACTGACGATAGAATGACTTACGAAAGCCCGGGGTTTGACCGTCCCGGGCTTTTCCTTTTTTGGTATATTGGAAACGGTTGGGGGTGTCCGCACGAGCGGGCTGAGATCATACCCTAAGAACCTGATCCGGGTCATGCCGGCGTAGGGATTAACCAGTTCCAGCATCACGGAACCTCCGGCCATTCACCCCAAATACGGAGTTTTTCTGATGTTCCTTTCGATACTGGTTCTGCTGTTCACCCAACCGACCGACACCCTCAAGCAAGTTGTCATCCCCGACCAAATTATCTATGGTCAGCGTGTCGATGCATCGGTTCCCGTCACCTATTCCGAACTCACACGTTCGCAGATCCGTCGACTCGATCTGGGCAAAGACATCCCCGCCCTGCTTCTCTCCTCGCCTTCGGTGGTGTCCACGTCCGACGCCGGGATGGGCGTAGGCTATACCGGCATCCGCATCCGTGGCACTGACGACACCCGGATCAACGTCACCATCAACGGCATTCCCCTCAACGATGCCGAATCGCATGGCGTCTTTTGGGTGAACCTGCCCGATTTCGCATCCAGCATTGGGTCGATGCAGATCCAACGCGGCGTGGGTTCCTCCGTAAATGGGCCCGCGGCCTTCGGCGCATCGGTGAACATCGAGACCGCCGCCGCCAGCACCCAACCCTTCGTGGAAATCGTGAGCGGCGCCGGTTCGTTCAACACCTCGCGACAAACACTGCGTTTCGGTACCGGCTTGCTTCCCTCACGCTGGGCCTTCGAAGGACGCCTGAGCCGCATCACATCCGACGGATTCATCGATCGGGCCGCATCCGATCTGGGATCATCTTTTCTGACAATGACTCGCACTGGAACCAACGACATTTTCAGCGTGCAGGTGATGTCGGGTTCCGAGCGGACGTATCAGGCGTGGAATGGCGTCCCCGAAGCGCGGCTGAAAGGCGACGTGGCGGGGATGAACGACTATGCGGATCAACATTGGCTCTCGCCGGAAGACCGTGCCCATTTGTTGGAATCCGGAAACCGCACATACAACGCCTACACGTACGAAGACCAAGTGGATCGTTACAAGCAAAACCATTTGCATGTGCATTATCGCAGAATATTGTCGCCGGATTGGTCGGCGCACGTGGGACTCCACGGCACATTGGGAGCCGGCTACTATGAGGAATTCCGCAACGGGCAAGATCCCGAGGAGTATGGGTTTTCGCCTGGTGCGTCGAGCGATCTGATCAGGCGGCGTTGGTTGGATAACCGGTTTTATGGGGTAGTGTCGTCGGTAGAGCGGAAATCAGAGCGCAGTTCGTTGGTCATCGGAACATCCATCAACCGCTACGACGGCGACCATTTTGGGGAAGTGATCTGGGCGCGGGACATCGCCGAAGCCGACATCCGCTCACGCTATTACGACAATACCGGGTTCAAAACGGATGCCAGCGCTTATGCGAAATGGAATGTGAGTGTGACTTCGGCACTTAGTTTGTTCACCGACGTGCAAGTACGAAATGTGTACTATCGGTTCTTGGGCATCGACACGAACTTGAATGATGTGACCCAGAACGAAACGCTGCTCTTTGTGAATCCGAAAATCGGAACGGTCCTGAGGCTGGGCGAATCGTCACGGGCCTATGCTTCGTTTGGCGTGGGGAATAAAGAACCGACGCGTCGCGATTTCACGCAATCGACACCGGAATCTCGTCCGAAGCACGAAACCTTATATGATCTCGAAGCGGGGTACCGGTTCCAATCCGCCGACCTCTTTGTAGGCGTGAACGGCTATTGGATGATCTACGACAATCAGCTCGTCCTCACAGGCGAGGTGAACGATGTGGGCGCATACAACCGCGAAAACGTGAAGGAAAGTTTTCGCCAAGGCATCGAACTGGAAGCCGGAATGAGGATGATGGATCACCTGATCGTGGATGGAAATCTCACACTAAGCAGAAGCATCCTTCCCGAATTCATTGAATTCCTGGACGATTATGACAATGGCGGGCAAACGGCTATTCGGTATACGAACACCGATATTTCGTTCTCACCAAGGGTGATCGGTGCCCTAAACGCACGTTGGGAAACGCGTAAGTATCGTGCAGGAATGAGTTTTAAGGGCGTTTCGCGTCAGTTTTTGGACAATAGTTCACTCAAATCCAGAAGTATCGATCCGTATGCGACGGTCGACCTGAGCGCATCCTATTCGCCCACATCCTTCTTGAACATCCAAGCGGTGATGTACAATGCGCTGAATGCGGAGTATGAAACGAACGGATATACCTATGGTTGGATCGGCGGGGGAGAGCAGCGCTTCAATTTCTACTATCCGCAAGCCGGTCGGCATCTGATGCTGCAACTGATGGTTTCGTTTTGATACCTTGCAGGATATGATCAGCCCTGCTTTAACCTCGCTTTGTGTTCACAAACTCATCCGAAAACAGACGGTCCTGCTGTCGGCCGGAGACACCGTGTCAGTGATTCCCATCGTGAAGGAGGGACTCATCAAGGTGTTCACCCGCGTCGAAGACAAAGAACTGCTGTTGTATTACATCCACCCTGGGGAGAGTTGCATCATGTCGTTCGCGGCATGCATGAGTCATGGAAAAAGCCAAGTATACGCCAGTACGGAGCTCGATTCGGAGTGCTGGCTATTACCGGCGCAGAATCTTCCGGATTGGTTGGCTACCGATCCCAACGGGTATGCCCGATTTTTGGAGCTATATAACAAGCGCTACCTCGAACTTCTCGAAACCATCCACGGATTGTTGTTCAAGCGGTTGGATGAGCGCATTCTTCATCACATTCGTGAAAAAAAGCAGTACTTGGGCACCAATCCTGTGATGATGAGCCATCGCCAGATTGCGGATGAAGTGGGGACCTCGCGTGAAGTGGTGACCCGGATCTTGCAAAAACTCCAATCCGATGGATGGGTTGTCTTGCAAGATCATGGAATTTTTGTGAAAGATTCGGTGACATAGGTCACAGGTAGGCTTCCCGATGTTTTAGTACATTTCAACATTCAAACTCACTTAAACCTCAGATTCATATGAAACCAAACGTAGGCACCACCGACAAAATCGTCCGTTATGTGATCGCAGCCGTCGCGCTGTATCTATACTTTGCTGGCATCGCAACCGGCACGCTCGGCATTGTGGCTCTTGTTGTAGCAGCCATTGCCGTATTGACTAGCGTATTCAGCTTTTGTGGCTTGTATGCTCTCCTCGGCGTAAGCACCTGCAAGGTCGAACCGGGCAAATAAC
>CAYPOI010000060.1:5900-15878 GCA_964412365.1 uncultured Chitinophagales bacterium | reverse complement strand
ATCATATGATTAAACATGACAGTATCCTGGGCGGCCATGTTGATCATATTGTTCATGGAACCTCTCATTTGCGTGGAATCTCTCATCATACCTGTCATCATTCCGGGCCGGTTCATCATTTGTTGACTCATCATCACTCGGCTGCTATCATTTTCCATCAACTCACGAATCATTTCCGTGCGGTAGGTATTGTGATTTGCGATGGATGTGACGATTTCCGAGCGTTTCGAGTCGTCTTGAAGAACTCGGTTCACAGGTTGGTTGGGCTGGCAGGCGGTTATGAAGACCAATGCGCTTGCGATTAGCATCGAAGGAAAGAATAGATTTTTCATACATGTAATGTTGTTGAATAGTATCTATTCAGTATAGAGCATATGGCTCACGTTCATCGTAATAGTCTACGCCTTCTTCGCACAGTAAAATGCTGACAACCTGTAGCAAGTCGATATACATGAATGAAGCCTATTGAAGGCGATTATTTCGGCCTTCGTAGTTTGACCGCATGTTCATCGGGTTGAGTCTCGCCATCCCGCAATTCCGCATAGGCATGGGTGAATTCGGCGCCATAAAACACGATCATGGACGAATACGACACCCAAAGCAAAATCAGGATGATGGATCCTGCCGCACCATATCCGGATCCCGGGTTCGCTGTGCCGAAGTAAAACGACATTCCATATATCCCCAATAAAAATAAGATCGTGGTCACGATGGAGCCCATCCATACATGATTCCATTCGATCTTCGCATCCGCGAAATACTTGAACATCAGGGCGAACAGAAGGGTGATGATGGCATTTGAGACCAAAAAATTCAAGATCTGAATGAAGATGAGGATGGAGTCTGAAAAATAGCTGGTCAGCCAATCGCCGAATGAAACAAGTATCATGTTGACGACCATCGTGATCAGCAACAGGAAGGCGATGGTAAGGATGAGTCCGAATGAAAAAATCCGGACTTTGATCAGGCTCCAGATTCCAGATTTGGATTCATCCGCCTGCACTTCCCATATCGAATTCAGTGATTTTTGAAATTGGATGAACACGCCCGTCGCCCCAATCAACATCGTGATCACACCAATGATCGCTGCCCAAAACGATTGTTTTGATTCGCTTGCGGATGTGATGATGGTCTGAATCTGATCGGCCGCGTCCGCTCCCATGGTGGACGAAATTTGGGATGCGAGACGATTATTGACCGCTTCTGCACCGAAAAAGTACCCGGCAACGGTGATGATGATCACCAACAATCCCGGCATTGAGAAAATCGCGTAATAAGCGATGACGGCGCTTTCACGAAACGGCTCTCTGTCCCACCATTTTTTGAATGCTTTTTTAAGTAGGAATCCGATGTTATTGATCAATGTATGTACAAATCAAAAAGCCCATATTCTACAAGGTCTCAATTACTTTTTGTAGCCTGTTTCGTATTTCAATGGCGATGTGATGCAATTCTTCATTGTCTATAGCCTGCATTGAGGCCACAGGATCAACGGCTGAAACCTCTACTTCACCGGGCACTTTTTCCTGAACGATGACATTGCAGGGTAACATGGTTCCGATTTTATCCTCTGCCAACAACGCTTTGTAGGCAAATGGCGGATTGCATGCGCCCAGGATTCTATAGTTGTAAAAGTCCACATCAAGCTTTTTCTTCAATGTAGCTTTTATGTCTATCTCAGTTAAAATGCCAAAGCCTTCGCCTTTGAGGGCTTCCGTAACCGTTGCGATCACGTCATCAAAGGGCACATCTTTCAGTGATGTTGAGAAATAGTAATTCATTGTATTCATCTTCTATTTCTTAGCATATAGATTATTACGATTATGATAAGTATGGGTATAAGCCACATTCCCCATCCCATTCCCATTCCCCAATTCCAAGCGCTATCGTGCATGATGTTATTGTGTAGTTGTTTATATTTTCATTTTATTCATATATAGATATAATTTATATGCGAATCATATATCGTAATAATCGATGTGAAATAATCATAGAATAATAATATCGTCTGTAGTGAGTATGTATACACGTATTGGCTCGAATCAAGTCTCATAGGCGTTCTCCATTCTCTCCAATGCATTGTGGATGGTGAGATCACTCATTTTCAGTCCGGATTTCACCTCATCCATATGCAACGGCATGGAGACGGTCGCACCGGGTTTGGGTCGAAGCGAATAGGGCGACGCGACCCGATCGTAATCATTCGGGACATCACATTATGTGAACTTATCATTCGGAAAGTTCACTTATTGAAGATTCGTGAACGTCAATTCGTGCTCATTGACCTTCAGGTCCTGTTTATTGTTCACATATTGTGATGTTTTCCGAAGGGCTTGATGGAACGGCTTATCCACCGCGGTCGCCAACATGGGTTTCAATGAAGAAGGAAACGTGAATTTAGTGAGTACCGTGGTCGTGCTTGTAGATGTTCACATGGATCTCATCCTCATTCATTTTCCAAGCCCGATGCATGCGCTCGCTGTTGAAACTGAGTCCGATGTTGCCTTTCGCATCGACCGCGATCACGCCGATATCGCCATCCGAGTAGTTATTCCGCTCGTGAATCACATGGTCGCAGGCCTCTTGTACGCTGCAATGCGTCAGTTCCATGTAAAACGCAATGCTGTGTGCGATCACATTTCGGATAAGCAGTTCACCTTCGCCGGTTCCGGAAACCGAGCAAGACGCATTGTTCGCATAACATCCGGCCCCAATGATGCAACTATCGCCCACGCGTCCATTTAAGCTATTGGACGTGCCGCCTGTGGATGTGGCCGCGGCAAGATTTCCGGCTTGATCCAATGCCACGGCGCCCACGGTACCGTGATGTTCTTCCACCCGATGCTCCGTGATGAAATAGTCATCCGATTCGAGTTCCAAAGAATGGTCTTTTGCGAATTCACGAGCCCCATCACCGGATAGGTACACATGCGAGGTACGATCCATGATGGTCCGTGCCAATGTGATGGGGTTTTTCACATTTCGGACGATGGAAACGGCTCCCGCACGAAGAGTGCTCCCATCCATGATGGAGGCATCCATTTCGACGTCGCCCTTGATGGTGAGCGCCGCGCCTCGACCGGCATTGAACAAAGGATTGTCTTCCATTAAGCGAACGGTTTGTTCCACCGCATCCAGTGCGGTACCACCTCGCTTGAGAATGTCATACCCCGCATTCAGAGCAAAAGCCAAGCTGGATGTATATCCCAGCTGGTTCCGTTGAATGAATTCAGAATCGGGTCCGGCTCCACCATGTACGGCGATTGAAATCATATCATCTTTTTGGTTTTCAGGTTAAAGCGGCACCCTTTGACCAACATGTGGACGCTCAAATTTTCGATAAACACACCACAATCATCGTCTTCGGAAATGTTGGATCGTCCCATGGTTGTACTGTCGATGATTACGACGGCACCAGAACCAAGACATTCAGCTTCTTCACCATGTCTCACCATCAGCGCGGTGTCGTCACCCAGACCCACGCCAAGGTATCCCGGATTGACGATCACGGCATGTGCGAGTCGCCCGAACCGTCCGCGTTTAATGAAATGGGTATCAATGATGCAATGATCAAGCAGACCAAAACCGGTTGTGGTTTTCAGATCTTTTCTGAAGATGACTTCGTTCGTTCCACCTCCGTAAATCATGATTTTCGACATGGCCATCGCTCCCGCGCTTGTGCCGGCAACAACAAAATCACTGTCCTCGTGGTAGCGTTTCGTGATCAGTTCCATAAATGGGGTCCCGCCTAAAATCGTTGTCAATCGGGATTGGTCGCCGCCTGTGAAAAAGACGGCATCCGCTTGTTCAATCCTCCTCATATGCTTGGCCGAACCTGCCTCATTTCGATGTTCAATGGGAATGAACCCGGTGTTTTCCAATCCGATTTTCTTGAAGGTCCGTTGATACTTGCTGATCACATCTTCCTGATACAGGGAGGCTGTGGTGATGATCTCCACATTTTTTCTCTCTCTGACCAGCAGACACAAAATCTCAAAGTGGATGAACTCCTTGTTTTTTTTCTCAATATGAAGCGATTTGCTGTCCACTTTATCTTCCGCGCCACCGATGATCATCAAGGTCCCTTTGGGTTTCATGCATGGTCCTGATTAATGACATCGGATTTTTCCAAGTTCACTTGTTGTTTCACATAGGACAGAGTGGATGGGATATCACCCGCACACATGAACAGGAACTCTCCGGGTATGGCTTGATCCATGGCCTGTTGAATGGATTCGATTTCATTGGAAATCACTTGAACGGGAATCGTTTGATTGATTTCGCGGATTCCTTCCACCAGAAGCCGGCTCAATTCATCCTTGGTCCGACCTCGACTGTCTCGATCATGCTTGATGATGATGTTTTCAAATATTTGAGCTGCGTATCGCCCGAGGTTCCGGATGTCTTCGTCGCGCCGGTCGCCAGTCGCGGAAATGATGCCGGTTTTGCGGGTCGCACTCACTTGATCCAAGTAGTGTTTCATATGCACATATCCGCTCGCGTTATGGGCGTAATCGACCATCAGATCGAACTCTTTGAAACGGAAATGATTCATCCGGCCTGGTGTCAGTTCAGGTGAAGGGATGAAGGTCTTGAGCGCCGATTGGATGGTTTCGATTGGAAAATCACGGATGGATGCGACCAATAACGCAGGAAGGATGTTTTCAATCATGAAACCACATTTACCTGAAAACGTGAGGGGCACGTGGTTGACTTCCGCGATTCGGGTTCTCCATCCACCCCTGTTGATCACGAAGTGATTGGATTCGATAGTCGCTGCGAGTCCTCCATCCTGGCAATGGTTCAGGATGCGTTCATTGGACGCATCCGTGCTGAATAACGCGATGTTGCAATGGAGTTTGTCTTTCATCGCATACACCAGATCGTCATCCGCGTTGAGGATGGCGAATCCATGGTCGAACGTGCTTTCCGGAACAACGGCTTTCACGTTGGCCATTTGTTCGAGGGTATGGATGTCGTTCAATCCCAAATGATCATCGCTGACATTGGTGACCACGCTGATGTCGCAGTGATCGAAACCCAACCCGGCTCGAAGGATGCCACCTCTGGCGCATTCGAGCACCGCGAAATCGACGATGGGATCACGAAGTACGGTCGCCGCGCTGGCTGGGCCGCTGCAGTCGCCCTGATGAATCGACGTTCCATCAATCGTAATTCCATCCGTTGTCGTAAATCCGGTATGGTGACCGGCCGCCTGCGCAAAATGGGCGATCAATCGTGTGACCGTTGTCTTTCCATTCGTGCCAGTGACGGCAACGATCGGAATTCGAGCTTGGTCGTCAGTTGGGTAGAGCATATGTAGCAATGGTTCGGCCACATTCCGTGGCATCCCCTTGGTGGGTGAAAGATGCATTCGTAAGCCTGGACCGGCATTCACTTCAATCACAGCGCCATTGGCGGCTGTGATGGGGATGTTGATATCCTCCGCCATGATGTCGATCCCGCAGATGTCCAGATTCATCAACCGGGCGATCCGCTCAGCCATGAATCGGTTATGCGGATGCACCAGATCCGTGACGTCCCGTGCGGTTCCGCCCGAGCTCAAATTCGCAGTGTCTTTCAACAGCAGGATTTCGCCGATGGGAAGAACCGAATCCAACGTCAATCGATTTTCAGACAGGATGGATTCCGTCGCCAGATCCACATGTATTTTGGTCAGCATGTTCTCATGATCGTTTCCTCTGCGAGGATCACTGTTCGCTTGATGGATCAGTTCTTTGATGGAGGTGGCATCATCGCCCATGATCATGGCAGGCGTGCGTTTCGCCACGGCAACAAGTTTGTAATCAATCACCAAGAAGCGATAGTCCATCCCATTGATGAACCGCTCGACGATCACTTGTGTGGATATTTTATGCGCATCCAAGAAACCGGTTCTGGCCTGTTCTAGGGTCGTGATGCGCGAGGTCACGCCTCGTCCATGGTTGCCATTGATGGGTTTTGTGACCAAGGGAAATCCGATTTGCTGGATCGCATCCTCCAACTCGCTGATGTCGCTGATCACGGTTCCCACTGGAACCGGGATGTGCGACTGAGACAATAGATTGCGTGTCGCGTGTTTATCCGATGCCAAATCGACCGCGATGCTGCTCGTCGAAGATGCCACGGACGCGCAGATTTTTTTCTGATGACATCCCTGTCCGAGCATCACGAGCGATTGATGGTTGAGTCGCGTGTAGGGGATGTGTCTCCGTTCGGCTTCTTTGACAATGGACAAGGTGCTCGGACCAAATTTTTCATTGGTATGGAGTCGTTTCAGCTCCTGAATATCCTGATCCAAGGGATGTTCAACGTTCTTGAGCAGGTTCTCTACTAGACGAACGGCCGCCTGCGCGGCGTACAAGCCCGCCGACTCGAGTTCATAGGAGAACACCACATGGTAAACGCCTTCCTTATTGGTGGAACGTGTGCGCCCGAAGGCGCAATCCATCCCGGCCAGGGTTTGCATTTCAAGCGCGATGTGCTCGATCACGTGACCAAGCCATGTACCATCCCTCACCCGCAAAAAAAAGCCACCTTCCACTCCCTCGGAACAGTGGTGGCTTTTCAAAGAGGGCATCCATCGTTGCAGGGTTTCGCCAAACCCATCAATCGTATTCGTCGGTCGTTGCTCCCATTCCCCAAGGTCCAATGTCATGACAATGAGGTTTTTCCAGTAGACGGACCAGTAATTCGGCCCACGAAGAACGTTGATGGTGATGATGTTCATTGCAATTTGTTGATCAGGGCTTTCATCTCGGCGATTTCCTCTTGTTGCGCTTCTATGATCTCATCCGCCAGTTTGCGGACTTCCGGGTCTTTGAGTTTGGCGCGTTCGCTGGTGAGAATCGCGATGGAGTGATGGGGAATCATCGCTTTCATGTAAAGGACATCTCCAACGGGCGTTTGTGTGCGGACCAAGGTCAATGAGCTTGCGAAGAGAAGCAGGCTGCCTATGACGATCGCCATGTTCTTCTTCTTATCGGTGTACATGTTGAGCATGAATCCGAGCATGATGAGGGCCATGGCCGAAATCCCCATGCAGGTCATGTAGAAACGGGTGAGGCTGAAGTAGACATGGTCGAACTGATAGGTGTTCAAATACATCGTCACGTACATGGCGATGAAGGAGGCGGTGAGCATCAATATGAAATTAGTATAGTTTTTCATGATTTTTTTTGTGTCATGTGTAAGTTAGTTCGCCTGCATAATGCACAAATCGATGGTGCCATCAAAAAAAGCCCACCCCGTTGCCGAGGCGGGCTTTATGAGTTACATGTCCTCTTGGGCGGCGGCGATCGACTCTTCGTACACCGACCAGCTCATGATTCCGTCTTTCGGCCGTGTGGCTTCATCCACCTTCGCTTTGCGCTCGGCAGATAAGGCTTTATTGGCTTTTTGAACCGATTCTTCGGTCCGTTCGGTACCATTGGCTTTTTCGTCCAACAACCCATTGGTGTCTCGAACATGTTCGATCGGATTGTCGATCATTTGCCAATGTTCTTTCATTTCCGGACTCTTGCCTTCATTCCACGGACCAGTGACATCTGCGCCATTCGACATGTTGAAATACGTATTGCTGTATCTCGGGTCGCTTTGCAAAATGCCAGGCGGGAAGTTCGGTTTGATGTTGTCCAACGCGGCTTGGAACATTTGGAAGTGGGCCACCTCGCGGGTCATCAGAAAGCGCAATGATTCTTTCACAAGAACATCGTCTGTGAAACGCATCAGGTTTTCATAGACCATTTTCGCGCTGGTTTCCGCACCGATGTTCAAGCGGAGATCCGCCGTCAGATCTCCCATCCCCATGATATAACTTGCGTTCCATGGGTTGCCTACGCTGTCGGTCAACGTAGGTGTTCCGCCGCTTACAATAAAGAAGTGCGGATCGACCATGGCCTCATGGATGTAATTTTCACGGGCCGATTTTCCATCCAATAATTTGGTCAGGTCGGATTCGTCCGCGGCATTTTTCAGATCCCCGTTCACGCCGGTCAGCAACATTTGGATGGTTGCCCCAACGATTTCAAGGTGACTGAATTCTTCCGTGGCGATATCCATCAGCATATCATACTCAGCCGGATAGGCCTTCCGACAGCCGAATGCCTGCACAAAATATTGCATAGCCGCTTTCAGTTCGCCGTTCGGCCCCCCGAATTGCTCCAGGAGGAGCCGTGCGAAACGCACATCGGGTTTGGTTACCCGGGCGTTGAACTGCAGTGCTTTGACGTGGTGGAACATAGCTTATCTCCTATGCATGTGCTTCAGCATCCCGCAAGGATTTCACATGGTCGTGATCGGCTCGAAGCGCGGTACGTTGGGCGGAAATCATGGCTTGTTGATCGGCACTCAGATGCTCCAAATCATTCTCCAGCGCATCGTTATAGGTCTTCAATGCCTCGTCTTCACCGTATTCGCATGAGTTGAGAATCGCTTCGCGATCTTTGCCTGTGAGTGCGGCTTTGACATCCATCCACGCGCGGAAGAATTTGCCAGATACCTTGGTTCCTTCGGCAACTTCACCACCCATCGTGGTTACTTCCCTGACCAATTCCTGCTTGCACTTCTGACTGGTGGCGGTGAATCGAGCAAATAAGGTTTTCAGATCGTGTTCTTCTGTGCCTTCTGATGCGGTTTCGTACCCTTCGATTCGATCGTTGTTGATGACGATGAGCGAATTGAGCACATCGATAGTTTTTTCGTTGTTCATGATGATGATGATTTATGGATTAAAACTCCAGCCTCCCACGAGGAGAGACTGGAGGGGTTAGATGAATGGTGGTGACTCAGCAACTGCTTAACAGCATCCAGATGAGAGCGAAGACGACAACTGTTCCCAGGCATCCTCCGCCTAATTTGGACGCTCCATAGCCGGCCAAAAGTCCCTTGAAGATGTTGTTCATGCTTCTACTTGAGCGGCTTCTAGGTTGATCGTATCCATCGCCACAACGGTCAGTTTCTGATCCGATGCTTTTTCTTCTTTCAGTGTGGCTTCCAGAAGAGTGGCGGCTTGTCTCAAGCCCAAGGTTTCTGCGAACTGGCGAAGCGTTCCGTACGATGCGATTTCATAATGCTCCACTTTTTGAGCGGAGGCAATGATTCCGGCATCGCACATGGCCCCGTCTTCGCACGATTCCATCATCTCCTCTGCCTCCATCAGCAAACCTTCCATAGCGTCGCATTTTACCGCTTCCGCTTTTTTGTCAATGGATTGGAATACTTGTTCGAGTCGGTTGAGGTGATTCTTCGTTTCCTCAAGATGGCTGGTCAGCGCATCCTTCAGATCCTTGGAACTGGCTTTTGTTACCATTTTTGGCAATGCCTTCACGAGGGCTTTTTCAGCCCAGTAAATATCCTTCAATTCGTCTTCGAACAGCTCCATCAATTGGGATGAGGAAGCGGTTGATTTATTATGTTCCATATTATTGATCTCCATTGTGTTTGAACGTAGGCACCGCAGTGCCTACATCTTTTTAATTTCTTCAAATTTATCCTGACCTTTTTTCACAAAATTACTGGCTTCATTCTTTGTGTTTTCATATTTGTTAGAAAATGAATCGGTGAATTCGTTGTATTTCGATTTCAATTGCTTCATCGTCTCATCACTTTTATCGGAGAGGTTACGGCGTGTGGTCGATCCTTTTTCAGGAGCGTACAAAATTCCAATGATGGCGCCGATGGAGATACCGGCCAATGTTCCTAAAATTACTTTGATACTCATGGTTGTTCTATGTTTAATGGTTATGCGTTTTTGATGTCGTCAAATTTATCCTGACCTTTTCTGACATAGGTGTTCGCTTCGTTTTTAGAGCGTTCTAACTTGTCGGAAAGGGTATCGGTAAACTCGTCGAACATGTTTTTCAATTGCTGCACATTATCATCACCTTTTTCAATGATGTAACGTCGAGTGGTCGACCCTTTATCGGGGGCATACAATATGCCGAGAATCGCGCCGATGGAGAGCCCGGCTAATGTTCC
>CAYPOI010000060.1:0-5853 GCA_964412365.1 uncultured Chitinophagales bacterium | reverse complement strand
GGTAGGTTCGGTGGGGTGGTTGATTGGTTAAACGACGGATCGGTTTCCTGAAAAAGCTTTCAACAGGAACGAGATGACGGCGAATACGAGCAGGATGTGGATGATCGCTCCGACGCTGTAGACAAAGAAGCCTAGAGCCCAAAAGATGATCATGACAACTGCGATGATATACAGGATGTTACCCATGAGTTCTCCTAGTTATTGTTGACTTTTTCAACGTACATGTTGTCGAGTTTTTTCACAGCGTCGATGGAGTGTTCAAGATGCGTGCGCATCGCAGGCAACGAAGCCGTAGCCCACTGTTTGATCTCGGCATCATTGCTGTCATCCGATGCGTCTTCAAAAGCGGAGATCGCATCTTTATGACGGCTTACCATCATGTCGGCATATTCATTGTCGAAATCGTCGCCGGTTTCTTCATTCAATGAATTGTAGGAGTCTTGAACGTCTTCCGTGTCGGTTGTAGGGATGGTGATCATTTTGCGACCAGCAAGCGCTTTCAAATCATTCAATGATTTGGTATGAGCGTCTTCCATCATTTTGCCCAGTTCCTTGACGTGAGGAGATGTTCCGTTTGTCTGAGCCAATTGGCCGAGTCGGATCTGCTCCATGCTGATTTCAGCAGCGGTGACAAGAAAATCGGCATCTTCTTCGAGCCGATCGTTCATGTTGTTGGTATTGTTGTTATTGTCGAATTGTTCAGCGTTGCGTTCTTCGGCAATCACTTTGGTGTCCTGCGGATTTTGATTGTTACCGCAAGAGGCGAACAAGAACACGCCTCCAAGAAGGGCCATGTTGATGAATGTTGTTTTTTTCATAAGGATATTAGTTTGAGTGAATAGTCTATCTGTGGATTTCCGTGCCTTGGTTGTTGCGCCAGTTTTCTTCGAAGTACTTGGCATCGTCATCATCACGGGGATTGACACCCATCACGATATTTCCTTCTTTGATTCCGGATTCATACAGCTTGGCACGGGCTTCAGGAATCCCTGATCCCACGAGCGCGCCGATGATTCCGCCAGTGATACCACCCGCACCTGCTCCAGCCAAGCCGGCGGCGATGGGTCCTGCCACGACAAGCCCTAGCCCTGGAATGACCAAGCTTGTTCCGATCGCTGCAATCACGCCTGCGATCGCACCTACCGTTCCGCCAATCGCGGAGCCTTTTCCTGCGCCTTCGGCGGCTTTGGTACCGATTTCGGTATCATCGTCGTCACCGGAAAAGTATTTTTCTCGGGTTTCGTCAGACATCACCAAATTGATGTCGTCTTTCGAATAGCCTCTATCTTGCAGAGAGTTGTAGGCATTTTCAGTACTCTCACGGTCGCGGAACATACCCGTCATCATGCCGCCGTTTCTTGCCTGATTCGTTCTTGTCTGATTATCGGACGTCCGATGTTGATTTTCTGTCGTGTTCATATAGATAAGATTTATGGTTCGTGGATGATTGGTATAATCATTACAACCCCAAGGTGGGAATCTTAAAACGAGATATCATTACACGATATTCTATACAATTTGCAATATCCTCACATTGCATTATGATTTATAATCATATGTATAAAATGATATTATTACGATGTATATAATCGTATGATGTACGAAACGAAAACCAGACGGTGCTACCGGCTCAGGCTTCTCGTTCCCACGCCAACCAGACCTGAGCCATGGCCCATGTGTCTAGCTCGCAATAGCGAAGAAGCGCGTCACGCACGGCGTCGCGGCGCTTCGGTTCCACATCCGTGAATTGCAATTCGGCCCAGGCCATCATGGCTTTTCCGCCGTCGTTGACCACTTCGTCCTTTTCATCCTCTTCATCCATTCGTCCATCGAATAGTTTCGATGGGATGGGGGCTAATTCTTTGTAGGGATCGCGCCCAAGAATCGCCGGCAGCACCGCCTTGATGCTGTTCGAGCCGCCCATCAGCGGATGGATATAGTAGTCTTTCAACATCACCCATAAGTCGGTAAACTCGAGCCGATCGATGAAATCGACCAACTCCGCACGATCCTCCACATGCTCCCGCATCTGATTCATCGTCGTTTGTTCGTAGGGCGAATAGCTGAACTGGGTACCATCCAGCGGCTCCAATGCGTCTTTCAAGGCCTCGACAAAGGCGACATTCGGATCCTCGCCCGGCGTGGTGTGAAGCCACTCATGCGTATGCTCCAATCGACCATCTTCGAACAGTGTGTGGATGGAGAACTGAAACGCCACTTTCTGATAGGCTCCATGTCCTTTATGAAACGGAAGCGCGAGTGTTCCTGCCTCGAAGTCGATGAAGAGCAATGGATATGCGCATTCACGCATCTTTGATTTGAGTCCGGAATGAATGATGGGTTCTGTGGCGCCGGACGTGGTGAGGTGGACTTGCAACGCCTGACGTTCTTCGGGGGTCCAGGGGTCACCACGCTTGTTCAGCACCGACTGGATGGGAGGGAGGCTCGCCGCCACGAGCGGATCTGACATCCGAACCACGTCTTGTTCAAGAAGCTTGTTGGCTCCTCGGAAACTCCAAATGTCGAACACCAGAGGCTCGTCTGCCAGCGGACCCCAGCACGCCTCGAAGCCGCTCTGTTTGCCTTTCACGCGAAATTCACAGGTCTTGCAATGAGTGCCCAAAGCCGGATCGATGCGGATATCGTTCACATAGGCATTGGCCAGCCAATGGACCCATCCCTCGAAAGAGTCCGGTTCGTGGGGATGTCGCCTGGCGGGATCGACGTCCGTGCGCGACAGAATGCGCTCCACGGCCTCGTCCACCGGAATGCGTGTCATCAACGACTCGCCGAGCGTGCGGATGTCACGCCCAGGCACATCCTTCACGATGATTTTGTTCTCATCCATCCGCTCGATGGGGAACCAAGTGTTCAAGCCATCAACGGTTGCGACTTTTCCGGAATCAAGCAACATCAGCTCCGGATTTGTCACAAATTCCGGAAATTCGTGCCGCGCCACCCACGTCTGAAACGCCACATCCAACAGATAGGGCCGCCAGGATGAGGTCAGATAATGCGGGGCTTTCTTCTGGAAAAAGGAGTCATCCGGCTTGAACTTCTTCGATTTCACCTCGATGAGGGTGAGCGTGTTTCCTTCTTTGATGAGGATGTCGACCAAGGCATAAAAGGGTCCATGACCGATCGCCGCCTCGAAAATGACCACGGATGGGCGCTGTAACAACTCACGGGTCTGGGCAAGAGCGAGGGGTTTGTGGCGGGTTGTGATTTCAATACCGCCCGGAAAATGCAGTTGCGAGTACGCGCCGACTTGATAGCCCCCTTCAGCCAAGCCCTTCAAAAACTCATTGTCGGCGTTCTTATCCGGAAATTGGTCCGGCTTGCGCGAATAGTAGAGCTTCGTGGGGCAGCTCGTTCCGGTTTTGAACAGAGATTTGGTGAGGCGGCGATCAGGTGACATATGTCGCATGATGCCTTTTTTTTACAAATGAGTCAAGTCGTTGTACAGGGATTTATTTAACAGGGAGCCTGCCTGCCGGCAGGCTCCCTGTTAATAAATCTTCCTCCCTGTTCAATCACACTTTCTTCCCTTCGATGAACACCATGCTGCCCTTCATTTGACTTTTGAAGGTGAGGGATGTGTGCTGGAATAAGGAACGGGTCTGCTCTTCCGAAAAAAGAACACCGAACTCATTCATTTTTCGAAGTTGACCCATATACCACGCGCTGATGCCGCGCTTGGTGGTCATCGAGCTGAAGTAGAATGAACCACCGGGTTTCAGGGTGCGCAGGAGCTCGTTCACGTACGCCTGCTTGTCGTCGAAAATGTGGACCATCCCGAAGCTGCAGACGGTGTCGAACGTGTTCTCGGGGAAAGGAAGATGAAAGGCGTCGGCTTGAAGTAGGGTGATGTTGGATGGAATCTGACCTTGCGCATCCACGAGTCGGCTTTTCGCGATGGACAGCATTTCGGAGGAGTTGTCGACCAACACACATTTGTTCTTTGTGCTCTTATAGATGTCGGATGTTTGGATGAGTCCGCCACAACCCGCATCCAACACGAGTCCCTTAGTGGAGTTGATCGCTTTTTCCGAAAAAGATGTGTAATCGTCTGGCGTTGTGCCCCAAATAATCTTGTTGTAGAGACGGCTGGAGACGAGCTTTTCGTACATCTTCGCTTTGCTGTCATAAGCGGCGCCGGTCACATTTTCGAGCGCGGTATAGATGTCGTTTTCGATGGTTTTGAATCCGGCGGTGAGGTTCAGTTCATTCATGAGAAGTGATGTATAGGATGAGGTTCATAGACGCTTGGCGACGTACGAATTCATTGTTCTTGAGGATTCAGACAGTTAAAATGCATTTCCCTGTGAAAGCCTATTTTTTCCCACCAAGCTTAAGCGGATGCTCATGAGAGCGATTGCGAAGAATAGGACGAGGGTGAGTTACGCCTCCATTTTCTCGAACTGGTTATGAATCACCAGGATGAGGAATCCGAAGAGCACCGCCACAATGATCAGCGCGTTGTTCACGATGCCTTCCACCGAAAAGGAGACTTTGATCAGGATGGTGGAGATGATGAACCCGGAGTTTCGGATGATCTTGTGAAATTGGTCTGAGTAGAAAAACGAGGCGAGCAACAGCGTGACATCCACAATGATCAGCACCGTGAAAAACTCATCAAAAAAGATGGTGTTCAGGTTGCTGAACGCAAGGATTCCGCCTTGGGAATCGCTCAAGGCGATGTTCGCCCAGTTGAACAGAGAGACGAATGCCAGCACGAAGAGCGTCGGGACAAGCAAGACCGCGATTCCTTTCTTCAAAAGGATGAATCGGTTCATCTTTTCGTCGATGGGATCGGTTTCGTTGGAGAGAGGTTGATTTCGGCTTCGAATTTCCCGGTAGAAAAAGAAGATCAGCGTGAACAGGATGATCGACGTCACCACATCATAGGTGAACTGTAGATCATATTTTATGCTGAACCAATCGGATGAGAGTTCGAGGTTGGCGATGTCCTTGAAAATCCGTCGAATCACGATCAGCGTGATGATTTCATACTGTTTGCCGATATAAAACGAGATGGATTTCGGTAGGAAGAAGATCAGCAGGTAGACTTCATAGATCAGGATGAAGGAGAACGGCGTGTAGATTGCGGCGATGGGGTTCGAAAAGAACTTCGAGTCGAGGACCAACACACCTTGATTCACCAGCAGAATCAGGAACAGGTGCGTCAAGTAACTCAAAATCGCGATCATGAGAATCGCCCGCTCGCTGCGGAGCTTGATGCCCGGTGAGAGCAATCTGTCGAAGGCTTTATTGATAGATGCGGCGATCAATGGCGACATATCCCGTTGCCAACTCGATACGCGGGGTTATCGTTCAGGTAGGAAGATTATTCACAGGAGGATGTGAGGAAGGGAGTGTACTATTCATTCATGCCTAATTAGTGCCCGCCAAGAAAACCTCCCTATCTCCTTTGCCTGCCTGCCGGCAGGCAGGCTCCCTGTTAAAATGCATTTCCCTGTAAAAACCAGCGCTCTGCCTCAGCCCGGATAACCGCTTTTTTGGCTTCATCCATCTTGTCATAGGTCTTAATGAGCATCCCCATCCGCGGGTTTTGCATGAAAAACGCCCGATGCACATCCATGAACCGCCAAAAGAGCGCATCCCAGGTCTCCTGCCAGTCGCCTTTCGGGTAATCACCCATTTTCATAAGGTAATTGCTGCCGCTGATGTAGGGCTTGGTCGACATCAATCCCCCATCCGCAAACTGACTCATTCCATACACATTGGGCACCATCACCCAGTCGTACGCGTCGATGAACAGCTCCATGAACCAGCGATAGACCTCATCCGGATCGAATTCGCACAGCATCATGAAATTCCCGAGCACCATCA
>CAYPOI010000059.1:0-16485 GCA_964412365.1 uncultured Chitinophagales bacterium | reverse complement strand
ATGCAATTCTTCGGCTTTGTAGCGGATGTTGCTGCGTCCGGAAAGATCTGATACCAACACACGACGGTCGTTGCCCACTTGTTCGGGACGGATGTGCTCGTACGTCACGGGATCACGCATCACGGCGCTCACATGGATGCCGCCTTTATGAGCGAATGCGCTACGACCCACGTAAGGAAGATTCGCTTGCGGACTCAGATTCCCGATTTCGCTCACATAATGCGAAACGGATGTCAATTCTTGGATCGACTCGTTCGGAATGCCCTCGTACCCCAATTTCAGTTGAAGATTCGGGATGATGGAGCAAAGATTCGCATTTCCACAACGCTCTCCATAGCCATTGATGGTGCCTTGCACATGCTCGCATCCCGCCAACACAGCGGCGATGGTATTCGCAACAGCCGTTTCCGAATCGTTATGGGCATGGATGCCAAGCGGATGTCGAACGTCCGCTTTCACGGCCGTCACGATTTCGGAAATTTCATGGGGAAGGGTGCCGCCATTCGTATCGCACAGCACGAGCCAATCGGCGCCCGCATCCCTAGCCGCTTTTAGGGTAGACAAGGCATAAGCAGCATCATCTTTGTAGCCATCGAAGAAATGCTCTGCGTCGTAGATCACTTCTTTATCGTGGACTTTCAGAAAGGCCACGGAATGGCGGATCAGCTCCACGTTTTGCTCAGGTGTGATGCCCAAGGCGCGTTCGACATGCAATAACCATGATTTCCCGAAGATGGATACCGCAGGCGTTCCGGCTTGGATAAGGGCCTGCATATTCGGATCCGTCGCAGGTTCATTGCCCCAACGATAGGTGCTTCCGAACGCCACAATGCGGGAATTTGCGAAAGAGATGGACTTGGCCCGCTCGAAAAACTCGAGGTCTTTCGGATTGGAGCCAGGCCACCCGCCTTCGATGTAATGGATGCCCAAGGCGTCGAGGCGTTGCGCGATGCGCACTTTGTCCTCGGCGGAAAGACTGAGTCCTTCGCCCTGGGTTCCATCCCGCAATGTGGTGTCGAAATAGGAGATCATTTTTTGATCCAGCTCATCATGCCGCGCAATTCCTTGCCGACTTGCTCGATGGGATGTTCGCGATGCTGGCGACGCAAGGCCTCGAGCACCGGACGATTCGCTTTGTTTTCGAGGATAAAATCTCGTGCGAAGCGTCCTTCTTGGATGTCTTTGAGCGCGGCTTTCATTTTCGGCTTCACCGACTCGTCGATGATCTTCGGTCCGACCACCATCCCGCCATACTCGGCCGTATCGCTCACGGAGTAGTACATGCCGCCGATGCCGCCCTCATAGAAGAGGTCGACGATGAGTTTCAGTTCATGCAAACATTCGAAATAGGCCACTTCCGGCTTGTATCCGGCTTCAACCAAGGTTTCGAATCCGGCTTTGATGAGCTCGGTCACGCCGCCGCACAACACCGTTTGCTCGCCGAAGAGATCGGTTTCGGTTTCTTCACGGAACGTGGTTTCGATGACGCCGGCACGAGCGCCGCCGATGGCTTTGGCATAGGCAAGAGCGGTGTCTTTGGCTTTGCCGGATGCATCCTGATGCACGGCGATGAGGCAGGGAACGCCGAATCCTTCGGTATACACGCGACGAACCAAGTGTCCCGGACCTTTCGGCGCTACCATGAACACGTCCACATCTGCAGGAGGGACGATCTGGCTAAAATGGACATTGAATCCGTGTGCAAATACCAAGGCTTTTCCGGCGGTCAGATGCGGTTTCACATCGCGCTCATACACTTCGGCTTGAGTCTGATCAGGAAGCAGAATCATGATGATGTCCGCTTTCGACGCCGCTTCAGTGGGCTCATACACCGGGATGCCGGCCGCTTCCGCTTTTTTCCAAGAGGCGGAGCTTTTGCGCAATCCGACGATCACATCAATGCCGCTGTCTTTCAAGTTCTGGGAATGGGCGTGGCCCTGGCTTCCGAATCCCAATACGGCGACTTTCTTTCCTTTCAGCAGGCCGAGATCGGCGTCTTTGTCATAATACAGTTTCATTCGATTCAATAGGTTTTGTTAGGGTGATAATGGTTCAGGTGGTTCCCTGATATTCTCTGGATAAGGCCACGGTTCCGGTGCGAGCCACTTCACGCAGTCCGAACGGACGGAACATGCTGATGGCGGCATCCACCTTGTCTTTTCCGCCCGTCAGCTCGATGGTGAGGCTTTTCGGACTGATGTCGATGATCTTGGCGCGGAACACATTCGCGACTTGCATGATTTCGGCACGGTTTTCCATCGTGCTTTCGATCTTGATCAAGGCGAGTTCGCGCGCCACGAAGGGGTGATAGGTGAGATCGGTGACGCTCACGACATCCACCAGTTTTTCCAGTTGGCGGGTGATCTGTTCGATGATGCGTTGGTCGCCATGTGTGGCAATCGTCACTCGAGCCATGCCCGGGACTTCCGCATCGCCGAAGGTGATGGTGTCGATGGTGAAACCACGTCCGCTGAACAAGCCCACGATGCGCGACAAAGCGTTGAATCCGTGGGAAACGATGAGGGAAATGGTGTGATGTGAAACGGTATCCATGTTATTCTCCATCCACCATTTCATGAACAGCGGCTCCAGGTGGAATCATCGGAAACACGTTGTGGAATTGGGAGACGCAGATGTCCATCACAACAGGTCCGTCGGTGATAGCATTGGCTTTGGTGAACATCTCATCGAGTTCTTCGGGTTTGGTGGCCCTGAACGCGGTGGCGCCGAAGGATTCGGCCAGTTTCACGAAATCGGGATTGCTGGGCTCAAGATGGGAGTGGGAATAGCGCCCGCCGTAGAAGAGTTCTTGCCATTGGCGTACCATACCGAGGTAGCCGTTGTTCATGATGGCGATTTTGACCGGGATCTTGTAGTGGACGGCAGTGGCGAGCTCGATCAGAGTCATTTGAAATCCACCGTCGCCCGTGATACACCACACATCGCGGTCTGGACAGGCCACGGCCGCGCCCATCGCCGCCGGAAAGCCGAAGCCCATGGTTCCGAGTCCGCCAGAGGTAATCCAGGAGAGGGGATGATTGTATTGGTAATACTGTGCCGACCACATCTGATGCTGACCCACATCCGTCGCCACGATCGCATTTCCTTTCGTGTGCTCGGAAATCTTCTGAATCATGAACTGCGGCGCGATTTCGCCCTCGGTGACCCGATACTTGAGCGGATGTTCTTTGCGCCACGTGGCGATTTGGGCATACCACTCGGTGTAGTCGTTGCGCTCAACATCCTTCGTGATCGCCGGGATGATGTCCTTCACATGCCCGATGAGCGGATGCTCGATAGGGATGTTCTTGCCGATGCAAGCGGGATCAATATCGATGTGGATCTTCTTGGATTTCGTGGAGAAATCTTTGGTGCGTCCGGTAACCCGATCGTCAAAACGTGCGCCCACGGCGATCAGGACGTCGCATTCCTGAATCGCCATGTTGGCATACCACGTGCCGTGCATCCCTAACATGCCGAGCGATTGACGATCGGATTCCGGAAACGCGCCCAATCCCATTAAAGTAGTGGCTACTGGAATGTTCGATTTCCATGCCAGTTCGCGAAGCTCATCCCATGCTTTGCCCATGATCACCCCACCACCGACATACAACAACGGTTTTTTGGCCGAACGGATGAGTTTCGCCGCGGCGGCAATGTCGGTCGACGCGCAAGCCGGCACCGATTTGTCGAAGCGTCGACGCACCTGCCGGTTCTTGTCATACCATCCTTTCGAGAACAGCATGTCTTTCGGAAGGTCGATCAATACGGGTCCCGGACGACCGCTTTCAGCGATGTGAAACGCTTCCTTGATCACATCCCCCAATTCATTCACATTCTTAACGAGGTAGCTGTGTTTGGTGATCGGACGCGTGATGCCGATGATGTCTGCTTCCTGAAACGCGTCGTTGCCGATCATCGTGGATGGCACTTGTCCGGTGAGGACCACCATCGGGATGGAATCCATGAAGGCGTTGGTGATGCCAGTGACGGTGTTTGTGGCTCCAGGACCGGATGTCGCCATCACCACACCCGTTTTACCGGTGGCACGCGCGTAGCCTTCCGCGGCGTGGGTACCGCCTTGTTCGTGTCGGACGAGGATGTGCCGGAGTTCGGGGGTTTTGTAGAGAACATCATACACACCGAGGACCACACCGCCAGGATATCCGAAAATGGTGTCGACGCCTTGATCCAGCAGTGCGCGGATGAGGATTTCGCCTCCGGTGAGTTCCACGCCGGTCTCGGTTTGTGTTGTTGTCTTGGTGTTCATCTGTGTTTGATTCAAAATGGTCGTTGTCCTTCTTGGAAGGCCAGACCTGGAATCTTACACTGAACGGGTTCTTTGTAGAGAGGAGTTCTAGGAGTGGCCTTGTTCGCTTATAGCGAAATCAATAGCGCTAGAATGTTTCCTAGTAGAATAATCGAACCCAGAATGAGCACGTCCAGCCGGGTATCCGGTTGGGGGAGTATCAACGCATATGTGGGCGTGGTGTTCATTCTTCTGTCAGTATGACGCTTTTTAAATGCGAAAGCAACAGCATGGTGGCACCTCGACCCATAAAAAACCAGCCCAATCACATCACTCATCTTATATAATGAGGCATTTATAATTTTAAATTTAAAATTTTAAATGTGTGGCGCATAAATGGCACTGATTTCAGAGTCTTGGAACCGCTTTTCTGAATAATTAAAAAAGTTATATGATTTTTTCCTAAGCCCTTCAATTTACCAAGCTTATGTGCCGATATTGGGTGCTATGAGAAAGCATTCGTCTGTAATTGTGGATGGCGCCGACCGCGCCGCCAGTCGTGCCATGCTTCGAGCCGTCGGCTTCGGAGACGCTGATTTCAAGAAACCGCAAGTGGGTGTGGCCAGCACGTGGAGCATGGTCACCCCGTGCAACATGCATATCAATGTCCTTGCGGATGAAGCCGCCAAAGGAGTGAACCTCAATGGAGGGAAAGGCGTCATTTTCAATACCATCGCCGTTTCGGATGGAATTTCGATGGGTACGCCAGGCATGCGCTATTCGCTTGTGAGTCGCGAAATCATATGCGATTCGATCGAGGCCGTCGTGGCTGGACAAGGGTTCGACGGACTCATCACTATCGGCGGATGCGATAAAAACATGCCCGGCTGCGTGATGGCCATGGCTCGATTGAATCGTCCGAGTGTGTTCGTTTATGGTGGCACCATCCAACCCGGAAAAGAGCGACGCGACATCGTGTCCGTCTTTGAAGCCGTCGGAAAACATGCGAAAGGCGATATCGACGACGCCGGACTATATGAAGTGGAATCGACCGCGATTCCGGGTCCAGGCTCCTGTGGCGGGATGTATACGGCCAACACGATGGCGTCCGCGATTGAAGCGCTTGGACTGAGTCTGCCGAATTCCTCCGCTCAAGACGCCATTTCCCAGCATAAACGCGATGATTGCTTGCGAGCAGGTGAAGCCGTGGTTCGCCTCATCCGCGATAACATTCGTCCGTCGGATATCCTCACCAAGCACGCCTTTGAGAACGCCATCACAGTGGTCATCGCATTAGGTGGATCTACAAACGCGGTATTGCATCTGATCGCGATGGCGCACACATCCGGCGTGGAACTATCCTTGGATGATTTCACACGAATCGGCGCGAAGGTTCCGGTTTTAGCAGATCTGAAACCAAGCGGGAAGTACTTGATGTCCGAGCTCATCGCCATCGGCGGCATCCAGCCATTGATGAAACAATTGTTGGATGCGGGATTGCTTCATGGTGACTGTCTCACCGTGACCGGAAACACATTGGCAGAGAATCTGAATGAAGTGGCCCCATATCCATCCGGACAGGACATCATCCGCCAAATGAATAACCCCATCAAGCCGGATTCGCATTTGGTTGTTCTCTACGGAAATCTGGCCCCGGAAGGAGCCGTCGCGAAAATCAGCGGCAAAGAAGGAATGCGGTTTGAAGGCGTAGCCAAGGTGTTTTCATCTGAAGAATCCGCACTCAAAGCTATTCTCGATGGAAAGATCGTGAATGGGGATGTGATTGTGATTCGATATGAGGGTCCGGTAGGTGGACCCGGCATGCGCGAAATGCTATCGCCGACATCCGCCATCATGGGTCGAGGATTAGGCAAGGATGTAGCTCTCATCACCGATGGACGCTTTTCAGGCGGCAGTCATGGATTCGTGGTTGGTCATGTGACGCCGGAAGCCGCGCTTGGCGGACCCATCGCACTGGTAGAAGACGGTGATTCCATCCTCATCGACGCCACAAACAAACAAATCGTGTTGGGTGTGTCGGATGCGATTCTTGCTCAACGCAAAGGCAACTGGAAGGCCCCGGAACCGCCTCGACGTGGGGTTTTGGCCAAATATGCGCGCCATGTGACCAGTGCAAGTACGGGGGCGGTGACGGATTTCTGAAGAACAAGGAAGAACAAGTACTCAAGGAAGAACAGGGGAGAACAAGTACTCAAGTTTACAAGGATGACGTAAGCATACCCACACTTGAGTACCTGAGTACTTGAGTACTAGTTCTTTAATAGATGAGAATACTCCCGCATAAACTTTCGCACTTTCGGGGCAATCACGACTTGGCAGTACCCGGCGTTCTCGTTATTGTCGTAATAGTCCTGGTGGTAATCTTCGGCGACGTAGTAGTTGATCAGAGGTGAGATTTCGGTCACGATCGGGTTATCCCAAATGCGCGCATCCCCGATTTCCTTCTTGATCCGCTCGGCGGATTCTTTTTGCGCCGCATTATGGTAGAATATCACGGAACGGTATTGCGGACCGACATCCGCACCTTGGCGGTTCAATGTGGTGGGGTTGTGAGTGGCGAAGAAGACCCGAAGGATGTCGTCGAAGGAGACGATACTCGGATCGTAGGTGAAGCGGATCACTTCGGCATGGCCGGAGGTACCGGACGTCACTTGTTTGTAGGCTGGGTTGGCGATATGACCGCCGGAGTATCCCGATTCGACATCATATACACCATTAAGGCGCTCATAGATGGCTTCTACGCACCAGAAGCAGCCTGCGCCCAGAGTAACGGTTTCGCGGCTTTGGGCCTGAGAGGAGAGGGACATGGACAAAAGGGAAAGGAGTAGGAGGGTGTATTTCATGATCGGTAAACGAACATAAACCCAATCCGACTTCAAATCATTCTCAATTTCCCTATTTTGCCAAATTGAAAATAAAAACCGGGGGAATTGTCTGTGTGGGTTGAGAGGACGTCACTCAGACAATCCCGAATCCCGGTATTGAGTCACTCGTGGTACATCTGCTAAAGACTACTCACGCAACCTAAACAAGTATACCTACATAATGTGAATAAATCAATCTATGAATCACAAAATGTGAATAATATTTTCAGTCGCATCAAGCAGCGTTATGGATTGAAGCATGATGCGGAGTTGGCGAAGTTGCTCGGAATGAATCCGAACACCTTGTCGATGCATCGTAGGAGGGGAAAGCCGGATTATGAGCGCATCATTTCGGTGTGTTCGGACAGTGATTTGAATTGGATTTTCCGTGGTGAGCGCATTTCTGAAGATGGGGTGAGTTATCTGCTCGCGGATGAAACGGCGGCTTTGACAAAATCAGACTTGACCCAAGCGATTTCGATTTTGAACAAGGTGGCGGAACGCTTCTAATTCATACCTTAGGGTATGAGACATCTGATCTGCGCGATTTTGCTGGTTGCGGTCGCATGCGGAACCCCGGCACCTGAATATGATCCCATCACCGGGGTCGATCTGAGCACCTCACCTGTGATTTTGGGTGATTCGGTGTTGTTTCACTATGATGGACCTGCCATATCCGTTTCATGGAATGGCGATTTCAATGGATGGGGACGTGCCGATACCGTTCCGAACAAAGGCACAAAACATGAGGAAACCGGAGTATGGTACTTGGTGACATCCTTTCCTCTGAACGCACGCACCGATTACAAGATCGTGGTGGACAGTTCGAACTGGATCCTGGATCCGAAGAATCCTCATCAGCAGTGGGGCGGAGCCGGACCGAATTCCGAGCTAAGAATGCCGCAATGGGTCGCATCACCCGCTGAAGGTCAGACAGCGACACAGACTGGACGATTGATGGGGCCGTTCACGCATTCGAGTCAGGCGTTGGGGTACGACGTATCCTATCACGTGTATTTGCCCGATGCGATCACCACATCCCAAAAATATCCGGTTTTGTACGTCACGGATGGACACGAGTACTTCGATGAGAAGCTCGGAAATTTGGTTCACACGGCGGATTGGCTGATTTCGAACAAGATGACGCAGAAATTCATGATTGTGGCCGTGGATCCGCGCAACACACAGAATCGTCAGCAGAACCGTCGGATGGATGAGTTGGTCAGGAATACTGAGTATGCTCGCTTCATTACTCGTGAGTTACCAGAGGCCGTCGAAGCGTTGTTTCCGGCACGTTCGGATGCGGGTGGACGCGCATTGCTGGGCACATCCTTGGGTGGACTCTTCACCACATGGATTTATGCCAATCATCCTGGGTATTTCGGGAATTATGCAATTCAATCGCCCGCGTATTGGGTGCATCCTACGATATTTGATGAAGTTGCTGAAGCTCGTCAGATTCCAGCCAACATTTATATCATGGCGGGCACCATGTTCGACGGATTGGAACAGACCCGCCGCATGCGCACCGTTTTTCAGCGCAAAAATGTGACTCTTACCTATGCCGAAGCCAACGAAGGCCATTCTTGGGGCTTTTGGCGAGCCCGCATCCACGAACCATTGATTCAATTTTTCCCATATGAACCGACTCTCTAGCCTCATCTTTACCTGTTTTTTCGTCTCCGGCGCATGGGCGCAACCCTGGACATTGGTCACTTACAACGCGGAGAACATCTTCGATGCGGATGGTGTCGCGGTCTATGACGATTATAAAGCTCCTGGTTATACCCATCGTCATGTGCTCACGAAAGTTCGGAATGTGGCCGTCATCATGGCGCAATACAATGAAGGAAAGGGTCCGGACGTGATCGTGTTCAATGAGATTGAAGCGGATCAGTCCCAATCCGATCTGAATTCTCAATCAGCAGAGCAATTTTTGCAGCAATGGAATGGAAAATCCCTCGAATGGATGTTCGGTGAAGGATTTTCATCAGCGATTGCCGACATCCCCGCTGAACTGCTCATCCTCAAAGCCATGAATGAAGCCGGATTGACCGGGTATGATGTGGTTTCGGGCTATGCGCCATTGGAGAACGGAAAGCCGACGCATGCCATCAAAAACGTCATCTTCAGCCGGTTGCCCGTCAAGCACGAGCTCACGCGTCGCCATGTGGTGGAAGACGCACGACCCATTTTGGAAGTCTGGTTGGATGTGGCCGGACACGATCTTGTGGTTTTCGGTAATCACTGGAAATCGGGTGCTGGCAACCCTCAGATGGAAACGGCCCGCATCCAAAATGCGACGGTTTTAAAAGCGCGTTTGGATGAATTGCGTGCGGAAAACCCGGGTGTGGATGTAGTCCTTGCAGGGGATTTCAACAGCGATTACAACCAGTCGCAGCGATATGCCTCCACCATGCCTACAACCGGAGTGAATACGATTCTGAAATCCACCGGTAATGAAATGAAGGTCGTCGTTGGCGTGATGTTTCCTCAGGAGTCGGTGTATAATCTTTGGTATGAAATCCCAGTCGAGCAGCGTGGATCGGATCATTTCCGTGGATATTGGGGAACGTTGATGCAGATCATGATCACATCGGGGATGTACAATCAAACGGGTGTGTCGTATGTGGACAATTCGTTTGAGGTCGGGCGATTCAGTGGTTTGAACTACTACAGCTATTCCGGTGCGCCGATCCGGTGGAGCTCGTTCGGGGATGGATATGGCTATGCAGATCACTTCCCGCTGAGCATGGAATTCACTGTGACAGGGAAAAACGATACAATTGTACTGGATCAGCCATCGACTGAAGAGGAAGGACCATGGGCTCCGATTCCAGTTGCATTCACTATTCCATCCGAAGGTGATTACATGACAACGGCATCCGTTTCAGGCTCGCTTCGCACAGCCGATTACTTTGATAAGATGTTCTTGGTGACTGGAGAATTGGTTGAGGCCAATCAGATTGTCGTGAACGGGGAGAGCTACGAGTTGTATTCTCCGTCATTCCGTGTTCAGGATGTTCTAGCTCCGAAAGTGGGAACCCAAATCGAGTTATTCGGGCGATTGAGGCAGTTCAGGGGGCGGTGGCAGTTTGTTGTAGAAACAGAAAAATACCTTCGATGATTTTTATCGCCGAGGGCTGAAGCCCCCGGCAAGATTGAAGAACCGATTCTCAATCATTGAATATGAACCAACTAGCCGAGGGCTTTAGCCCTCGGCGATAAAAAAAGGCCCTCGGCGATAAAAAAAGGCCCTCGGCGAAAAAAAAAGCCCTCGGCGAAAAAATAAGCCCCTGTGTTCAGATTCGGATATTCAATTTATTGGGCCCATCTTCCCATCTTCCCATCTTCCCATCTTCCCACTTCCCACTTCCCGCTTCCCGCTTCTTAATCACACACCTATGAAACGCATCCTACTCTATTCGTTGGCAGCCATCTTGCTTGTCGGTGGCGTCTGGACCTACAAACTTGTTTGGGGCAAGCCCTTCAATTTCGACCACCTTCTTGAGCGCTATCTGATCGTTTTTGTGAAAGAACAGCCTGAGATCCTCACACTGGTCGGGGCTATCGAAAACACAGCGTTGGATTTCCATAGCGACAAGTTGAGCGACGCGAGTCCTGAAGCATCTCGGGCAACCCTTGAACAGGCTAAGCGGTACTTGGATCTCATCAAACGCTATGACAGAGCCGATCTCAGCCCTCAGCAACAGATCAGTTACGACATGATGACCTGGTATCTTGGTCTGATGGTGGATGGTGAACGGTTTTTATACCATGATTTGCCTGTGAATCAAGTCAGTGGCCTCCAGTCTGAGTTGCCCTCGTTCATGACGTCCTATCACGTGATCAAGGACAAAAAAAGCGCTGAACGATACATCGCCCGATTGAAGGCGTTTCGAACCAAGTTCGATCAGATCGGTGCATCAGTCACCTATCGTGCCGAGCGGGGAATCATCCCACCGGCATTCGTATTCGAACATGTGATCCGTGACATGAACAAATTCATCGATGTAGACCCCTCGGAGAATACGCTTTATGCCACATTTGCCTCGAAATTGGATTCAACAAGCGTGATTGAAGACGATAAAAACGCACTAAAGGCAGAGGCCTTGGCTGCGATTGAAGGTGGGGTTTATGATTCATTCCGCTATCTCATCGGCGTGATGGAAGAATTACGGCCGCAAGCGAAGACCGAAGTTGGGGCTTGGACCATGCCCGATGGCGACGCCTACTACCGGCATATGACGCGACAGCATACATCCATGGATGTGAGTCCAGAAGATGTGCATCTAATCGGTCTCTCTGAAGTGGCACGAATCACATCCGAAATGAACACACTGTTCAATCGGTTAGGAATCACACGTGGTAACATCGCCGAGCGATTCAAAACATTGGATGAGCGTCCAGGTACCTTTTATCCGGATACATCGGCAAGCATTCCCGTTATCATCGCGGATTACCAAGCCATGGTGGATCAGCTCTTGGAAGGGACAAAACCACTATTCAAACGCGTTCCTCAGGCTGCTTGTGAGGTTCAACGTGTTCCGGAGCACTCCGAAGCCACCGCACCCTTTGCTTATTATATGTTTCCTGCCCTTGACGGATCTCGTCCTGGCATCTTCTACATCAATTTGCGGGATATCAGTGAAATCCCGACGTATGGGATGATGACTCTGACGGCTCATGAAGCTGTGCCTGGGCACCATTTTCAACTGGCGCTCGCTCAAGAGATTAAAGGCGTGCCCACCGTTCGTCGCGTCTTGCCATTCAACGCCTTCGCTGAGGGATGGGCTTTGTACACGGAGAAATTGGTCGCCGAAATCGGGATGTATGATGACGACCCAGAATCCGATCTGGGACGATTGCAAGCTGAGATGTTTCGTGCCGTTCGATTGGTGGTCGATACCGGCATCCATCTCAAACGATGGACGCGAGAGGAAGCAATCGCCTACATGCTTGAGAACACCGGTATGCCTGAAGGTGATGTCATCGCTGAGATTGAACGGTATATCGTCTGGCCCGGTCAAGCCTTAGGGTACAAGATGGGTATGATCCACATCCAAGGTTTACGCGCTAAGGCCGAGGTGGAAATGGGAGATGCCTTCGACTTGCCCGAGTTTCACGACACCGTATTGATGAACGGTTCGTTGCCTATGAGCGTGTTGGATACGGTCGTTGATGGCTATATCAGCACGTCACGGTCTCTCACACCAATGAGATAGAGAATGCCATCCAAGCCGAGGTTGGAAATGGCCTGCCCGGCTTGGGCCTTCACGATCGGCTTGGCGTGAAACGCGATTCCGAGGCCAGCAATAGCGAGCATGGGCAGGTCGTTGGCTCCATCGCCTACGGCGATCACTTGCTCCAGGCGGATGTTCTCGCGCTGGGCGATGGATTTGAGCAATTCGGCTTTCCGTTTTCCATCCACGATGTCGTCGCCAACCTCACCCGTCACCTTCCCCTCGCGTATGACCAACTCGTTCGCGTAGACATGATCGATGCCGAGCTTGTTCTGCAAGTATTTCCCGAAATACTGGAATCCCCCCGAAATGATCGCGGTTTTGTATCCGATGCCTTGCAACGTTGAGATGAGGCGCTCGGCACCCGGAGTGATGGGCAGTGTTTCGGCGATCTCCTTCAGCACGCGTTCGTCCAAGCCTTTCAGCAACCCGACCCGCCTCGCGAAGCTCTCTTTGAAGTCCAATTTCCCTTGCATCGCGTCTTCGGTGATGGCCGCCACTTCGGCGCCCACTCCCGCGGCCTTGGCCAACTCATCGATCACTTCGCATTGAATGAGCGTTGAGTCCATGTCGAACACCACCAAGCGGCGGTTGCGACGAAACACATTGTCGATCTGAAATCCGATATCGACGCCCAAATCATGGGATATTTTCATGAAGGCGGCGCGCATGTGATCGAGATCACGTGGCGTGCCACGAACCGTCAATTCCACGCAGGCGCGGGTTTTGGTGACGATCGTCAACGGTATGCGGCCGGATAGGCGTTTGATGGAATCGATGTTGAGTCCGTTGTCGGTCACTTCCTGCGAAATTCGATGCAATTGCTCGGCAGTGATGGTGGGACCCAATATCGTGATGATATACCTCGGTTTTCCTTGCGCGGCCACCCAGGCGCTGTAATCGCCCGCATCCACCGGTTCGAAACGGGCTTGCAATCCCAGTTCATGAGCCTTGAACAGGAGCTCACGAAGGACCGGTTTCGACTCCGATTCTGCCGGAATATCAAGCAAAATTCCCAAAGAAAGGGTATCATGGATGTTAGCCTGACCGATATCCAGAATGTTGATTTGATACTCGGATAAGAGTCGGGTCAATTCACTGGTCAGACCGATTTTGTCTTGACCTGAAATGGTAAATAAGATGATTTCGCGCATGGCGCGCCAAGTTAGGGAAAAAGTATGATGTCAGCTTTGGAAGATCTCCGCACCGAGTACAAAAAGGCCAGTCTGTTGGAACGGGATGTACGGCCCAACCCGTTTGATCAATTCCGGATCTGGTTTGATGAAGCCATCAAAGCCGGCGTACCTGAGCCCAATGCAATGGGCGCTGCGACCGTTGGTGCCGACGGACAGCCCACGAACCGCATCGTTCTGTTGAAAGGCCTGGACGACGCGTCGTTCGTGTTCTATACCAACTATGAAAGCGAGAAAGGGCAGCATTTGGCCCAAAATCCACGCATCGGACTCAATTTCTTTTGGATGGAGCTGGAACGGCAAGTGCGCATCGATGGAACCGTGAGCAAAGTGGATCGGGAAACATCCCGCATCTATTTCCAATCTCGTCCCAGATTGAGCCAGATCGGCGCATGGGCGTCCAAACAGAGTACATTCGTTAAAGATCGTGAGTACTTGGAAGAGGAAATGGCCCGACTCGACGTGCAATACAAGGATGTGGACCCCATTCCGGTACCGGATGATTGGGGAGGCTATCGGGTTGATCCGCATTACATCGAATTCTGGCAGGGTCGGCGCAGCCGGCTTCATGATCGCATCGCCTATGTGAAACAGGGCGATGTGTGGACCATTCAGCGAAAATCACCCTGAGTTTTGGCCAAAGAGAAGCTGTTTCGCTACGAAGCGATCAACCATATGCCGAATGTGATCCAGATGGAATCGAAAGATCCAGCTTGGGTTGCGTCTGTGAAAGGCACCTGGAGCACGATCTTCGGGAATGATTGCCCCATCACCTTGGAATTGGCCTGCGGAAAAGGAGATTACGCTCTTGAATTGGCTCGTCGATATCCAGATCGCAATTTCATTGGGGTGGACCTTAAAGGCGATCGGATCTTCAAAGGAGCGACCATCGCTCAGAACGAAGGACTCACCAACATCCGGTTTCTGCGCATTTACATCGATCACATTGAGAACTATTTCGCGCCGGGGGAAGTCAGCGATATCTGGATCACCTTTCCGGATCCGTACCTGAACGAGCAGAAGAAAAACAAGCGTCTGACCGCACCTGTTTTCTTAGATCGCTACCGGACCATCATGGGAGGCGAAGGCACCATCCGCTTCAAAACGGATGACCCGACGTTGGATGTATTTACGATGGAAGTCCTTGCTAATCAAGGGATAACGCCCATTGTTCGTATAGAGGATGTCCATAGAACCGACCATGGAAATCCCTTGCTGGACATCATCACCTTCTATGAATCGAAGCATTTGCAGAAAGGGCTTCGAATTCGGTACACCGAGTTCAGAATCGATACGAGGCCGTAAGGAAAGCCTGGCGCCCCGCTGCAGGTTCGTAAGCGCGGTTATTGAACGGATTGACTTGCACTGAGCCATTGTATCGGGCATCGGTGATGTTCTGAACGCGTACTGCGAGCACGATCCGGTTGTCTGACAGATTGAATCGTTTGGAAAGCGACACATCCGCTGTCAGACGTCTATCATTTTTGAAGGTATTTGCATCATTGGCGAATTGATCGCCGGTAGCGACCACATCCAAGCCGGCCGAATACCCACGTTCTGACCATTCCAATGCGGTGACGGATATCAGTTCTGCAAGTCCTGGAATACGATTTCCGTTGGCGAAACGGAACCGATTCGCTTGCATGGATTGAGTGATGCGTCCGTTTTCTCCGATTTTGGCAACGATGGAACCTTCGATACCTGAATGGGTGGCTTCGCCGCTGTTGCGGTAGAAGGTGCGGTCGCCACCGGCTAACGTCTGATAGGGCGTGATGCGGTCTCCAATGATCATATGATAGGTGGCCAGATCGAGATAGATCCAAGTTCCGATAAGGGACCGTAGTCCGGTTTCCAGGCCGATCGTGGTCTCGGGTCCGAGCGATTCGACGCCCGAGTTCGATAATTCATTCAAGGTTGGGGATTCCGATCCCGTGCGGATGTTCGCGAACCAGGTGGAGCTTCGGAAGGAGCGGGAAAGACCGACTGACACGTTCGGAATGATGAGCGTGTGGCTGTCTTGTGATCGGATTCGGATCGCATCCACTCGCAGTCCGGTTTGCATCATCCATTTGCCGAGAGTCGCCGTGTGGGTGATGTACGGAGTGATACCGGCCCATTGCTCGATTTGATCCACGGTTTTCACGCCGTTTTGCTCTTTGCCACCCGTTCCGATGTTGGTATGACTCACACGCTGATCGGATTGGAACGAGGCATCTAGGCCGATTTGAAACGGACCTATACGGTTCATGTCGAATCTAAGTCCACCTGCCATCCGGTTCAGATCCACGATATTCGCGATCAGCGGGTTGTGCAGTGTCCGATAGGTGCCATAAGCGGTGACATCCCCAATCCGCGTCAGCGTTGATACGCCGCTCTGAAGGTGTAGGAAGGATTTTCCAGCGTTGCGATTCTGCTGAAGCGGAAATACCGACGTAGGATGGTCACGGGATGTGGCCTCATCCAACGGACCCGGATTTTCCGCAAACGGCACATAGGCTCCATGAACGATAAAGCGCGTTTTCGAGCCGATTACCGTTCCGAATCGATAGGCGGATTGTTGATTGTGATCGCGAAACCCATCCGATCCAAATCCGGAGGCATAGGCGCTAAAGGAATCACGACTGGCTTGAACCAATAGTTTTTTTGTGGCCGCATCCCCGAACGTTCCTTGAATGATTTGCGAGGAACCTGTCTGTTTTGTGGAAAGAAGGAGAGTCCCACCACTTCCGGATCCCCATTGGATGGCGGTCGGACCGCGGATGAGCTCCGCGCGGGTGACCGATTGCGGATCGATGACTTCCAGAATGGTTTGTCCGTCGGGCGCGGTAAGCGGAATCCCATCCAGAATGACGGTGATGCCTCTTACACCAAACGGCGACCTCCATCCCATACCGCGGATCTGGATGCGTTCACCC
>CAYPOI010000058.1:4455-16611 GCA_964412365.1 uncultured Chitinophagales bacterium | reverse complement strand
CCATGTACAGCATCACGTCCCTTATCATGTTGCTTCCGGTCGGTTTCGGGATGTACATGATCGGGCTGACCTCCGTGTGGGGACTCATCGTCGTCACCGCCATCTCACTCGGTTTCATCTTCACCGGATTCAAATTCCTCATCGACCGCACCAAAGAGACCGGCCGCACCCTGATGTTCGCATCCTTGGGCTATCTACCCGCCGTGTGGATCGTGCTGTTCGCGGATTATATGTTGATGTAGGAAGGGGGAAATTCAATTGCCCCAATCCGACACCGACCGTATCATTGAAATGGCGTGGGAAGATCGTACGCCGTTCGAAGCCATCCACGCGCAATTCGGGTATTCCGAGGCCGATGTGATCGCGCTGATGCGGAAAGAACTCAAACGTAGCAGTTTCAATCTGTGGCGCAAACGCGTGAACAGCGGCGTGAGTCAGAAGCACGAAAAGATTAGAAATCCGGAGATCGACCGGTTCAGAAGCCGAAATCAGAAACTGTAGAAGAACTTTGTGATAGCCGATGAACGTGGTTCGTTAATTTTCGTCCCACGTCCATCGTCCCACGTATAGCGTTTTATTCCGTAAACCCGCCCCTCGTCATCGCCACCGGATCCAGCGCGTGCGCCAGTTCTTCCCGGCTGAGCTCGGTCATTTCCAGAGCCACATCGATCAGCGCACGATCTTCAGCGAAGGCTTTCTTCGCGATTTTCGCGGCCAAATCATAGCCGATCAGTGGATTCAAGGCCGTCACCAAAATCGGATTCTTGTCGATTTTCGCCCGGATGGAGGCTTCGTTCACATGGATGAGTGACACGGAGATATCCGCCAGATTGCGTGATGCCGATGCGAGGATGCGGATGGATTCGAGCAGGTTGTGCGCCACCACCGGCAGCATCACGTTCAGTTCGAAGTTTCCGGATGCGCCGCCGATCGTGATCGTGGCATCGTTGCCGATCACCTGTGCGCAGACCATCGCCATCGATTCTTCCGCCACCGGATTCACCTTCCCAGGCATGATCGACGATCCAGGCTGCAACGCGTGAAGCTGGATTTCCCCGATCCCACTGTTCGGACCCGAATTCATCCAGCGGAGATCGTTCACGATCTTCAGAAGACTTACTGCCAGGGTTTTGAGCTGTCCGCTCATCTCCACCGGCGCGTCGACCGTGGCTTGCGACTCAAAATGATCCCGCGCTTCGGTGAACGGAACGCCGGTCAGCTCCGCCACTTTTGCTGCGAAACGCGCTCCGAATTCCGGATGCGTGTTGATGCCCGTTCCTACCGCGGTTCCGCCCTGCGGCAATTCCTGGATGCGGGGCAAGGTCGACTCAACCCGCGCGATTCCTAGCTCAATCTGACGCGCATAGCCGCCAAACACTTGTCCGAATGTCACCGGCATGGCATCCATCAAGTGGGTTCGTCCAGTCTTCACCACGTTCGAGTACTCCGTTCCCTTCACCACGATGGCCGCATGCAAATGGCTCAATGCCGGGATGAGCGTGCCACGTGCTTCCACGGCCGCCGCGATGCGGATGGCCGTAGGAATGGCATCATTCGAGCTCTGACCGAAATTCACATGGTCATTGGGATGCACCTTCAATCCGGTCATCTCAGTCGCACGCGACGCGATCACTTCGTTCGCGTTCATGTTCGTGGATGTGCCCGAACCGGTTTGGAAAATATCAATCGGGAAATGGGCATCCAGCTTGCCGTCGATCACTTCTTGCGATGAGGCGACGATGGCATCGGCGATGGCCGCATCCAGCAAACCAAGGTCTTTGTTCACGATGGCGGCGGCTTGCTTCACATAGCCGAGGGCTTTGATGAAGGAGCGACCGAAAGGAATGCCGCTGATCGGGAAATTATCGACCGCGCGTTGGGTTTGGGCTTTGTAATAGGCGTTCTTGGGGACCTTGACCTCCCCCATCGAATCTTTTTCGATCCGGAATTCTGTAGACATGTTAGTACTTGATTAGTTCGGTTAACGCAGTGCGGATTTTCTCATCATTCGGCAGGACAAAATCCTCCATCGGCGCAGCGAACGGGATGTAAGAATATTTACCGGCGACCCGCTTTACCGGAGCGTCCAGCCATTCAAATGCTTTATCGGCGATTTGAGCGGCGATTTCCGCTCCTAGGCCGAGGAATTCGACATCTTCATACAAGGCCAACACGCGGCCGGTCTTTTTCACGGAGGTCAGAACCGTGTCCATATCCAATGGAACAATCGTGCGGAGGTCGATCACCTCCAACTCCACGCCTTCCTTGGCCCATTCTTTTGCGGCAACCATCGCTTTCTGAACCATCGCTCCATAGGTCACGATGGTCGCAGTAGTCCCTTCGCGCACAACATTGGCTTTTCCGATTTCAACCAGATACTCACTATCCGGCTCCGGGGATTTCGCAAACCCTTGGCGATACAATGACTTATGCTCGAGGAACATCACCGGATCATCGCTGCGGATGGCGGTTTTAAGCAATCCTTTCGCATCGGCCGCATTGCTCGGCATCACGATCTTGTAACCCGGGATGTGGGAGAAAAAGGTCTCGATGTTCTGCGAATGGCACAATCCACCATGGATGTAGCCTCCGATCGGAACGCGGATCACCATCGGACATCCGAATTGGTTGTGCGAACGGTAGCGCAAGGTCGGGACCTGGTTGCGAAGCTGCTGCATCGCCGGCCAGATGTAATCACCGAATTGGATTTCAACAACGGGTTTATACCCTTGCACCGATAAGCCGCATGCGGTTCCGATGATGGAGGCTTCGGCGATTGGCGTGTTGTAACAGCGCTCGTATCCGAATTTGTCGGTGAGTCCGCGCGTAGCCGTGAACACACCACCTTTGCTGCCAGCCACATCCTCACCGAACACGATCACATTCGCATCGCGCTCCATTTCTTCGGCCATCGCGTGATTGATCGCATCGATCATCACAACCGGTTCTCCGGATGGTTTGGTCGACTCATACGCGAGATCCAACTCCTTTTCGGAATACACGAAACGAAGACCGTCCTCCGGTTTTGGATCATCTTGGGCCAAGCACCATTCGGTGTCCTCATCCACTTGCTTTTTGACCTCGTTTTTAATGATATCGAGTTCGGTTTCGGTCGACATCCCCGCTTCAATCAAAGCTTCGCCCAATTTCGCGATGGGATCGTGAAGAGCGTCGCGCTCGAGTTCATCCGGCGTACGGTATTTGCGATGGTCATCTGAACTGGAATGCGGAAGCAAGCGGACCACATGGGCATGCACCAGAACAGGTCCTTTGCCCGAACGTGCATGAGCCACGGCCGCTTCCATCGCGGCGTACGATTGTAGATAATCGGTACCATCCACTTCAAAGATCTTCAGATCCTGGAAACCGGCCACCGTTTTGGAGATGCTTTGATTGCTGGTCTGCTGATGGATGGGGACGCTGATCGCGTACTTGTTATCCTGAACCACGATCACCAAGGGCGCTTTATCACGCGTGGCCCAGTTCAGCATTTCGAAGAAATAGCCTTCGGATGTTCCCCCATCGCCCGACGAAACATACACCACTTCATCTTTGCCACGGAGCTTCGCACCTTGGGCGATACCCAATGCCGGAAGATAATTCGCACCCAGCGCGCTGGACACGGTAAAGATGTTGAACTCCTTCGAATTGAAGTGCGACGGCATCTGTTTTCCGTGGGAGGTATCGGTCACTTTCGACAAGTGAGCGGACAGTAAATCGCGAGCGGTCATGCCCAAACCCAGCGCCAAACTCATGTCGCGATAGTATGGACAAGCCCAGTCGTGACCGGGTTTCATGATTGCCGCAGCGGCGAGCTGGATGGCCTCGTGTCCGGCGCATCCGATATGGAAAAATCCTTTGTTCTGCTTCAGCAGGATGAGCATTTTCTCATCCAACCGTCTGGATACGTGCATCGTGCGATACACATTCAGAAGTTGCTGTTTTTTAAGCTTTTTAATGGAGGTCGGCTTGATCGAAAACGGAGTGTTTTCAGGTGCCAGACTCTCGAGTTGCGACGGCGTTTGTAGGGGCATGAACTTTGGGTTTCACCACGTTTTTCTTACCCCAAAAGGTAACGATTTCAGACCATTTTTTTATAGGTCCGATACCGTTTATCGAGTTTCGCCCCCATCCGTTCCGCCACATTGATCATGCCTACATTCGTCTCAAGAAGCCACGATAGCTCCGACGATTGGTAGCCTTGGGCTAAGCCGTTCTTGAGCCCTTCCAGTATCACGAATGAATCCACACCCTTGCCATGGTACTCCGGGAGTACCCCCATCAGCGCGGTGCGCATGGTCTTTAATTTGTTCCGACCGTACAATAGTTTGAAGATTCCAGTCGGGAACAGATTCCCTCCCATTTTCTTCAGCAACACATTGTAATCAGGCAAGGAGATCGCAAATGCGATCGGTTTTCCGTTGTCTTCGGCGATGTGCGCGAAATCGAAATCGATCAGCAGTTTCAGGTCCGCCGCCAAATGAGCGAATTCTTCTTTCGACATGGGCGCGAAGCCCCAGTTCTTGGACCAAGCTTGATTGAAGATCTCGCCGATGATGAGCGCTTCTTTCTTGAAATTGCGTTTGTTGACAGCTCGTGCGCTCAACGTTGGGTAGCGACGGCGGACCAACGCATTTCCCCGCTCGATATGCTCCAAATCCAAGTTTTCTCGGGTGAGCAGATAGGCCAGCAAATCCACTTCCTTTTCATATCCGGCGGCGGTTACCAGCTTATCATAGTAAGGCTTGGTATAGGGCATGAGGATGGTCGGGTCGCGATCGAATCCGTCAATAAGGAATCCCATCTCTCCCATCATGTTCGGGCTCATCGGACCGATCACGCGATCTAAGTTCCGTGTCTTGGCCCAATCTTCGACGATGCGGAACATCAGATCCACTACCTGCTGGTCGTCGATCGCTTCGAAAAAACCGAAAAATGCCGCATTTTCGCCGGTGTGCTGGATGTAGGCATTGCTTTTGATGACGGCTACGCGTCCGACCACAATCCCATCACGTTCCGCCAAAAAGTAATCGGCTTCAGCATTCTTGAAAAAAGGATGCTTCTCGCGATCGAGAAGATCCTTGACCATCATCCGAAGTGGCGGTACCCAATGCGTGTCGTTGGCATACAACGTATATGGGAATTCAACAAAGGTGTTGAGCTCCGCTTTCGTTGTGACGACACGTATTCCGTTCATTCGTCGTGGGATACGAGTTCTTTGAGGGAGCGACCATTGGAATCGATGAGGCCATGCTTGATGCCGACCTTACGGAAGGCTTCCAAGATGAAATCAAGTTGATCGTTGGTATGCGTGGCGCTGTAACTGGTGCGGACAAGGCTGAAGCCGTGCGGAACCGCTGGAGGAACCACGGCATTTGTGTAGACACCGGCTTCGAACAGATCACGCCAGAACGTGAAGCAATCCATCATTTCACCGACAACGACCGGAATGATCGGGGTTTGGCTGGTGAGCACGTTGAAACCCAGAGCGCGCAGACCGGTGCGCATGTAGTCGGAGATTTCTTCCAACCGCACCAAGCGCCATGGCTCCTCTTGCAGGATTTCGAGAGCTTTCAGAACCGTGGCCACATTCGCAGGAGGCATGGATGCGCTGAAAATATGCGCTGGGGAATGGTGGCGGACATATTCGATCACTTTTTTCTCGCCAACCAAGAACCCGCCTAACGATGCGAAGGATTTCGAGAAGGTACCGGATACAAGATCCACTTGGTCGAGCATACCGAAGACAGATGCGGAACCGCGTCCCCCATCCCCGATCACACCAACCGCATGGGCGTCATCCAAATACAAGCGAGCGCCGAATTCTTTGGCTAAGGCGATCAATTCAGGGATTTTGGCCAAGGTACCGGACATTGAGAACACGCCATCGCTGATGATGATCTTGCCGACATCCCCCGTTTCCCGCTCCAATAACGCACGCAGGTGCGCCATGTCGTTGTGACGGAACCGTACGGTTTTGGCCGTAGAACACTGCGTTCCGACCACGATGCACGCATGATTGTCTTTATCTGAAAAAATGACATCGTTACGGGTGGCCAATGTCTGGATGGAGCCTTCGTTGGTCTGATACCCGGTACTGAACAACACGCACGCCTCTTTTTGCATGAACACGGCGAGCTTGTCTTCGAGTTCAAGGTGGATGTCGAGGGTGCCGTTCAGGTAGCGGGAGCCGGTGCAACCGGTTCCATACTTAAGGATAGCGCCACGGGCCGCTTCCAACACACGATCGTCGTTTGTCAGACCGAGGTAATTGTTTGATCCAGCCATGATCACATGCTTTCCTTCAATCACAACGGTTGTACCGTCGGTGGCTTGAAGCGGCTTGAAATACGGATACAAGCCCAATGCTTTCACTTCGTCAGCTTTCGTGAAATCAAAGGCTTTTTGAAAAATATCTGATGTAGGGTTGGACATCCCGGGGTGTTCTTATGATAAACGGACAACAATTACGCAATATATGGAGATAACCGCTCCATTCAAACGGATCGAGGCTTACTGCGACGTATAACCTCTTGCAAATACTGAATGTATTGTGACGCGACAACGTTCCAATCGAACCGTTCTGTCACAAACCCAAGGGCACGTTCGCGTTGCGGTTGAGCCTCCGAACTAAGAACATGCCGGATTCGCTCGATCCAAGCCGTCACATCGGCCACCGGAACCTTGAATCCGTTTTCGCCATCCCAAATCACATCCCGGATGCCTTCCAGATCGGACCCGATGGCGGGAAGTCCGGCAGAATTGGCTTCCAACAAAACGATTCCAAATCCTTCCATATCCCCAGGTACCGGAATGTTCGGCATGATGAACAGATCGCTGGCGGCATAAGCGGCTTTCAAGACGGCATCGGGCTGTCGACCTAACAAAATCACACGATCATTGACCAATCGGGAGACGGTGGCCATCTCGGGTCCGTTCCCCAAAACAATATAAACCACATCCTCGTCCAGATTTGGAAGGACGTTTTCGATAAACCATGCATGACCTTTCCGGCGGACCATGCGTCCGACCGACAACAGCCATATTTTGTTCATAATGTCGCTGGATGTCAGCGATTGTATGAGTACCCGAGCATCCTCTTTCGGAATCACGATTCCGGATGGGTCTGGCACAAACCCGTTCGGCAAGGCCACCCCTTTTCCGGGGTCCATCCCACGCTCGATACATGCCTCGCGTGTGGCTTGGCTCACGGATATCACGCCGTCCAGCGCTTTGAAGATTCTTGGCACGAATTTCTGATACAACGGATTGGGTAGAGTCACATCCTGGCCATGGTTGATGGTGACCAAAGGCGCATGAAGTCGTTTCCGCAATGGAACCGCCAAAGATGCCGTCACCATTGATGAAAAAAGCACGACATCCGGTTTCAGGCGGTCGACCAGAACCGGAAGCTGGGTATACAGACCTGTCATGAAGCGGGCCGTGTTCCAGACAATCGAATTCCAATGCGATTCAAGAATCCGTGTTTGAACCGTGACCGCCGGATTTGCATGAAGCGCATTCACCAATTGCAGACTCACACGCTGCATCCCACCCATGTTGTCCATGGGGGCGTCCGCATTGGGATGGGAATGGGAAATGTAGAGGATCTTCAAGAGCGGAGGACGCGTTCGTATTCGGAAACCAAACCGCCCATGATCGCATCCCAAGTGAATCCGAGGGCAAAATCACGCGCATTGGTCGACATCCGGTTTCGAGTGGCATCATCCTGGACCAGAACGCGAATCAATCGGGCGAATTCATTCACATCACGAGGCGGGACGAGGTATCCGGTTTCATCATGCGTCACCAGCGATCGGTTTCCGGTGGCGTTGGCCACAACGGCGGGTAGTCCGCAAGCCAAGGCTTCGAGTGTCACGTTGCCAAACGTTTCGGTAGTAGATGGGAACAAGAACACATCGCTGCTGGCATACCCCATGGCAAGGTCATCTCCACTCAAAAAACCGGCGAAAATCGTGTCAGGAAGGGCGGATTTGAGGTCGTAAGTAGCGGGTCCGTCGCCAATGATCATCGTTTTCACACGCGGACACTCGGCATGCAATGTCTGGTAGGTCTTGATCACGCTTTCCAAGTCTTTTTCCCAGACCAGACGGGAGACAAAGGTGACCAGCACATCCTCATCCGCCACACCCAACACACGCCGCCATGGCAGATTCCGTTTATCGGGTGAGAAGCGGGTCGTATCCACACCTCTTGCCCAAATTTTGATGTTCTGATCGATGCCATACGTGGCCAATGTCTCGGCCATCGACGTGCTGGGCACAAACACGGCACGCGCGCTGCCATAGAACCAGCGCATGAGCATCCAGATGAGCGGAATCGTCCATTCCAGCTTGTAATATCCCATATAGCTCGTGAAATGGGTATGGTAGGATGCGACCACAGGTATTTCGCGAGGCTTGGCCCAGAATATGAGTTGGATGGCGGCCATATCCGGCGTGGCGAGATGGATCAGATCAGGCTTGAAATCCTTCAATGCCTCGTAGGCTTCCGGACCCATCCCCCACGTGATGCGATATTCCGGTCGACCCGGCATCTTGAATGACGGAACCGCCACCATATTTCCCACATGGTTGATGGGGGGATTCTCGATTTCAGGGGCCAAAATCAGAACCTCATGTCCATGATCGAGCAAATAACGAACCAACCGGTTGAGCGTGAGCGCCACGCCATCCGCCACGTGATGGTAATTGCCGGTAGCCAGTGCGATTCGCATCAGAGCCCGTGAATTGTTTGTATTTTCCTCATATAGCATCAAAATATACCGAGTTTTTCATGAAAGCCTTTGTAACCGGTGGTACCGGATTTATTGGAAGTCACCTGGTCGACACCCTGCTTCATACCGACGGTATGGACGTGCGTTGCTTGGTTCGATCCGATGAGAAATGGCTCAAAGGAAAACCCTACGAGCGCATCAAAGGCGACCTTCACGATCTGCCTGTTCTCAAAGACGCATTGAAGGGCGTGGATGTGGTGTTTCATAACGCCGGTGTGGTGAAAGCGCGCGATTCGCGCGATTTCGAACGGGCGAATGTCGAAGCCACGGAAAATATCATCCGAGTGGCCCGAAAATGCGATGTGCCCAAGATCGTGATCCTGTCATCCCTCGCCGCAGCGGGTCCATCCGATGGCATGATTTTGAACGAATCTTCGCCCATGAAACCGGTAAGCCGTTATGGGTTATCCAAAATGAGAATGGAAGAGATGATCCATCGGATCGGATCCGAGTCGGATTCCATCACCATCCTGCGTCCGGCGGCGGTCTATGGGCCCCGCGAAGAGGACATCTACACCTTTTTCAAGACGGCATCCCGCGGATTTTGTCCGATGATCGGCGATGGATACACGAATAAACTCTCGCTGGTGCATGTGGACGATGTGGTATCGGCCATCATCGCCGCAGGCACATACGAACACCGGGGGATTGACACGTTCTTCATTGGCAGCGAACGCGGTTACACCTGGAATGAAATCCGCGACGCGACGGCTCTCGCTTTGGGACGCAAGCTCACGACGATTCGCATCCCACCCGGAGTCGTCCGGAATGTGGGTTCGCTGATGGAAGACATCGGCGGATTGTTCGGCAACTACCCGGTGATCAACCGCGACAAAGCGAATGAATTGGTCAAAGAATGGAACTGTTCGGTCGATAAAGCGGTCCGCTTACTCGGATTCCGCCAAAACGTCGGACTACAAACTGGAATTGAACAAACCATCAAATGGTATCGAAATCACAACTGGCTCTGATCCTGACGCTCGCCGTACCGGCGATGCTGTTTTCCCAACCCGGCTCGATCCGGTTCGACGAACCCACTCTGCAACGTATTCCGGGTATTGTGGCCGCCGCGGCAAGCCCGACGCATCTGTATGTGCTCTCCGAAGATGTGGGGATGGTGGTGTACAGAACCCGTCCGGATACACTTCAATGGCTGTTCACATCCGACGGCATGACCAACCGAGGCACATCCCTATCTGCCGATGCCCGTTTCGCCTATCTGTTTGGATTGGATAATCGAATCAGCATTTTGGAGCCGACCTCCTTGCAAGGGGTCTACACGTCGGTCTACCTCCCATCCAAACCCAAATTCGCGGTCCGATTTGGAACGACCTTATTTGTGAATGCGACGAATGGAGGCATGTATGGTATTCCGCTTTCCAGACCGGCGGATGCGGAACGCTTCGATACGCTGTCTATTGAAGGATTTCAGGCGGATGGATTGGCGCACATGATTGGATTCTCACGTCAGATCTTGGCCGTTGCCGGACGACAACTGCATTTTCTGGATGTGATCGGAAACCAGCTCCGATTGGCCGATTCGCAGCGGCTGCAACAAGAAGTGACCCGATTGCACGATCTGAACGGCATTCTGTTCGCATCCAACTCAAAGGGTGAATTGTTCGAAGTGAGAAGCGGTGGCTCCATGCGGCAGGTATTGGACGCCCGCGAACCCATTGAATCGGTGCATCAACAGGGAAATCACTACTACATCCGTGCCATGAGCGGAAAAGCTTGGGTGATTCATACCGATGGCCGGACCATCGCCCATCGCCCGAATCCGGAATCCGGAAATCACATCGCATTGGTCAACGACCGCATCTGGATGTCGAATTATGAGCAATTCGGACGTGTGGCGGTGACGGAAACTGGTGCCGAACGCCCCGCCTCCACCACTCTGAAAATCAAGCCGATCGCAAACCAGATCTTAATGCAGACCCGCCCACTTCTGGTCGCCTTAGAATTGGATGGAGCCTATTCGGCATCCGTCCGTTTTGATGCGATAAGCGAGACCGCATCTCCGATCGTTCGAGGAAACGGACTCTTTTGGCAACCCGCTCAAGGCCAAAGCGGCCCACATCGCATCACCGTCACGGCGATCTCTGCCAATGGCCAACGAGACTCAACCAGTTTCATGGTGGATGTTCGCACATTCAATCAACCACCACGTTTCAACCCATTGCGTCCCATAACGATTCCTGTTGGTGAAGCGTACCAGTTACCGATCCGAGCGATTGATCCGGACGGCCTTTCCCAAGATCATGTCCGCTATGTCGCACACGATCTTCCGAGCGGTTCCACCTTGAGCGAACGAAATGGTTTGTTCAATTGGACGCCAGATATGCGGCAGATCGGCGTGCATCGTTTCCGGGTTGTGGCGAGCGATGCGAGTGGCGCGAGCGCGGAAATCCAAGTGCAAATCACGGTCCGATCCATCGATATCGACAATCGATGAGGGTTGACGATCTGCTGGACTGGTACGGAACCGCCAAAAGGGATATGCCGTGGCGCCGGACCACCGATCCTTATGCGATCTGGATATCGGAGGTGATGTCGCAGCAAACCCGCATCGACACGGTCATCCCCTATTATGAGCGATTTCTGATCCGATTTCCGGATGTGTGCTCCTTAGCAAACGCATCCCAAGAAGAGGTTCTGAAAATCTGGGAAGGATTGGGCTACTACAGCCGTGGACGAAACCTGCACCATGCCGCCAAACAGATCTGTGTCGACCACAACGGCGTGCTTCCATCCGAGTATGAGGCCTTTCGCGCCTTGAAAGGCGTGGGCCCATATACCGCCGCCGCTGTGCTCAGTATTGCCTATAAAAAGCCATTCGCGGTGTTGGATGGAAACGTGATGCGAGTGATTTCACGCGTGATGGGGATGAGTGAGGATATCCGGCGGTCATCCACCCGAGCGGACTTGCAACGCATCGCGGATGAATGGATTCCCGCATCCCATCCGGGCGATTTCAATCAAGCGATCATGGAATTGGGCTCGACAGTTTGCACACCGCGGAAACCGTTGTGTGAATCGTGTCCGATTTCGCAAGATTGCGTGGCGTACGCATCCGGCAATCCGGATCAATTTCCTTATAAGTCGCCCCAAGCGGCGGTCCCGCATCATCATATTGTCGTCGGAATCTTGATGGATGCGAATGGAAACGTGTTGATCGCCCGTAGACCGGATAAGGTGATGCTTGGCGGATTATGGGAATTCCCTGGTGGCAAATTGGAACCCGGCGAGACGGATGAAGCCGCACTTCATCGTGAATTGTTGGAAGAATTGGGCGTACGGATTGGGGACATCCGGCATTTCCATACACTCAAACATGCGTACAGTCATTTCAAGATCAC
>CAYPOI010000058.1:1624-4355 GCA_964412365.1 uncultured Chitinophagales bacterium | reverse complement strand
CGTTCACAGGCTGGAAACACCGAACTTTCACGGCAGACGACATCCATTGGCTGTGTCTTTCCCTGCGCCGCGGATACGACGCCCATCCCCGCTTTGAAGACCAGTGGCTCGCTGCATCCTCCCGAGCGAAAGAGGAGCAGCGCCTATTGATGGGCGTGTTTCATGAGCAGTTCTTCGCACGGATTCCGGAAGCGCCGCATCGGGTTCGAAAACACCTATCCAACAATGAGAACGGCGGTTCCTGCAAACGCTTGTACTTGTTTTTGCGATGGACCATGCGTCGCGGGTCGTGCGTCGACATGCCTCTGATGGCGTTCATGCCCCTATCCGAGCTATATATCCCTCTGGATGTGCATGTGGGCCGATATGCCCGCAAATACGGACTATTGACCCGCATGCACGACGATTGGCGAAGCGTGGTCGAACTCACAGAAAAACTGAAAGAATTCGACCCCGACGATCCCGCCAAATACGATTATGCCCTCTTCGGACTCGGCATCATTCCTGAAGAGTCAGCCAACGGTCTGTGACCCGCTCGATTTCGGCTTCCAAATCCTTGTAGGATTTCACCTTATGCGGGTAATCCGGCAATGAAAACACCAACGGATCGGCTAGTTCTGCTTCCAATTGGATTTTCTGCTTCTCGAGTTCGTTGATACGGTTCTCGAGTTTTTTCAGTTCACCGTTGTCGGTTTTCTGTTTTCGGTTATCAGTGGGAGTCGATACGGAGACTGGAGTAGGAACCGGTGCTTCTTTCTTTTTAACGTCCCGACCAGGCTCTTTGGCCAATTCAGCGTCGGCATTGGCTGATTTTCCATCCATGGATTGGGTTTTCCATAGGTAGTAATCAAATCCACCATCGTATTCTTCTACGCGTCCGTTGCCGGTACGCCATACTTTCGTCGCGAATTGCTCGATGAAATACCGATCGTGCGAGACAACCAGCAAGGTTCCTTCCCACGATTTGAGAGCTTGAACCAACACATCTTTGGACGCGATGTCCAAGTGGTTGGTCGGCTCATCGAGCACAAGGAAGTTCATCGGCTCAAGGAGCGTCCTGGCAAGGGCCACACGGCTCCGTTCTCCCCCGCTCAATACCTTGATCGGCTTGAAGACATCGTCGCCTGTGAAGAGGAAATTCCCCAGCAGCGTGCGGATCAAGCGGCGTGAATCGGCGGATTTGGCCACCGCCTCCATCGATTCGAGAATCGTGATGTCGGTTTGAAGCACTTCTGCCAAGTGCTGGGCAAAGAATCCGGTGAGGACGTTGTGTCCGATCGCACGTTTTCCGCTGAAAGGCTCGATGCCGTCCAGGATGCGGGCGAGAGTGGATTTTCCGGATCCGTTAGGGCCGATGAGCGCGATCTTATCTCCACGGTTGATGTGAAGATCCTGACCCGATGTGAACACCTGCACATCGTCATACTGCTTTTTGAGATGGGTGACGGTCATGATCACGTTTCCGGCTCTCGGCGGATTCGGAAACTTGAAATTCACAGCGGCATTGTCCCCTTCAGGCGCTTCTACCCGCTCCAACTTCTCTAATTGCTTCACCCGGCTTTGTGCTTGCTTGGCTTTGGTGGCCTTGGCCTTGAACCGCTCGATGAACCGCTCGGTAGTGGCGATTTTCTTCTGCTGATTGTCGTAGGCGTTCTGCTGAAGCTCGATCATCTCCTCGCGTTGCACCAAGTACTTCTCATAGTTTCCGGTGTAGGAATAAATGCGTGAATTGCGAAGCTCGGCGATACGGTTCACCATCTTGTCGATGAAATACCGGTCGTGCGAGACAATCACGACGGCTCCATCATAAGCGGACAGGTATTTCTGCAGCCATTCGATGGTGTCGATGTCCAAGTGGTTGGTCGGTTCATCCAACAGCAACACATCCGGCTTTTTAAGGAGCAACTGGGCCAAGAGCACCCGCATCCGCCAACCACCAGAGAAATTGGAAATGGGCTCTTTTTGGGCGGCTTCGGCGAATCCGAGTCCGGCAAGAACTTCCGAGGCTTTCGCTTCGATACGATCTCCATCCAGCAGGAAGAACCGTTGTTGCACGCGCTCGAGGTCTTCGAGCAGTTTCATATACGAATCGGACTCGTAATCGGTGCGGGTGGCGAGCTCATGACCAATGAAATCGAGCTTCTTTTCCAAGGCCAATACCTCGGTGAAGGCTTGCATGGCCAGCTCGCGCACGGTCATGTCCAGACTCACTTCAAGCACATCCTGCTCGAGAAAGCCGACCGTTGCTCCGGATTGGAGTTCCACAGAACCTTCTTCCGGCTTGAATTTGCCCGATATGAGGCGAAGAAGCGTGGTTTTACCGGCACCATTGGGGCCGATGAGTCCCACCCGATCGCCTTTCACCACCTGAAGATTCAAGTTTGAAAAGATCGAGCGACTTCCTAGAAAAAACGTTATATTTACGAGGCTAAGCATATAAAAAAGTATAGCCTCAAATTTACCAAACCTTATCGGATTTATGATCGGCATAAAAATCAAAGACAACGAAAGCATCGACCGCGCAATCAACCGCTTCAAAAAAATGATGACCCGCTCGCGTATCCTGATGGATTACAAAGAGCGTCAGCAGTTTCTCAAGCCTTCTGAAGAGAAGCGCGAGCAAATGAAGAAAAGTGTGCGCGAAGAGCGTCGTCGTCAGCGCGAAGATTATTGATCCTTGCCTGCTGAGTTTTCAATCCAAGCCGTGTCGGGCAACTGACATGGCTTTTTT
>CAYPOI010000058.1:0-1524 GCA_964412365.1 uncultured Chitinophagales bacterium | reverse complement strand
GTGCGGGTCACCTTCAAAGATTATGGCTTTTTCTTGCCGTTGGATGCGGCCGGTCGCGCCGTGATCGCCGAAGGCGTCGGATTCAAGAAAGTCACGGCGGTCGATGAGCTTCGCCATTATGCTGTAGATGCGAAGATATCGGACGAAGAGATCGCCGCCATCACCGAGCCTAAAACGGAGTATCTGTTTGAAGCGGCCGGAGTCTTGCTGAACTGATGCGGATCGTTGTCCTGATTCTCGGCGTCACGATCGTCAGTTTCGGATTTTTCGCTTGTTCGGACACGCCGTCGCATGTGCCGGCGACCGATTTGCGAACGGCGATGCAAGAACGGATGACCGATATCAAGCGCATCAAAGCCGCGCTTGAAGCTGGTGAACCGCTTGTTCACCAGCCATTGACGAAATTCGCCGGACTCCCCCACTCCGAATTCGTGGATGGCGTGGAGGAGTATCAGGATGCGCTAGCCGGCTTCGATCAACTGTATGCCGGCTTGTTCACGTCAGCCGACCCGCAAGCTCATTTCAAGATCATCGTATCGTCGTGCGAATCATGCCACGTGCAGATTTGTCCCGGACCCTTGAGAGGCATCCGGAACTTGAATCAGAACGCCCGGAACCAGCTCACAAACGGCACTGGGTATGTGCCATCTGAAGTCACAACGCCTCCGAATCCGAACTGAAACGCCTTGTTCGGTTCGGTCTGCAGACGAATACCAGGAATGATGTAGGCGTTGATATCGTCTCCGCCGACAAAGATCATGGAATCGAATACGAATGTTCCGTTACGTGTGACTTTATTCATCCCGGCAAACGAGACGACGGCCCGGCTGAACGACTCCCCTTGTCCGGCAGCATAAGCAAACCCCGCGGATGCTGTGAAGTTGGCCGTTCGGTCTCCCATCGTATACGATGCATATGGAAGAATTGCTGCCGTTCCGTTGGCTTGCCAGATCGTTCCTCCACCCAACACACCGATTGCGGCACTACGTCTTTCACCGAGATCGAACGTTCGTTTGACCGACAACAGCACCGGAGACGCCCACCAGGTGGTCATCAAACCCAAACTAAGATTGTCTTTGACGCCGAATTGGATGTCGGGACCAAGAAGAGTCCAGTTGATATAGCTCTCACCTTCTCGAATCGGAATTCCGTTCGTGGTGATGAAATACCGTGTGGCGAACAAATCTTGATGTTGGTCATCCCCCTCTTCGAAATCACGAATAGATTTTATGGAGTACTTGGGAAGTGCGATGTCGCCACGATCCGAAGTCCTTAACACGATTTCGCGTGGGTCGCTGCTTACGATCTTGCCTGTGAAACGGGATCCATCGTTCATTTCAATGACGACCTCCTTTTCTGGATCAAAATCTTGAGAGTGACCAATGAGTGGTAGAGACAGTATTAGCGAGAACAGAATAATGAGGGATTTCATAATCAATGGTTTAGGTGAAAGAATGTACTTTTGATTCAACCCATCTTACCCAATGAATTTACAGACAGTTTCTACCATAATCATGCTACTCG
>CAYPOI010000057.1:5945-16715 GCA_964412365.1 uncultured Chitinophagales bacterium | reverse complement strand
CAGCACCGTTTGCAAAATACCACCGTTGCGGTAATAATCCACCTCAACAGGCGTATCAATTCTGCAAACTGCGGTGAAGGTCGTCTTCGTTCCATTTGCCTTCGAGGCATGCACCGTCACCGATTGTTTGGGCTTGATGGAGTCGTTCACCACGAAATCAAACGTTTCGGTTCCATCCAATCCGAGCGTTTCGGCGGTTTGACCCGCGTTGAATTGAAGTGGAAGTACGCCCATACCCACCAAGTTGGATCGGTGGATGCGCTCGAACGATTCGGCGATCACCGCGCGAATGCCCAGGAGATTGGTTCCTTTGGCGGCCCAATCGCGTGAGGAGCCCGTTCCGTATTCTTTTCCGGCCAGCACCACCAGTGGCGTGCTGAACGTTTGATACAAGATGGAGGCATCGTAAATGCTCATCACTTCGCCGGTGGGTAGATAGGTGGTCATGCCTCCTTCCGTTCCGGGCGCCATCTGGTTTTTCAAGCGCACGTTGGCGAAGGTGCCACGCGTCATCACCCGGTCACTTCCACGGCGAGAGCCATAGGAGTTGAAATCGAGTTGTTGAACGCCGTTTTCCATCAGATAACGACCGGCAGGCGACTCTTTCTTGATGTTGCCTGCTGGCGAAATATGGTCGGTGGTGATGGAATCGCCCACTTTCACCAACACTCGAGCGCCGTTGATCGGTTGGATCGGCGAGGCGTTTCGATCCATGTTCTCGAAGAATGGTGGAAGCTGGATGTAGGTGGACGCGTCGTTCCACTCATACAAATCGCCTGTAGGGACCGGAATCGCGTTCCATTCCTCATTCGAATCGGCGATGCCATTGTAGTTGGCATGGAACAGATCCGGACGCACCGCATTTTCGAGGTGTTCGGCAATTTCTTGGGTGGTCGGCCAGATGTCTTTCAAGTACACATCCTGCCCGTCACTTCCTTTTCCGATCGGCTCGGTGGTGAGGTCGATATCCACGGTTCCGGCCAAGGCATACGCCACAACAAGCGGTGGCGATGCCAGGTAATTGGCTTTCACGTTCTGATGGATGCGGCCTTCGAAGTTTCTGTTTCCAGACAGCACGCCGGCTACGATCAGATCGCCTTCGGCTATGGCTTTCTCGACGGGTTCGGGCAATGGACCCGAGTTTCCGATGCATGTGGTGCATCCATATCCCACCAAGTTGAAGCCGATTTGATTGAGGTACGGCGTGAGGCCGGCTTCATCTAAATAATTGGTCACCACGCGCGAGCCAGGAGCAAGCGAGGTTTTGACATAGGGAGGAACGGTGAGTCCTTTTTCGACCGCTTTCTTGGCCACGAGTCCGGCGCCGAGCATCACACTCGGGTTGGATGTGTTCGTGCAAGATGTGATCGCCGCGATCACGACATCGCCATGATGCATGTCAATCGTTTTGCCATTTTGATACACACCGGTATTGGCCAGTTTTTCTTGCGCGAGCGAGAATCCTTTGGTGGCTTCTTTCGCGACCAACGCGCTGTTGAAACTCGATTTCATCTCGCGAAGGGCGACGCGATCTTGCGGACGCTTTGGTCCGGCCAAGCTCGGCTCAACCGTTCCTAGATCCAGATGCAAGGTGTCGGTGAACTCCGGATCCTCGGTGTCGTCGGTGCGGTACAGGCCTTGAAGTTTCGAGTACGCGCCGACCGTCTGCACCAAGGACTCATCCCGACCCGAGCGACGCAAGTAGCGCAAGGCTTCGGCATCGATTGGGAAGAATCCGCATGTGGCACCATATTCAGGTGCCATGTTGGCGATGGTGGCCCGATCAGGAAGGCTCATGTTGGAGAGTCCGGCGCCGAAAAATTCAACGAATTTACCAACCACACCCTTTTTGCGGAGCATTTCGGTGACGGTGAGAGTCAGATCCGTAGCCGTCACTCCTTCCTTCAATTTTCCGGTGATTTTGAAGCCGATCACTTCAGGAAGCAGCATATAAATCGGTTGCGAGAGCATCACCGCTTCCGCCTCGATTCCGCCAACGCCCCAGCCGAGGATGCCGAGTCCGTTGATCATCGTGGTGTGCGAATCGGTTCCCACTAACGAATCCGGATACACGACCATGCTGTCTTCTTCCGGACGCGTCCAAACACCTTTCGCCAAATACTCCAAGTTCACTTGGTGAACAATGCCTCGCGCCGGTGGAACAACCGAGAAGTTTTCAAAGGCTTTTTGTCCCCACCGCAAAAACTGATAGCGCTCAAAATTGCGCTCGAACTCGATTTCCGTGTTTTTTTCAAAGGCCATTTCGGTGCCGAACAGATCCACCTGAACGGAGTGATCGATCACCAAGTCAACCGGTACCGTCGGGTTGATTTTCTTCGGATCGCCACCCATCTTGGCCATGGCATGACGAAGCGCGGCCAAATCCACTACCGCCGGAACGCCTGTGAAATCTTGCAAGACCACTCGTGCAGGCTTAAAGGGGATTTCGATGTCGCCAGGAGCTTTCGGGTCATAAGCGGCCACTTTGCGCACGTCATCTTCCGTCACCACGTATCCGTCACACTCGCGAAGCACGGCTTCCAATAGAACTTTGATGGAAAACGGCAGACGGCTCACCGCACCGAAGCCTTTCGCTTCAAGCTCGGCAATGCTGTAATAAAAGGCCGTTCCGGAACCGGTATCGAAGGTTTTGCGGGTGTTTAGGCTGTTTTTGGACATATCGGAATGGGTCAGGGATAGGATGTTTTTGAGGGGGGAAAGATACGGGTTTCGGGGTCAATTATCCGTTCGGAACGACGATGCGGGCAATCCTTCCGCATTGTAGAGGCTGATGATGGGGTTATCCGCCCACGCATAGCGCACAGCGACAGGCATTGGAACATTCGGGGATGTGAGGATGACGGTGTTGCCTGTGATTCTCGCTTCAGCCCAATGAAACACGCTGTCGCTGCCGGCAATCGCGAATCCGTTCGGAAATCCTTCCCGCATCACCAATCCGCTTCCTGTCTCGGAAAACAGGATCAAGGCTTCGTTTCCGTTGAAACCGATACCTTCATACACGGGTCCACTGTGGACGAGTTCCCGCCCATACGTTTGTTTCAGCGCGATCCGAGCCAAACGATGACCCACCGTTTTTTTATCGCGAGGATGAATGTCGTCGGCTTCGCCCACATCCAAGGTCACCGCCATTCCTGTTTTCGGCACGCTGAGCGCCATGCTTTGCGCCTCGCGAAGTTCTGGCCATCTATGGGCTTCAGACGGATTCACCTGTTTTGCCTTGAAATTGGCCAACTGCACGAACAGGAAATCGAGGTCAGGATCTTTCCACACCTCACGCCATGAGTGGATCAACAATGGAAAGGTGCGTCTATACTGCTTCGCGTACATCGCATTCCCCTCACCTTGATACCAGATCACACCTTGCGCCGGAATCGGAGTGATGGGATGGATCATGGCGTTGTACAGCAAGGAAGGCGGATCCGTCGGGCGCTCACGACGTGCCTTGATTATCTCATAATCAGGATCGGTACGAAGCGCGAAATCCGGTGTCCATGGCTCCACTCGCGTACCACCACGGAACGATTGGATGATGCCGATGGGGATGTCGAGTGAATCGTGCAACATCGACGAAAAATAGTAGGCGACTGCCGACATCTGCGGCGCGGTGTCTTCTGTCAAGGTCGTCCATCCGGTCGATTCGGTATCGGTCTGCGGCGTTTCCGATATCTTCACCGGAATATGCATGTAGCGGATGTTCGGATTGCGCGCCAAAGGCAGGTCTTCGTCCTTGTTTAATGTGCTATGCATTCGCCATTCCATGTTCGACTGTCCGCCGGCGATCCACACATCCCCAATCAGAATATTATGCAGTACGATGAGCGAATCAAAACCAAGGGTGAGCAGATGCGGACCTCCCGCTTCCATCGCCGGAAGTTCTGCCGACCACTTTCCGTCGACTACAACCGCATCCACCGAATTCCCACCCAGCATCACCTTCACAAATCCATCCGTTTCGGCGGTGCCCCAAACCGGTATCGGTTTATCGCGTTGCAAAACCGCGTTTGAGGTAAACGGAAACGCCGGTTTCACGCCAGATGCGGGTGGTTCCCCATCCGAAAAAACGAACAGAAGCAGCAGGAGGATGTTCATTGGATTGCCTTTGAATAGTGAGTTTCGACGGCCGACCAGTTCACCACATTCCAGAATTGGCTCACATAATTGGCACGCATGTTTTGATGTTGCAGATAATAGGCGTGTTCCCAGACATCCAGTCCGAGGACAGGCGTTTTCCCGACCATTCGGGGAGAATCCTGGTTCGTGGTTGTCATCACTTCCAGGTCTTTTTCCTCATTGACCACGATCCAAGCCCAACCGGATCCGAAAACGGACATCGCGGCTTTTGTGAATTCGTCGACATAGGGTCTGATGCGGGAGTCGTCTCCTCTGTTCTGGGACGCAGGGGTCAGAATGGACCAAAAAAACGCATGGTTCGCATGTCCGCCGCCGTTGTTGATGACGGTCTGGCGGATGGATTCCGGAACCTCATTCATCCGCCCCATCAGCTCATCGATCGGAAGTCCGAGCAATGGGGAATCGGCCATTGCCGTGTTCAAGTTGTTGATGTAGGCTTGATGATGCTTGCTATGATGGATTTCCATGGTGAGCGCATCGATATGCGGCTCCAAGGCATCATACGCGAAAGGAAGCGCGGCCAATTCATAGGGAACACGTGCGCGGGAACAGGCCAGTTTCGGGAAACCCATGACTCCCAGAAGAGCGGCACCCTTCAAGGAGTTGGAAATCATGTCTCGGCGATTCATAGCTTTGTGTATGGTGTATGGTTTATAGTGTATGCATATCGTGTATCGTTTATGGCAACTCTTCACAATACTCAATACACCATACACGATACACAAATCATCCTACTTCCTACTTATATCTTCTTCCGAATCACGATCCCCGCAACAATCGTCGCGCTGACAACGATGGCCGTGAGGGCGAAAGGCAATCCAAAGGCGATGGAAAAGAGGATGCCTCCCCAGGTCGGACCGATGGAGCGCCCCAATCCGCCCAACCCTTGTGCCGCGCCCATGATTGTTCCGACTCGTGATGGATCGGCCGCTTTCGATAATAAGCTGGTGATGGTGGGTGCGTTCAGGCTGTTTCCGACCGTCATGATTCCAAGGTAGAAGGTGAGGTGCCAGACTTCCGTCGTGAACGTGATCATGAAGAGTCCGAGCACCATCAGGATGTTTCCGGTCAGAAACAGGTTTTCCTCTCTGAATTTTTTGGTGAGGGGCTTGATGAGGAACCCTTGCACGGTGACGGCGATGATGCCGATGAAAAAGAACTGGACGCCGACATCTTCCGCATCCATGCTCAACACGGCTTCGCAGAACAGGGGGAATGAGCTATACAAGGCGGCCTGACCAAAACTCAGCAGGAAAAAGCTCGCGAACATCCATTTCACTTTCGGGTTATCGAGCGGCAAATCCTTCCAGTATTGAAGCGTGAAGAAGCCCGACCGTTGATTTCCGGAAGCGTTCACCTCGCCTACTTTCACGGTTTCTTCCAGTTTGAACCAAACCAGCACGAAACTCGCGAACGACAAAAACGCAGCGGCATAGGCGGGAAGGCTGAGGCGGTTCGCTTCCACAAAACCGGCCACTCCATTCCATTCCAGGTTCACGAAGAGCTGTTGGAAGGCCGGATGGATGAGGGCCGTGGCGATCGCCGGACCTAGAACAAACCCCAATCCGAATGCCGCTCCCAGCAAGCCCATGCCTCGAGCTCGGTTTTCGGGGGTCGTGCTGTCGGCGATGTAGGCCTGCGCTGCGGAGATATTTCCGCCCATGATGCCGGCGATGCCGCGCGATATGAAAAGCACGGTCAGGGTATCGGCCAGGCCGAACACGATATAGGCGATCGCTGCTCCGAAGGTGGACAATAGCATCACGGGTCGCCGACCGATCCTGTCACTTAGGCTTCCCCAAATCGGAGAAAAGATGAGCTGTGCGATGGAAAAAATGCTGTACAGCAAGCCCACTTGCACCGGCGTTGCCCCGAAATCGCTCGCATAGAACGGAAGCAGAGGCAGAATCACACCGAACCCGATCAGATCGACCAGAACGATCAGGAATACGGTGATGAGGCGTTTACGCATTGGCTGCGGCTGCGATCGTTGCGTCGAGATCATCCAACGATAGCGCATTCGATAAGAACCACGACTCAAACGCGGCTGGTGGCAGATAGACTCCCTGCTTGAGCATGGCGTGGAAAAACGCATTGAAACGGGGGATGTCTGTCGCCATCACATCGTCATAGTTCGACACCGGCTTCGCATCAAAAAAGATGCTGATCATCGATCCAATTCGCTGAATCGTATGCGGGATGCTCCTTTCGCTGAGGACTTTCGCCAATCCGACCGCCAGATACTCGCATTTTTTATCGAGTTCATGATACATGGATGGATGTGCGTGAAGTTCACGCAACAAGGTCAGCCCGGCGGACATCGCCAATGGATTTCCTGACAAGGTTCCGGCTTGATACACCGGTCCGATCGGAGAAACGACGTTCATTACATCGGCACGTCCACCATACGCACCGACTGGTAATCCGGCGCCGATGATTTTTCCATAGGTCACCAGATCCGCGTTGATATCAAACACTTCCTGTGCACCTCCACGGGCGAGGCGGAACCCGGTCATCACTTCATCAAAAATGAGAAGAGCTCCGTGTTCATCACATAACGAGCGCAAGCCTTCCAGAAATCCGGCTTCGGGAAGGATACAGCCCATGTTTCCAGCCACCGGCTCGACGATGATCGCCGCGATTTGGTCTGGATTCTCTTTGAACAGTCGACGCACATCCAGAATATCGTTGTAGCGAGCGGTAAGGGTGTCGGCCGCAGTTCCGGGCGTCACTCCCGGTGAGCTCGGCGTGCCGAATGTGGCTGCGCCGGATCCGGCTTTGATGAGGAAGCTGTCGGCATGACCATGATAGCATCCTACGAATTTGATGATTTTCGCGCGACCCGTAAAACCCCGCGCCACGCGGATGGCACTCATGCAGGCTTCCGTGCCCGAATTCACCATGCGGATTTTCTCCACATTCGGAACCATATCGCAAATGAGTTCGGCCATTTCGACTTCGAGGCGGGTCGGCGCGCCGAAGGATGTGGATCGAGTAGCCGCATCCCGCACCGCTTCCACAACAGGTGGATAGGCATGACCCAAGATCATCGGTCCCCATGAGCCGATGTAATCGATATACTTGTTTCCGTCTTCATCAAACAGATACGCGCCTTCGGCACGCTGGAAAAAGACAGGTGAGCCGCCCACGGCATTGAACGCCCGAACCGGAGAATTCACCCCGCCAGGGATGACGGCCTTTGCCCTTGTGAATAGGGCTTGTGAGTTGTTTAACATAGGATTTGTTTTCGGTTGACGGTTAACGATTGACGGTTGACGCTTCAAGAATCCTACTGAAAACAGAAAACCGATAACTGAAAACCATTAAGATCGAAGTAGTAAGGCAGCTTTTTTCGCGAAGTACGTGGCGATCAGATCCGCGCCGGCGCGTTTGAAGCCGAGCAAGGTTTCGAGGATGGCTTTGTCTTCGTTGAGCCAGCCGTTGGCGGATGCGGCCTTGATCATCGCATATTCACCGCTTACCTGGTACACGGCCACGGGAATGGTGACGGTATCGGCTACGGCTCGAACGACATCCAGATACGGCATTCCGGGCTTCACCATCACGATATCGGCGCCTTCGGCCACATCCAGCTCCACTTCGCGGATGGCTTCGATGATATTGGCCGGATTCATCTGATAGCTTTTTTTGTCACCGAAACCGGGAGCGGAATCGAGCGCGTCGCGGAACGGACCATAGAAACAGGAGGCATATTTCGCGCTGTAGGCGAGGATGCCGACATCGGGAAAGCCGGCGTCTTCCAAGGCGAAGCGGATGGCGCCGATGCGTCCATCCATCATGTCGCTCGGAGCTACGAAATCGGCTCCGGCTTCGGCATGACTCACCGACATTTGTGCCAAGATTTCGACCGTTTCATCATTCACAATCTGGCCGTCGCGCACAATGCCATCATGACCGTAGCTGGAAAACGGGTCGAGGGCCACATCCGTCATCACAATCATGTCCGGAACAGCGGATTTGATGGCGCGGATGGAGCGCTGCATGAGTCCGTCGGGGTTCAGCGCTTCGGTGCCCGAATTGTCTTTGAGGTCGTCCGGAACCTTGGCAAAAAGGAGTACGGCGCGGATGCCGAGATCGTACAACTCCTTCGTTTCGCGCAGGACGTTGTCCAATGATAGTCTATCTATGCCAGGCATCGACAAGATGGGATCGCGCACATCGGACCCTTCGACGATGAACAGTGGAGCGATGAAATCGGTCGGGCGCAGATGGTTTTCCTGCACGAGGTCGCGGATGGCGGCCGAACGGCGCAAGCGGCGAGGGCGGGATTCAAGAATCATGGCGCAATTTACCCAGAAGTAAGTAATTGGTAGTCGGTAATTAGTACCCTTTTGCGACTTTTAGATTCAGAATAGGGATACCAACTACCAATTACCATATACCTATTACCAGTCCCTTGGCTTCTTCAGCACATCGAGCATTGCGGCTTCGGGCGAGCCGGCAACGGGATGATGATCGTAATCCCATCGCGCCTGTGGCGGAAGACTCATAAGGATGGATTCGATGCGGCCATCGGTCTTCAATCCGAAAAGGGTGCCGCGATCGTGAATGAGATTGAACTCGGCATAGCGTCCGCGGCGGATTTCCTGCCAATAGCGATGCTGCGCGGTGTACGGTGTATTCTTGCGCTTCTCGACGATGGGGATGTAGGCTTCGACGAAGGCTTCGGCATTGGCGCGGGCCAGCATCAGCCAGTCGTTTTTGTCGTGCTTCGCATCGGGACGCTGGTAATCATAGAAGATTCCGCCCACGCCTCGGGTTTCCAAACGATGCGAGTTGTAGAAATAGGCATCGCATTGGCGCTTGAAATCGGGATAGAACCCGGTATCGATGCGGTCGCAGGCGTCTTTGTGCTTGCGATGAAAATGCGTCGCGTCTTCCGGAAACAGGTAATACGGCGTGAGGTCGGCGCCACCACCGAACCAAGCATCGCCTTCGACTTCGAAATAGCGGTAATTGGCGTGCACGGTGGGGACAAACGGGTTTCGGGGATGGATCACCAGCGAAATTCCGGATGCGGAAAATTGTCCGCCTTTTACCCCGAAATGCGAGCGGATCGCTTCCGGAAGTTCTCCATGCACCATGGAAATGTTCACCCCACCTTTTTCAATCGCGTTTCCGTTGGCGATCACGCGGGTGCGTCCGCCTCCGCCACCTGGTCGCTCCCATAGGTCTTCGCGGAATGTGGCTTTCCCATCAACCGCTTCCAGTGCGGAACAGATGGCGTCTTGAGCGTTGTGAATGAAGGTGTTGAAGCGTTCGAGCAAATTTGTGTATAGTGTATGGTGTATTGTATATGGTGCCTAAAAATAAGGGTTCTATCTTACCATACACGATACACGATACACCATACACGATGTCCACTCTTCTACTCCTATTCTTATCCATCACCCCCACCGACACCCTCCAAACCCTCGGGCTCATGCTAACGTGGCAGCAAGATCCCACATCCACCATCACCATCGATTGGCACACGCATGCGCATTCACGTGTTCCGACGGTGGAGTACCGCGCCGCAGGAAGCGAGTCGTGGCAGAGTCAGACCGGCGATTCGAAACCCTTCCCTTATTCAAAACTCCTCATCAATCGCGTGGAACTCACCGGATTGGAGTCGGGCACCCTTTATGAGTTCAAGCTGAACGCCGATTTGGAGATGCGGACGTTTCGAACCATGCCGAAGGACGCATCCGAACCCGTCCGATTCATTGTGGGTGGGGATGTTCGCGGAACGCGTGCCTTGATGGAAAAGACGAATCGGATGGCGGCTACGTTCAGCCCGGATTTCATCGTATGGGGTGGGGATTTGGCCTATGCCGACGGACTCGAATCGAATCTCAACAAATGGCTCGAATTCATGGCGGTGATGAAGTCGACATCCATCACGACCGAAAACCGCGTGATCCCGGTCATCACCGGCATCGGAAATCATGAGATCAAAGGACATCACTATTCCGCGAACAACCATGCGAGCCGAGTCGGCATCCCCGCATACACGCAGACAGATGAATCTCGGGGGCAAATCGCGCCTTATTATTTCGATCTGATGGCGTTTCCGGGTCAACCAGGCTATGGAATTCTGGATTTCGGAACGTATTTGAGCATTCTGCTTCTGGATACGGACCATGCGAATCCGATCGAAGGCGAACAGACGCAATGGCTCAAAAAAGCATTGGCGGAACGGGGACACATCCAGCACATCATTCCGAATTATCATGCGCCAGCGTATCCGTCGGTGCGGAGTTGGAAGGCTAGCAATTCGACCAAGATCCGAGACCTTTGGGTGCCCTTATTTGAAGAAGCCGGAATCGAAATCGTGTTTGAAAACCATGATCACGCCTATAAGCGCACCAAACCCATGTTGGGAAATCGGGTGGATGCCAATGGAATCGTGTTCATCGGGGATGGTGCCTGGGGCGTGGGTACACGTCCGATCGGTGGCGGAAAAGACACCACAGCATGGACCTACCACGGGGTGGATCCGTCCTGGTATTTGGAACGGGCCACATCCGAACGACACTTCATCGTGGGCACCATCCAAGGCACGCTGAAGCATTTTCTGATGGTGAATGAGGATGGGGAGTTCATTGATGAGTTTCC
>CAYPOI010000057.1:0-5845 GCA_964412365.1 uncultured Chitinophagales bacterium | reverse complement strand
TAGATATATTCCCTCCAGCCACCCAACCAATCTCTTTCGTCAACAAAATCAGTCAAGTATGGCCCGTGTTCCGATTGATAAATCAGACAACGCGTCGGCAGATATCATACGCCAACGTCTCGATTTCATGGAAGCCACCACGGGGCGGCGATTCACAAACATTCGTCATCATTCCATCCCACCTGAGCAGACGAAGGGCAACATCGAGAATTTCGTGGGGGTCTGTCAGATTCCGTTGGGAATCGCCGGTCCGTTGAGGGTGAACGGGGAGCACGCCCAGGGTGAGTTCCTCATCCCATTAGCCACCACGGAAGGCACGTTGGTGGCGTCGTACAACCGTGGCATCAAGGTTCTGAACTTATGTGGTGGTGTGGATGTGGCCGTTGTGGCGGAAAGCATGCAGCGCGCGCCGGTGTTTGTGTTCGGAAGTGCGCGTCGGGCTCGGGATTTCGCTGCATGGGTGCTCTCGAACATGGATCCCATCCGAGTGGCGGCGGAATCCACGACTCGGGTTGGCAAATTGATCGGCATCGATCCGTATCTGACCAACCGATATGTCTACTTAAGATTCAATTACACGACGGGGGATGCAGCCGGACAAAACATGGTGGGAAAAGCCACGTTCGCCGCGTGCCATTGGATTCTGGACCAGGTGGAAGATGTGGAGCATTTCTATTTGGAAGCGAACTTCGCGACCGACAAAAAAGCGTCCCAAGTGAACATGATGCGGACGCGCGGACGGCGCGTAACGGCCGAGATCACCGTTCCGAAAGACATCCTGCTGGAGCATCTTCGGGTGACGCCGCAGCAGATCGACACCCATCACCGCGCATCGAGCGTGGGTGCCTATATGTCCGGCGCCAACAACAACGGCGCGCATTCGGCGAATGCGATTGCGGCGATGTTCATCGCGACAGGTCAGGATGCCGCCAATGTGGCCGAATCCTCCGCAGGAATCTTGCATGTGGAGTTGACGCCAGCGGGAGACCTTCACATGTCGATCACCATCCCTTCCCTGATCGTGGCCACATACGGCGGCGGTACCAACCTCCCCACGCAGCGTGAGTGCCTCGACCTCATGGATTGCCATGGCGACGGAAAGGTGCGCAAATTGGCCGAAATCATCGCTGGGGTGGCCTTAGCCGGTGAACTGTCGCTTGCCGCGGCCATTTCCTCGGAAGATTGGGTTTCCAGCCACGAAGCGTACGGACGCAACCGATGAACCTCGCACCCGGTCCACGCACCTTTCGCGAAAAACTCGCGTCTCTTCGGAAGCGTCGCGCCGACGTGATGCATTTCTATGCCGACACCATCCGAACCTACGGGGATGTGAGCCATCTCGCCTTCGGGAAGCTGCACTTTCTGATGGTGAACGACCCCGACGCCATCGAACAGGTCCTCAAGACCGATGCCAAGCTGTACATCAAATCGGCCTCGTATGAGCGATTCCGTCTCATCTTCGGCAACGGACTTCTGATCAGCGATGGCGACGTCTGGCGCAAGCAACGCGCCCGGATGGCCTCGGCCTTCACCGCGAAAACGGTCGAAGCCGGACATCCCATCATGGTCGACGCCACTGCCCGCATGATCGATGCCTGGACCGACGGCGTCGAGTTCGATCTCGCGGAAGAACTCAACCGGGTGACCCTTCGCATCATCACCGAAACGATGCTCGAGCGTCTCGACGCATCGCAGATGGACATCATCCGCACCGCGGTGCCCGAACTCTTGCGCTATTTACAGACGACGCATCACCATGTCCTGATGGCCGCTTTGTCCTTTTTTCCGGTCAAAGACAAGGTCGCCACCGCCATCCGCATCGAGTCGATGCTTCCGCTTCCGGGCACAAAACGCTTTTTCAAGGCCATCCAGCAGATTGACGATCTCGTGAACGGCATCATCGCCCGGCGCCGGACCCTAAATCTGAACGAAAACCTGCTCGACCGGATGATCCAAGCCACCGACAGTGAAGGCGGCGACCGGATGACCGACTTGCAACTGCGCGATGAGGTCGTGAACATCCTTCTCGCCGGACACGAGACCACCGCCAACGCCCTGAGTTGGACCGTTCACATGATATTGAAGCATCCTGAGGTGTATGATCGGATGACGGCCGAAATCCGCTCTGTGGTGAAAGGCCGGATGCCGACGTACGAAGAGGTGGAACAACTACCCTACACGCTCGCGGTCTTCCAAGAAGCCTTGCGCTTGTATCCGCCGTTTTGGCGCATTTCGCGGCGGGCCACCGTCGACACGAAAGTCGGCGAGTACGATGTTCCTGCCGGCACGAACGTGATCATCAGCATCTTCACCGTTCAGCGCGACCCTCGATTTTGGAACGATCCGCTCGAATTTCGTCCGGAGCGGTTTCTGGAAGGCACCGAAGAAAAAACGCATCGCTTCGCTTATTTGCCGTTCGGCGGAGGTCCGCGCATCTGCATCGGATCGCACATGGCGGCGACGGAGGCGGTCACCATCCTCGCCGGCATCTTCCGGAACGTGGATGTGGAAAAAGCCTTCACCGAAGACCCGACCTTTTTGCTGAGCATCACCATGCAGCCGAAGGAAGGCTGCGACGTTCGCATCCGCAAAACCGATTCATGAACGCCATCCACCATTTTTTGGCGAATGCGGACATCCATCCCAACAAGATGGCCATCGCCGACGTCGATGAAGGCACGTGGACCTTCGGCGAGGTCGCTGCCGGCGCGGCAAGCACGCAAGATTTTCTGAATTCCATTGGGGTGTCACCCGGAGACACTGTCCTGATCGCCTTGCCTCCCTCACCAGCCATGGTCTCGATTGTCAGTGGCTGCCTGGCATCGGGCATCACGGTGTTGTTCATCGAACCCTGGATGCCCTTGCAGCGCGTGAGCGATGTCGTTGCCGGGTTCAAACCGAAAGCCTTCATCGCGAAAGGATTGGGACGTTTATGGGGATTCCGATCCGCCCCCATCCGCGCCATTCCGCATTGGCCGCATCCGAATCGAATTCTCAAACGGCATGCCAGACCCGTGAATATGTTGCCGGTTGAGCCTGATCATCCCGCATTCATCGTATTCAGCAGTGGCACGACCGGCGCGCCGAAAGGGGTCATCCGCACGCACGGGTATCTGCTCACCATGGTGGAGTTACTGACTAGTGGGGATGAGGCAAAATATAAAGGTCCCGACTTGGCCGTGTTTCCGAACGTGGCGATGCTTCATCTGTCGACCGGTCGAGGTGCCGTGATCGCACCACGCAAGTGGACGAAGCGTGGTTTGGCCTCACTCATCCCACTACTGAAACGCCATCGGCCGGAGACCATGTCCTCGAGTCCGGCGTTTCTGGCCGCGGTGACCGATTCCGGGCTGGAATCCGAATTTTCCTGCATCCAACGCATCGCCATCGGCGGGGCATTGACGGATGTCGGCCGGATGGAAACCATCATCCGCGCGTTCCCTCAAGCCCGCATCCTGCATATCTACGGCGGAAGCGAAGCCGAGCCCGTCACCACGATCGACGCGAATGAGGCCTTGGCCAAAAGTCGTGAAAAAGGCCATTTCCAAGTGCTTTGTTTGGGTCGACCGATCCCGGAAATCCGGCATCAAATCATCGACGGCATTCTTTGGGTCGCCGGACCGAATGTGTCGGGGCTTTACGCCGGTGACCCATCCATCAGCATGGGAATCAAGATGATGGATGCGGATGGAACCCTTTGGCATAACATGGGCGATCGTGTGATCGAGGAGGATGGGTTGCTATGGTTTCGTGGCCGAGCCAACCAACATATTGACGATTTCCTGCTCGAACAAGCGGTGTATTCGCACATCGCTTCATCGGCGGCGTTTGTTCATCGCACATCCGACGGAAAACGCATGTTATATGGCGAAAAGCTGACCTCCAAAGCCGCCGAACTCAAATCCCGATTTTCTGAACTCGACGACATCATTCAAACCAAGATCATCCGCGACCGGCGGCATCGGTCCCGCATCGATCGTATCCGGAGTTTGCCATGAGCGCCATCCGCAATTGGTCCATCTACTTCAATGAGCGGTCGCCCCTGCCCGTGCTGCTTTTGCTCTCCTTTTTGGGCAGCGCCTCGGCGATTTCCTTCAGCGGGATCTGGAGTTGGAACTGGATTCTGCTTGGCACCATCGGAATGACGTTGCTGTTCATCCAGCTCCGTTTGGCCGATGAAGTGAAAGACGAGGATAAGGATCTCGTTGTGAATCCGACCCGACCCTTACCGCGAGGCTTATTGGAATCCTCAGACTTAACGGCGGTCATGCACGGCATCATTCTGATCTTGCTGATAACGGCGTATGGGATCGGCAACATCTGGTTGGCCATCGCCACGCTGTATGGCTGGCTCATGTATCACGAGTTTTTCATCGGCAAAACCCTGAACCGGTTCCCGATGCTGTACGCCATCTCCCATCAAGCCATCGTGATTCCGATTTATGCCTGGTTGGCGTTGCATGCGGATGGGGGAATGATGCACCTTCCCGCCTTTCAGGGATGGTTGCTGGCTCAATTCGGCGCCTCCTTCGCATTCGAAATCGCTCGGAAGTTGAATCCGAACGCCCATCCGATGGCCGGAACCTATTTGCAGCAGTATGGGCCACGAACAACCACGTTCTTAGTGCTGTTCTTCACAATCCTTTCCGGAATCGGCGCGTTCATGGCCGGATTCGGATGGCTTTCAACGATCCCAGTCCTTGGCACCTGCGGAACCGTGATTGTTTGGCTCGGCGCGACGGACCGGCACAAACGAGTGGAGACCTGGGCCTCGCTCAACGCCCTTGCCGTGTCGGCCGGACCGGCCATCCTGTGGATGATTCAAACTTGGAATTGATATGACTGACCTCTTGCTGACCAACGCCACTCCTTCCGACATCCTGGCCACGCAGGCCGGCGGAAAAGCCTCGAATCTGGCCGCCATGAATCGGATTGGCGTGCCCGTCCCACCATGGGTTTGCGTGGCGAACACAGCCTTCCAACGGTTTTTGAGCCAGTTCGACGGACAAAATCTGCGTGAGATGTCGCATGAGTCCATCGAAAAATTGTTTCTTGCCGCAACGATAGACGCCGAGACCGAAACGGCGGTCCGTGATGCCCTGACCACTCATTTCAAGCCCGGCGATCGGTTCGCGGTACGATCCAGCGGCATCGGCGAAGACTCGGCCGAGCACTCCTTCGCCGGACAATTCTCCAGCTTCCTGAACCAGCTCGATGCCGAGCAGGTTCTCGATTCCCTCAAGCGATGCTGGGCCTCGGCGTTCACCGAGCGATCCACCGCCTACCGAAACGAGCGCGGCATCGACACTGACGGATTCGGAATGGGCGTCGTGATTCAGAAAATGGCTCGGGCGGACGTGTCCGGCGTTGGATTCAGCCGCGACCCCATCCATCCCACCCATCGCGACACCTTGATCATCAGCGCGGTCTGGGGATTCGGCGAAGGGTTGGTGAGCGGTGAATTGGATGCGGACCATTTCGAAGTGAATCGCACATCGCACGAGATCACATCCCACATCGTCGATAAAGAACATGAACTGGTATCGGATGCCACCGGAGGCCTGCGAAAACAAGTGGTGGATGATGCCCGACGCAACGTGTCCTGCCTCACCGATGCGCAGATTCTGACCATTACCGATGTGCTCGTGCGCCTCGAAACCAGCCAAGGACTTCCTCAAGATATCGAATGGGTGTTCGATGGCGATGAGTTGTACCTGGTGCAGACGCGTCCCATCACCACCCTTCCGCCGGACAGCCTGTTTGATGAATCCGTAGCCGGCGACGGGTTTATCCTTTGGGACAATTCCAACATCACCGAATCGTACAATGGCGTGGTCACGCCCCT
>CAYPOI010000056.1:2032-17179 GCA_964412365.1 uncultured Chitinophagales bacterium | reverse complement strand
TTTGAGTCCGCTCAGCTTCTCGATGAACTCCGTCTCAATCTGAGATTCGCGGATTGTGGATCCGCGGGTAAGATTGGGTTCATCGGAATAAGTAGGTGCGGTCATGTTCAAGTGACTTCAGGGGTCCATCGGAATGAATGACTGCGCGGCGTAGCGCAATGATGGAATATAGTCAAAAGGGAAGGTTAGTCACTGATTGAATAGATATTGAAGTTCTTTCAGGGATCGAAGAGGGGCAACAGTTCCTCCCACAGATGGATGTCGTATTCTCCACCTGTTGGTCGCTTTCTTTTACCAGAAACGAGCACCCAAGTTCTACCGGTATCTGTATCCATCAGGTATGTATGCCTGACGGCGATTCCGGATGTGAAGATCATGAATCGTGGTTTTGTTGGATTTGTAATGATAGGAAGCCCTTCAATCTCCATGCTTTCCCAAACAGTTCTGTTGTTAACAGTTGAAGCAATTTGATCAATACGTCCAGAATAGCGATCTAATCGAAAAGTCCAACGCGCGGCAATAGGTGATTGTATGATTTCGAATCGGGCGCTTGATGGTGTCGTCGTTTGTTGGTTCGGATAGGTAGAAATCTGAGCCGTACCAATAATGGGTGTTATCACAATAAGGGAACAAGTGAATGCCGTTCGAATGATTGCTATCATTTATTTCTCCACGGAATTGTTCTGATATGCGGTCAGGTTTTTCATATCAATATATAGCTTCGAACAATAAGTAGGGCTTTAATCGGGGTCTCTTCCAGATTCCCGATTCCCCCTAAAACCTATACGGCGGCTTGATCACCCCTTTTTCCGTGATGTAGGCGGTAATCAGTTCCGCGGGCGTCACATCAAAAGCCGGGTTGTAGACTGGGATTTTCGCAGGGGCGATGTCGGTCTGACCAATGGTCGTGATTTCCTTCCCATCGCGCTCTTCGATCGGGATGTCGGCACCGGTCGCTGTTTTCGGATCGATGGTGGAATACGGCGCCGCCACATAGAACGGGATGTTGTGATGTTTGCACGCCACAGCCAGCATATACGAGCCGATTTTGTTTGCCATATCGCCATTGGCCGCCACTCGGTCGGTGCCTACGATCACCGCATCCACTTTTCCTTGTTTCATGAGCCATGGACCCATCGAGTCTGTGATCAGATGAAAGGGGATCTCCGCGCGGTTCAACTCCCAAGCGGTGAGTCGTGCGCCTTGGAGCAACGGACGCGTCTCATCGACCCACACATGGATCTGCTTTCCGGCGGTGTGCGCATGATAAATCACGGATAGTGCGGTTCCATATTGACCCGTTGCCAATCCACCCGTGTTGCAATGGGTGAGGATGTTCGCTTTTTTCGGAATCAAGGCCACACCATGCTCTCCGATCATCCGGCACATGCGTTTGTCTTCTTCGTGGATGGTGATGGCCACCTTCAGCACGCGCGCTTTGATCGCGTCCAATGAGTCTTCACGATGGGCGTGGATGGTGTTTTTCATCCGCTCAATGGCCCATGGCAGATTCACGGCGGTCGGACGTGCGGAAATGAGATAATCCCCGATGCGGTTCACTTCCACCCAAAAACTCGGATACTTGGTATCGGGCAGGTCGCGGATGCCGAGGTAGAATCCGTACGCCGCGGCGATGCCGATGGCGGGCGCTCCACGCACACGCAGGCTTTTGATGGCTTCCCACATGCGACCGACGTCGCGGATGTCGGAATACACGGTGCGTCCGGGTAGGAAGGTCTGATCCAGGATGCGAACGTGCGTCTCGCACCATTCGATCGATTTGACGGCGTTGTCTGTGGTTTCACTCATAGTCGGAAGATACGGTTCTCGTGGACATTACGCCCGCGGATGATATTGCTTATGCACCTGATGCAGGAAGCTGCGATCCACATGCGTGTAGATTTCGGTGGTGAGGATGGAGACGTGGCCAAGCATGTCTTGCACCGCCCTCAGATCTGCGCCACCTTCCAACAGATGGGTTGCAAAACTGTGCCTCAATATGTGCGGATACACCGCCTTGGTGATGCCCGCCTGCCGAGCCGCATCCCTGACGATTTTCCACATGCTCATGCGGCTCAACGGCGTGCCGCGTTGGTTCAAGAAGACTCTGTTTCCGGTTTTGCGAAGATCGCGGATCCACAACGGACGCGCATTCTTCATATAGTCCTCAACGGCTTTCACGGCATGTCCGCCGACCGGGACCAAGCGTTCTTTCGAGCCTTTCCCGAACACACGGATGAACCCGATGTCGAAATACAATTGCGTCTGTTCCATATTCACCACTTCACTCACACGCAATCCGCAGGCATACATGAGTTCGAGCAGGGCGCGGTCGCGCTTGCCGGCGGGGGAGTCGATGTCGGGCACATCCAACATGCGGAAGACTTCCTCCGGATGTAAGATATCGGGCAGGATGCGGGCTTTCTTTGGAAGGTCCACCAATTCGGCCGGATTCGCCGTCGTGAGTCCATCCCCCATCAAAAACGAATGAAATCCTCGGATACTGGAGATGTTTCTGGCGATGGTGGCCGGATCGAGCTCCATCCCGGCCAATTCCCGAAGGAAGAGTTCGATGTGATCGAGTGTGATGCCGCCGGGATCACGAATCTGAATCGATTCGGTGATGAATGACAAGTAACGGGTGATGTCGCGTGTGTACGCATCCAGTGTCGGACCGGAAACGCCCTTTTCCAATTTCAGATACCGGAGCCAGGCTTTCTTTTCCGCCTCCATCAGGCATTGCCGGGATACTTGATGCGCTGATGATACACGCCTACCAGCACATTCCGGAAGGTTTCTTTGATGATGCGCAGGTCTTGGAAGGTAAGAGGACAGTTATTCAATTGGCCTTCATCCACACGCTCGTCGATCATCCGATTCACGAGATTCTCAAGCTTGTTGTAGTTGGGTTCGGACATCGCTTTCGCCGCGGCTTCCACACCATCGGCCAATAGGACGATTCCGGTTTCTTTGGAATGGGGAAGCGGACCTTCATAACGGAAATCCTCATCACGCACGGATGATTCCGATTCGGCCTGTTCCTTCGCTTTCTCAAAGAAGAAACGGATGATCGACGTTCCGTGGTGCGTTTTGATGAAATCAATCACGATATCTGGAAGGCGATGCTCTTCGGCCATCTTCACGCCTTGCGCCACATGGTTTTTGATGACCAATACGCTCATTCGTGGCTTGAGCTTGTCGTGCTCATTGGCGCCACCCATCTGGTTCTCAACGAAATACTCGGGTCGGTCGGTCTTGCCGATGTCATGATACAGCGACCCGACGCGGCATAACAAGGAGTTCGCTCCAATGGCGGCGGCAGCGGATTCCGACAGATTGGCCACTTGCAAGCTGTGTTGGAAGGTGCCGGGCGCGGTCGACATCAGCAGTTTCAGAAGGGGATGGTTATGGTCGTTGAGTTCGAGTAGGGACACATCCGTCGTCACCTTGAAGACTTTCTCGAACAGGAGGATGAGCGGATAGGTGAGCCAGATGAGCACCACGCCTCCGGCCATGAACGACATGTCGGACAGCCACGCCGACCAAGCATCGGCTTTGAGCAACGTGAATCCCAACGTGACAAGCACATACGAACCAAACACCAATGCGGGTGTGGTGAGGAAAAATTGGTTCCGGTTTTTCACATCCCGAACCGAGTACACCGCCATGCCTCCTGCCGTTACACTGGCCAGAACGAACTCGAAATCATTTCCATTGATGAAGCCGACCATCAAGGCAAGTGTGGTGGTGGTCATCAGTCCCACTCGAGAGTCGAAAATGATGGTGAGGATGATCGGTGCGATGGCGATCGGAACGAGGTACATCGACAAGGCTTCCGCTCGTGCCAGGAAAAACGCGATGGCGATCACGATGCCAACGGCGAGAAGAACCAGCACCAACATCGGGTTGGAATCGAAGATCGGATTGCGATACAGATACAAATACAGCAAATAGGTGATGAAGATGGAAATGATGACCAGCAGATTTCCAGCGATCCGTTGCCATTCATCGATCGTGCTTCGGTTTTCGATGCGGGCCGAAGCCAGACTTTCGAGCACCATCAGATTTTCATCGGTAATCACATCCCCTTTGCGGATGATGAGTTGTCCGACGGAAATGGCGCCTTTGGTCGGACTGATCGCAGCAACTGCTTCATCGATCCTGGAACGGGTTTCCGGTTCGTTGTAGATCAGATTGGGTTGAATGACCGCATCGAGCACGTTTTGCGCCACATGGGCTGCATCCTCACCTAATGTGCGGGAAAACCGATACATAGCGTAATCCCGCACTTCGGGAAGATCGCGGACTTGAGTCACAGACAGGGTCCGTTGTGTTCGGTCTTGAAGACTTCTGACGAGGATTCCTGGTAAGCGGATGGTGGATTTCGGGGTGTCGATGATGCCATCGGTCAATAACTCGTCAATCAGGAACTCGGTACGGATGCGCACATCAATCCCGATGAACCGGGTAAATGATGTGATGTTGCCACGAACTTCGGCGATACGCAGCGCTGCGAACTGCTCGGATAATATGGTCCACGATCGATCGTCGAATGCCACGCCGCTGTTCTGGCGTTCGGCCATGTACCGTGTGGAATCGCTAAGTGCCATCGATCCGTTGTCCGTGAGCAGACTCATCCGGTACTGCGCATACAGCTCAAGCACACGGTTGGTTCTGTTGAACAAGGTGTCGAGCCGGACTTGAACACCTTCGGCCACACTAGGCAGCTGATAGAAGATGGGAGGGGTGTTTGAAACGATATCGGCGATTTCGGCGTCGATTTCGTTCTGGCTCTTCAGTAATGAAAAGGTGAACGGAGCGATGAGGTCGTCGTCGCGCCACGTCTCACCCAATTTGTAGGAGACATCCTGAAACAATCCACCTGGATAGAACAAGATCAACCCGAGAAAGAACACCGAAATGATCACCGCTTTCACATACCCGCTCGTGCGGGCATTGAAGGGTTCTTCTTTCCGTTTGTCGGACAAATATCCGGCGCCTCTCATTTTCCGACCAAGCCCGAATTTCTCGAGTGTTCCCATGGGGTTTATCCCCTCAATTTGACAGCGATGGCATCAAAGGACAACGCAGTGGTCATGTAAATCGTGCACCCGATTAGGGTGTACCACGGAAAGGCCAATCCGGCATAGAAAATGATGAAGGCCATGCTGATGATGGTTGTGAAAAAACCCACATAAGCGGCTGGAGTGCCAATTTTCGTGAATCGTCCAAGCATGAACGCGCCGAGCAGGGCTCCATAGGTGAATCCGGCGATTCCAAGGCCGATTTCAACGATCGGATTCTCTTTGCTGGTGAACGACATCGCGAACAGGATGAAGATGGATGTCCACAACACCATGGTTCCGCGCGACCATTGCATGGCGTTGGGCTTCTTCGACAAGCTTGGAATCAGATCGAACAAAGTGCTCGACGACAAGGCCGACAGCGATCCGGTGATGGTGCTCATCGCGGCAGCGAAAAGACCCGCGATGATGAGGCCAGTAACGCCCACAGGAACCTGTTCAATGATGAATTTCAGAACGAGTTCATCGTTGTTCGCCAATCCGAGTTCGACAATGCTTGCTCCGCCATAGTATACGAAGAGCATCAATCCGACCGTCAGAAACAGTGCGAATTGGATGAAGACGAAAAGTCCACTTCCGATCAATGCTTTCTGTGCTGATTTCAGATCTGCGCAAGCCAACAGACGTTGCACGATGAGCTGATCGGTTCCATGGGAAGCCAGTGTGAGGAAAATCCCACCGATGAACGCTCCAACCAAGTTGTACGGTGTGAGGAAGACCTCGCTCCAGCTGCTCGGAAGTGTGATCATGGTCAGTTTACCGGCATCACGCAGGGTGTCGAGGATGGGCACATCCACCCAGAAAATTACATGGGCCACCATGTACAATCCACCGAAAATGTAGACGCACAGCTGAAGGACATCAATCCAGATCACGGATTTGAGTCCGCCATAGAAGCTGTACGCCAAAGATAGGAGACCCATGATGGCGATGGAGACCGGATAATCGAACCCGGTGATGATTTTGATTGGGATGGCAGCGGCGAACAAACGAATTCCATCGGCCAGAAGGCGGGTCACGAGAAACGTGGCACTGATGGTTTTGCGGAAGTTGTCGCCGAAACGCGCACTGAAAAAGGTGTAGGCGGTTTGCTGTTCCCCCCTGAAATAATGCGGCAACATGAACACAGAGACCAGGATACGTCCCACGATATACCCGACCACAATCTGAAGAAAGGCCAAAGTGCCCAAATAGGCAACGGCCGGTATTGAAATCACCGTGAGCATGCTGGTTTCAGCCGCCACGATAGATAAGGAAATGGCCCACCAAGGAATTTTTCCTTTCGAGGAGAAGTAGGTGGAGGTATCGGTGGCTTTTCCGCCCACTTTGATACCTATGAACACGCACAACGCCAAATAGGCGATGACGACTACGAAATCAAAAACTTCCATTATGCGTCGATTTGTCGGGCTGCGGCAGCTGAATCCGCCGCAATCGTGAATACCGTGGTGAGCTGGGAGATGTCGACCAGTTTTTGAACCCGTTCCGACAAATTGCACAAGATGAATTTGCGATCGGAATCACGGAATAAACGATGTGCCAACAAAAGGGCGCTGAGCCCGGAAGAGTCTGCGAATTGGATGTTACCCAGATCGAGGACCAAATGTCCCGATTCGGATGAATTGGCCATGAGAATGAACTGACTTTTCAGATCGGGCGCGACTTTTGTGTCAAGCCGATCGGTTTTCAGAACCATGGTGGATATGTTGTCTTCCTGGTGAATCTCGAATTTCATGATGTAATGACCTTTTGTTGCTCAAGCATACGAAAAAAATTCGCTTCATCGATACTAATAATGCCCAACGCACGGGCTTTATCCAACTTGCTGCCCGCAGATTCTCCGGCGAGCAGGAAAGATGTTTTCTTACTGACAGAGCCCGACACCGTTCCACCGTTGCGTTCGATGAGGGCTTCCGCATCGGATCGGGTGAGTGTGGGCAAGGTTCCAGTAAGTACGAAGGTGAGTCCTGCGAACAGGGTTCCTCGTTCTTGCTGCTCGGAAAGACTCATCTGTAAGCCATAGGAAGCGAGACGGTCGACCAAAGCCTTGAAGTTCGCATCCGCAAAGAAAGACGCGACGGATGAGGCCACTTTTGGTCCGATGCCATGGATGGCGCTGATGGTGTCCACGTCGGCGGATTGGATGGCTTGCATCGAGCCGAGTCCGCGGGCGAGGTCTTTGGCGGTGGTTTCGCCAACGAAACGGATGCCAAGCGCATAAAGGACGCGCTCGAACGGCTGTGATTTGGAGGCCTCAATGGCGGCGATGAGATTTTGAGCACTTTTTTCGCCCATCCGCTCCATCGCCACAACCTTTTCCACGGTCAACTCATACAGATCGGCATAGGTTTGGATCAGCCCGTTGCTGATCAACTGGTCTACGATCGCTTCACCCAACCCGTCGATGTCCATCGCGTCGCGTGAGGCGAAATGCTGCACCCGGATGCGCACTTGGGGTCCGCAAGCCGGATTGACGCAACGCCACGCCACTTCCTCCGGATCTTTGACCAGGGGAGACGCGCAGGCCGGACACGCTTTCGGCATGCGAAACTCCTCGCCCCGACCCGGAGCCTCGCGATCCACCACCTTCACCACTTGCGGAATGATTTCCCCCGCTTTTTCGATGATCACGCGATCGCCTTTTCGGATATCCTTGCGATGGATTTCCTCTTCATTATGCAGGGATGCGCGCTTCACCGTGGTTCCGGCCAAAAAAACGGGCTCCAACTCCGCGACAGGAGTGATGGTGCCGAGTCGACCCACTTGCAAGGTGATATCCAGAATGGCGGATTCGGCTTGCTCGGCCTCAAACTTGTAGGCCATAGCCCAGCGCGGGGCTTTGGACGTATTGCCGAGCGGGTCTCGGAATTTGTCTTCATTCACCTTTACCACCACGCCATCGGTGTCATAGGGCAGGGAATGGCGAAGCACATCAATCTCGTGGATCCGTTCGATCACATCGTCGATGGTGGCGCAGGTTCGGGTTTCGTCCGAAATCTGAAATCCATACTGGTTGAGCAGGACCAATTTCCGGGCGTGGGTCATGTCCGCCTCCGGTTTGGCGGTCACGATGTCGTACGCGATGAAGCGGATGGGGCGCTTCGCGACCACTTTCCAATCTTGCGATTTCAGGGTGCCGGCGGTGGCATTGCGGGGATTGGCGAAGGCGGCCTCACCGGATTCCTCACGCTGGCGATTGAACTGCGCGAATGGAGAGCGTTCCATGAAGGCTTCACCACGGACTTCCAAAACAGGAGGCACGTTGCCCTTCAAAGTCAGTGGAATATCACGGATGGTTTTCGCATTCCGGGTGATATCGTCGCCCTTTTCGCCATCGCCACGGGTGGCGGCAAGTACCAATTTTCCGTTTTCATAACGCAAACGAAGCGCCATACCATCGAATTTGAGCTCAGCCACGTAGGTATAGTCGGAATGTCCGAGCAGATCGCGCACCCTGCGGTCGAAATCGCGAACATCCTGCTCATCGTAGCTGTTCGACAGACTCAGAAGGGGGATGGGATGGGTGACGACCTCGAACTTGCTCGACGGGGCGCCGCCAACACGAGCGGTGGGGGAATCGGGAGAATGCAGGTCGAAGCTGGTTTCCAGCTCGGTGAGTTCGTTTAAAAGCGCATCGAACTCGCGGTCCGACATGAACGGTGCCGCATCCTGGTAGTAGGCGTCGTTCGCCGAGTTCAGCAGGTTTCGGAGTTCCGAAATCCGAACAACAGCCTGCTCACGGGTCATGGCCGGAAGACAGGTCGTTCTACGATGGTGGAAGGATAGGGCAGATTGCCGTCCAATGTATCGGGTGCGGCGGTACGGAACAAAGGTTGGGATTCGAGATCGGCCCTACGGATGGTGATCATGTTTCCACCCACCATGTAATTTTCTTTATTCGGAATCACATGGCCATTGAACAACAGCACGAACCTGGGGAATGCACCACGAATGCTAATCTGATCGCTGAATTCGAACCGCATCGCGGTGCCTTGCTCGATCCAATACGGGTACACTTCGGTTCCCACATCGGTCTGTACGCGCACCGGCTCGAGGCGGTCGAACGCCGCATAGATCAAAACATCCAGGGTATCGGGCAACGGGTTTGCTGGCGAGTCCAAAACAGCACTCGAATCGGCCGGTATGGTTGAAGGGGCGGGTGTGATCGGTGTCGGGGTCGTGATCGGATCGGTTTGTACAATCGGATCATCGGAACCATCAAACAGTCCAAACCCGTTTGTGTAGATACCGCTTACCACAATCGTGCCCAAGATGAACGCGACAACGGCCATCGCAATGACACGAGGGTTCAGGATGGAGATTTCCGCACCCATGTTCGACCAATTCACATTCGATAGGTCGGGTGGGATGGGGGTCATCGCGTTATGAGCCCGAGTTGGATCTGGACGCGTGAATTCCTCGGCACCCAACGTGGAAGTCGTGATGATGCGTTTGAGCATCTTCACCTGATCTCCTTCTTCCACGATGCCTTCGATGTACTTGGATTTCAGAAACCCGGTGTATCCATCCCCATAGTATTCATCCAACGCCCGCACGATGTCTTTTTCCTCGATGCGGATCGCCTTGGCATAACTGCGGACAAAACTGCGGATGTAGGTCCGCTGCGTGTCGGGTTGGTTGAACAAAATTCCGGTTTCGATTTCCCGAAGAATGCCGTCAGGAAAGCGGGTTTTGGAAGCGATGTCTTGGGAGGTGAGTCCCTTCGCATCGCGTATTGCTACTAAGTCATCAGAAAGGTGCGCCATATCCTCAATTTCGGGAAAGTTTACATCGAAAGGAAGCTTAGATGTAAGGAATTCCGGTTTTCCGCCTCTATATAGGTATGATGTCACTTTTATTTCCTCCAGTCTGCTATGCGTGCGGCCATGCCACGGTTCAATCCGGGCGGTTGCTGTGCCCATATTGCTTGAACGACCAGCTCCAGCCCGCGGTCGGAGATCCTCACGTGTTTTTGCCCGATGGCATCGAACGACGCATATCGATGTGGCAATTCGATAAGCAGGGTATCATCCAACATCTGCTGCACGGACTCAAGTACAGCGGGATGTCGGCCCTAGGCGACGAATTAGGCTACACCGCAGCCAAAGCCCATGGCATCGAACCGATGCTCATCATTCCCGTGCCGCTTCATCCGCATCGACTACGTAAGCGGGGTTACAACCAAGCGAAAGCCATCGCGAATGGCGTGGCACGAGCCAGTGGAGGAGAGGTGCTGCCGGATGGGGTCATCATCCGCACCCGTCACACCCGCACACAGACCGGATTCAGCTTGGATCAACGCAACGAGAACATCCGAAACGCCTTCGAATGCACAGATACAAGCCGTATTCGAGACCGAGATATTTTGCTGGTGGATGATGTGTTCACCACAGGCGCCACCTTGTTCGAGTTGTACAAGGTCTGCCGATCTGCTGAGCCGCGCCGCGCCATGATTCTCACACTAGCTCAAGCCTGAGACGAAAAATCCGTATTTTTCACCTGTGAAACGCATTCTCACCGAACCAGGCCTGCACTTTGTCGAAACCCCGAGCGGATTGTTTACCGCGACCGGCTTTTGGTTCCGCACCTCATTGTCCTCCATCGATGCCTTCGCGCCCGGTTTGCGCGACAAAGAAGATTTGAAGCGGATGATCCTCGATGCCGAAATCTGGATTAAATCGTTCGAAGCCATCGGGTTATGGAGTTTCCTGATCTCACTCATCTTTCTGTCCGTGTTTCCATCCGCCCTCATCGCATTTTTATTGAGCCTGGGTTGGTATTTCATGCGGAGCGCGGTTCTCAATCCGTCGTTCACACCCGCTCTCAAACTCATCACCTTCGATCTTCCCATCCTATTGGCCACCTTGTTTGTGATCAGCTATGTTGGCACGGTGGGTCGCCAGGCCGATGCCATGATCGGACTCGCGCTCTTTTTCGTCTTTCGCTTCGGCTGGCTGCGGATGTTGCTCGACAAATGGCACGACGCCACCAAGCCCATCTCCATGAACGACCGCATTTTGCGGATGATGCTATTGCGTCAAGCCATGCGGCACGATATTCCGATCCAATCGGTTCAAACCATGGAAGCCGACCTGATGGATGCCTTCTCCAAATCATCACTGACCAAATGACCCGCTCGTTTCTTGCCTTGTGTGCGTTTCTACTGTTAACCGGATGCTCTTCCAGCCACTGGCTCGCCGATAAGCCTGTTTCGTATCAGAACGCGGGATTGTTGATCGAACCCATTCAGCCCGAGGCGATTCGTTTCGATTCGGATGTGTTTTCATCGCACCATGCCGATTCCATCTTCAATGTGGCACTGAACCGGGTATTGTCTGTACCTGGCGACCGGTATCGTGGCATGAACCGCACCGACAATTATCGCCAATCGCAGTTCACCCTGAAATTATCTGAGGTAAATGTTTCGAACTCAAAGAATCCGCTGCACGGATTGGTGAAACAGGGTCCGGTTTACAAAGTGGAGGTAAGGTTGCAGGGTTTCCGCGGAACGGAAATGATTTATGATGCCACGGCCTCTGAAATCGGCAATATGGCGCAGATGGCGTATCCGCAGCCCGGATTCAAACGACTTTCGGAAGAAGAGCGTGCGGATGTCGATCTTCAGCGTGCAACCCTTGGGAAAGCCTACTATTCAGCGGTGGGAACATTGCTGATGGAATTCTTTCAATTGACGATCGAGTGATGTCCGACACCATCCTGCACATCATCCGCCACGGCGAAACGGATTACAATCTACAGAACCGAATTCAAGGTCGTGGAATCGATGCGCCTTTGAACGAAACCGGCATCCGGCAAGCCGTACGGGTAGGAGCTTGGCTCAAGCGTGAAGGAGTGGATGCGGTCTATGCCAGTTCGATGGTGCGGGCACGGCAAACGGCTGCCTTCGCGATGAGAATGGAGATGGATGAGGTACAGTCCGATGCGGATCTCGATGAGCTCAGCTACGGCGTGATGGAAGGGATTCCGGTGGATGATCAGATTGGCGAATTGGCGGATCTCTATTCGGCTTGGGATGCAGGACATCTTCATCGATCGCCTGCAGGAGGGGAGAACCCTTTGCAAGTTCGTGATCGCCTCATGTTGGGCATGCAACGCATTCTGATTAAGCACTCGGGAGAACGTGTCGCGATTGTGACCCATGGACGGGCGTTGCGCATTCTCGTCGCCCACCTCACTGGCATTGGCCTCGAACGCATGCACGAGGTGCATCATGCCAACGGCTGCATTTACACACTTCGATTCGATGGAACCACGTTCCATCCAGACCTGATTTTTCATACCGACCATTTAGAAGAACCCATAAACTCATGAGTGAGCAAGTTAGAACCATGTTCGCGTCCATTGCGGACCGATACGACCTGGTGAATTCCGTCCTTTCGATGGGCATCCATCATCGCTGGCGCAAAAAGGCCGTGCGATTGAGCGGTGCCAAACCCGGCGATTCCGTGTTGGATTGCGCCACAGGCACGGGCGACCTTGCCATCACCTTCAAGCAGACGGTTGCGGATGGGGAAGTGATCGGTACCGATTTCTGCGCCCCGATGATCGCTCCTGCACCTGCCAAAGCCGAGAAAAAAGGATTGGACATCACGTTTGAAGTAGCCGATGCGATGAACTTGCCTTACAAGAACGATCGCTTCACCATTGCCAGCATTTCGTTCGGAATCCGGAACGTGGATGATCCGTTGTTGTGCCTAAAAGAAATGGCGCGTGTGGTGAAACCTGGCGGACGCGTGGTTGTGCTCGAATTTGGTCAGCCAACCGGCATCATGAGCTGGCCATATCGCTTTTACAGCACACATGTGATTCCACTGGTTGGAGGTTTGCTCACCGGCAATCGCGATGCCTACACCTATCTTCCCGAAACCAGTGCGCATTTCCCGGCTGGTGATGCGTTTCTTGACCTGATGGACCGTTCCGGCTCCTTCAGTGCGAAATCGGCACATCGCCTTAGCGGCGGGATTGCCTACATTTACATCGGCACCGTCGCCTGAATTTCACAAAAAACATAAGTCCTTCTGCCATGATGACCATCGAAGACATCAAAGCCCTCATCCCGCACCGTTATCCATTTTTGCTTGTAGACCGAGTGATATCCATTGACGGGGACACCATCACCGCCTACAAGAATGTGACCGCCAACGAAGAATTTTTCAACGGACATTTTCCTGGAAATCCGGTGATGCCGGGTGTGCTTCAGGTCGAAGCCTTGGCCCAAGCGGCGTGCATCCTGGCTATGAAAACCCGGGTGGATGACCCGTCCCAATACCTCATCTTTTTTTCCGGCATCAATAATTGCAAGTTCCGCAGACCCGTGCATCCAGGCGACCAATTGAAGCTGGAAGTGACCCTAGGCGAGCAGAAACGCCAGTTCTCCACCTTCACCGCGAAAGCGTCGGTGGATGGAAACGTGACCTGTGAAATGGATGCCGTGGCGGCGATCGTTCCGAAGAGCAAACTATGAGTACCCCGCGCATCACCACTCGTACCGTTGTCGACATGAAAGTTCGTGGAGAGAAAATCTCCATGCTAACGGCCTATGATTTCACGATGGCGCGGATCATCGATTCAGCCGGCATCGACATTATTTTGGTCGGCGATTCGGCCAGCAATGTGATGGCTGGGCACGAAACCACACTTCCGATCACCATCGAGCAGATGATTTATCATACTTCGACGGTGGTTCGAGGCGCGTCGAGATGCCTTATCGTTGCAGATCTTCCCTTCATGAGTTATCAGGTGACGGCCAAAGAAGCGCTTCATAATGCCGGACGCATGATGAAAGAAGCCGGTGCGCATGCCGTGAAGTTGGAAGGAGGGGCGCCGGTAGTGGCCACCATCCGCAAAATCGTGGATGCCGGAATTCCGGTGATGGGTCACCTCGGACTCACCCCACAAAGCATCTACAAATTCGGAACCTACAAAGTGCGGGCCACCGACACCGAAGAAGCCGATCAGCTGATGGCCGATGCCCTTGCCTTGCAAGAAGCGGGTTGCTTTGCCGTTGTGTTGGAGAAAATTCCCGCATCCCTCGCCAAAAAAGTGACCCAATCTTTGGCTATCCCTACGATCGGCATCGGCGCCGGCGTGGAGTGTGACGGACAAGTATTGGTAATGCATGATTTGCTGGGCCTCACCAAAGATTTCAAGCCGAGATTTATCCGTCGTTACCTCGAACTGCATCAAACCATTGGGGATGCGGTGAAAGCCTATGTGTCGGATGTCAAATCCAATCAATTTCCATCCAAAGACGAGCAGTACGAATGAGAATTCTGGTATGTAACGATGACGGATATTATTCACCGGGAATCATGGCGCTGGTTGAGACCGCCGCCCAATTCGGAGAAGTGGTGGTCATCGCGCCGGATAGGCAACAGAGCGCGGTGGGACACGCCATCACCGTGACACAGCCTCTCCGGGCGAACAAAGTAAAAATGCTCAACGGCAAGAACGCGATTGCGGTGAACGGCACACCGGCGGATTGCATCAAACTGGCGCACGATAAACTGTTGGATGTAAAACCGGACCTGGTGCTGAGCGGCATCAACCATGGATCCAATGCGGGCATCAATACCATTTATTCCGGAACAGTGAGCGCGGCGACGGAAGCCACCATTCTTGGGTATCGGGCCATCGCTGTCAGTTGCATGGAGTTCGCCGAAGACGCTGATTTGAGCGGATGTTGCGCGGCCGCAGCCAAACTGATCCAAGTCGTTCTGGATAACGGACTTCCACCCGGGGTGTTATTGAATCTGAACGCACCGGCGGGTCCGCTGATGGGCATGAAATGGACACGTCAGGCCAATAGTCGGTATGTGGAAGAATATGAGGGTCGGATGGATCCCTATAACAGGCCCTATTATTGGATCACAGGGAAATTCGAAGTACTGGAGATGGGCGAGGATCTGGATGTGGAAATGCTCAAGCAAGGATATGCGGCCGTCACGCCCATCCACTATGATCTGACCGCCTACGCGGCGTTGGAACACCTGCGCACGATACCGCTTCAGTAAATGGATCGGTCGGTATTCAAGGCCACGGT
>CAYPOI010000056.1:0-1932 GCA_964412365.1 uncultured Chitinophagales bacterium | reverse complement strand
CGGATGATGCCCTCAACCTCGCTCAAATCCGCCAATTTCAATGGCTTCACCGGCGGTATCGCGGATAGCAGATAGCCGGTAAGCAGACAAGCGACGACGAGGATCCAAAGCAGCAAGGTTTTCTTCACGGCTCGAAGTTACACCGGATTCGAGTATCTTTGTCAAATGAAATTCGCCCTGATCGTGTCTGCCACCCTAATGGTGGTGTCTTGCTCTTCTACGCCGGAACCGAAAACTGAAACCGCGCCGGATAAGATCTCATCCATCCAAGACCGGTTGCGTCAGTCGGAAGACACATTGTCTCCCGACCCGGGCTATCAGATCGATCTTCCTCAATTCGATGCGTTCCGCACAGAAGCTGGAACTGTCCGATTCGAAGGAAAAACTCTGGCTGAGGTCACATCCGCCTTAGGCGAACCATTCACTTCACGTGTGTCCGGCACCAAATCGGTACTCCTATACCGTGTCTACCCCGACGATTCCACCGCTCTCTATCTGTTTATGAAAGACGATGTGGTGGAACAATTCCGTCTAGACGAATTTAATGGATGGGATGGCTCATCTGCTCTTAACTGGTTCAATCTCTAAATCATTCTACTATGCGTTTTTTTCGATACTCCGTGCTCATGTTATGTCTTGCAAGCACGTTGCAAGCTCAGGTCCAGACGGATTCTCGTTCGTTCGACATCCAACCAACCATGGCCAAATCCCAAGGTCTATATCGGGTGATCGAATCCGAACCCATGCCGATTTCCGTGGCAGGTGATCCGTTCGTGTCGATCGCACCAAGTTGGGATTTCGGTCAAGAAACCCCATCCCATGCCCACATTGAACTGCGTGTTTCAGCGGATGGCGTGGTTTGGGACGAATGGGTGGATGCGGGCCACGATTCGCATGCCGAATTGGCATCAGGTTTGGTTGCCGGTAATCTTGTGTTTTTTTCGGCGGATGCCCGCTACGCTCAATTTCGAATCGTTGCCGGCTTGGCCGACATCCTGCCTCGCTCGGTGAATCTGTTCATGGTGAATCCGGGTGTGACCGAAGAAAGCGATACCAAAGCTAAGGCGGTGGAATTTGATGTGAATACGGCGGCTGATTATGCTCTGCCGGTTTATGTGCCACGTTCGAGCTGGGGTGGAAATCTGAATCTGACGGATAACCGTTCCGGTGCCAATCCCATCACGGTGACCCATCTTTGGGTGCATCATAGTGCCGGACAAACCAACAGCAGTGATTTTGCCGCCGTTGTGAGAAGTTATTATGTATATCACACCGGTGCTCCGTTGAATTGGTCGGATATCGGCTACAACTGGTTGGTGGATCCGAATGGTGTGACGTACCAAGGCCGTGAGCACAGTTTGAACATTTTCACAAATCAAGGGAATCCAGACGTGCGCGGTGCTCATGCACCTGGTGTGAACGGAACGACCATGGGCGTTTGCGTGATCGGCGATTACACGAACATCCTTCCATCCGAAAAAGCCATTGTGGCGCTTCGCAACATGCTGGCATGGAAAGCCAAGGAAAAGGGGATGGATGTTCTCGGAACCCGGAATGTGGGTTCCAACAACTATAACATCATTTCGGGTCACCGGGATGATGTTGCCAGCTCGACCGCCTGCCCGGGTGCATCATTCTATCCAACGCTCCCATCCGTACGCCGCCGCGTACATGCGTTTTTGAACCCACCGTCGGTATTCGATCTTGCCGTAACGGTTGCAACCAACGCCTCGACCGAAGTAACCCTCAAAGGGGTGGTCAATCCGCGCCGTTCGGCTACAGAATGGTTCTTCGAACTCGCTGAGAACCCTCAATTCACGGCAGCCACTGTTTTGAGTGGCGGTTCAATGCCAGTTGGCGATGAAGCTTTTTCCGAAGTGAACGTAGTCATGTCTGGCTTGGATGTAGGCCGGACCTACTACTATCGTCTCT
>CAYPOI010000055.1:7840-17214 GCA_964412365.1 uncultured Chitinophagales bacterium | reverse complement strand
AGGCCATCATGGCATCCGGAAAACTGGTCGGCGATGATGTGGTGATGAAGCTCGTAGCCGAAGCCCTGGCAAAGCCGGAATTTAAAAAAGGCTACATCTTGGACGGATTTCCCCGAACCATCGCGCAAGCCGAAGGCTTTGATGCCTGGCTCGAATCGCGCGGTGAACAGATCGATGCGTTCATTTCGATGGAGGTTCCAGATGAAGAACTCATCTCGCGTTTGGTGAATCGCGGACAAGGTCGCGAGGACGATTCTCCGGATAAAGTCCGCATCCGCTTGCAAGTCTATAAAGATGAAACCGCGCCGGTGATGGAATATTATCGTCACAAAGGGCGCTTCCAGGCCGTGAACGGTCTCGGCGAGATCGACGAGATCCAACAGCGCCTACTTAAAGCAGTGAACAGATAAACGGAGTGACGTCCGCCAAATCCTTACAGGATGTGGCGGCTTCGCGACCCTTTCCAGCCACCAACCATGGCACCCGATTGAACGTGTGTGTTTTTGTGGACAAATCTTCCACATTTCCATGGTCGCTGGTGATGATGAGGGTATCGTCATCACCCAGCCCCTTCAGGATTTCCATCGCGAAATCATCGAAGCGCGAAATCACCTCATTCGCTTTTTCCGGATCCCTCTCATGGCCGGCTTTGTCGGTCAGATAGTATTCCGTCAAGACCACATCATGCATCGAGCCCGCCTTCAACACACGTCTGGCAGCTTGTTCTGCGGTGATCGACTCGACATCCGAATACAAAACAGATTTCCACACATCTTGCAGGATTTCCGCGGTGATGGCGGTTCCATTTCGCACATCATCTACCGTATGCAATCTCACGCCACTGCTTTTTGCCATCAGCGTTGTCGCGCTCCATCGATTCTTTGCCTCTGAATACTGGAAAAACCGCTCCGGATAGGCATTCAAAAACAAAGGTGATTTTCCTTTTTCCAGAACCTGATGGAATAAAGAAGCGGTTGTGAGGATGTTCTTTGTCCCAGAATGCGGATATGGACCAAAATGCTGCCCGATCAATTTCGAGGCATTGATACCGGTGAATAAGGTGACTTGTCCCGTTCCGCTTTGCGGAAGTCCTTCTATGCCAAGGCAGGCATCCAGTCCGTCATCTGGAAGTCCTTCTTTTACCATCCGCTCCCGACCGGTGATTTCCTGATAAATCTGGAAATCCCTTCCAGCAAACGGATTGTGGTCGGCATCATCCCCAATCCCCACGCCATCAATAAAACAGAAGAAAACCGCCATCAGGAATCAATCACTATTGTTACAGGACCGTCGTTTATCAATTGAACATCCATATGCGCGGCGAAGATTCCGGTTTGTACCTCACATCCCGAAACACTAGCCAAATCCGCTACAAATTGTTCATACAGAGGGATGGCTATTTCTGGACGAGCCGCTTCGATGAAACTGGGTCGGTTGCCTTTGCGCGCGTCTCCACATAAGGTGAATTGGGAAATCACCAAGAGTCCGCCGGCGACATCCATCACAGATCGGTTCATCTTACCCTCGTTGTCGTGAAAAATCCGGAGTTTGGCGACCTTTTGGGTCATCCAGTCCACCTGGGCGGATGTGTCGCTGGTATGAATGCCGAGAAAGATCAACAATCCGTGGCCAATCTGGCCCGTCACCTTCCCATCCACGCTCACCGATGCGGACAAAACCCTTTGCACGACACATCTCATAACTTGTTGGTAACCATGTGGATAAAATGTGCGCGGTTTAAATCATCAATACTTATACAACTCTATCAACAGTTTAAGATAGACAATCACATCGGCGACGGATAACTTTTCGTGTGGATGAAAAAAACACTATATATAGGTGCACCACATATGCGCGTGTGGACAACTAAAAAGTATTACAGTTAACTCGTTCATTCTCAACAGAAGTTGTTCACAACGCTATCCACATCCTTTAAAGAAGCGGGTGTCAAGGGTGTGAAGAAAGAAGTTCTCCACATATCCACAGTCCCTATATCTTAAAGACAAATGGTTTAATCATTTCATTATCGTAAAGAGCTGTGGAAAACTTAGGGTATCTTTGGAAATGAGTATGAGACCCATCACATATAAAGATTCCGGTGTCGACATCGAAGCCGGAGATGCCTTGGTCAAATCGATCAAAGGGATTGTCAAAGAAACCCATAACGCCTCTGTTCTGAGCAATATCGGTGGATTTGGAGGACTTTTCCGTCCTGACTTCAGCACCTACAAAGATCCCGTGTTAGTGAGTAGTGTGGATGGAGTTGGCACCAAATTGAATGTCGCTTTCATGATGGAGCGATACGACACAGTGGGTCAGGATTTGGTGAATCATTGCGTGAATGATATCGCGGTCTGTGGTGCGGAGCCTTTGTTTTTTCTGGATTATTTTGCCACAGGAAAGCTGAAGCCGGATGTGGGGTATGAAGTGATCAAAGGCTTCACTGTCGCTTGCAAAGAAAATGGTTGCGCCTTGGTCGGCGGCGAGACCGCCGAAATGCCAGGCTTGTATAAAGAAGGGGAATTCGATCTGGCCGGAACAATCGTTGGAGTGGTGGATCGCGAGAAGATTTACACAGGAGATCAAGTCAAGAAAGGCGATGTGTTGATCGGATTCGAAAGCACAGGATTGCATACGAACGGGTTTTCACTCGCCAGAAAAGTGTTATTTCCTACCTACTCTGTGAATGATGTCTTGCCAGAATTAGGTATTTCCCTTGGCGACGCCTTACTAAAGGTGCACAAATCCTATCTGCCTGAAATTAGATTGTTGAAAAAGATCGATGGTGTGCATGCGTTCAGCCACATCACGGGAGGAGGCATAGAAGGGAACACGAATCGAGTGGTGCCGACTGGATTGTCTTTAAAGATTGATTACGCGGCGTGGGATCGTCCGGCCTTGTTTAAGCTGATACAAGCGGCCGGCAACGTGCCCGAATCGGACATGCGTAGTGCCTTGAACTTAGGAATCGGTCTGGTAGTGATTGTAGACGCGGTGTCGGTTGGGGCTGTGTTGGGGGTTGGGGGACGCGTAATAGGGGAGGTGGCCTGATGGCTCGAGTGAAACTGATTGAGCTCGCCTACGGGCGCAGCGGCGACAAAGGGAATGCCAGCAATGTCGGCATCATCGCCCGTAACCCAGAAGTCTATCCATTCTTAGTGGAAACGTTGACCGAGGCTCGCGTCAAAACCCATATGTCGGAAATTTGTAAGGGCGCGGTCGAGCGCTTCGAGCTACCCAACATCGGAGCCTTGAACTTCCTGCTTCACGATAGTCTTGGTGGTGGTGGCACAGTTTCCCTGAAGCTCGACGCCCAAGGAAAAACCCATGCGACCGCTCTGCTTCGGATGGAAGTGGACGTGCCGGATGACTTGCTCGAAAAAGTTCGTGGTAGTGAACTAGCTTATATCCGGTAGCGCTCGGCCTTGTAATCGTAGCTGGGATTAAAATCGATCGTTCCGAAACTCTTGATGATATCTATTGCCTTGCGGCGTTTAATGAATTCCTCAAGTGCTTGATTGACAGTGTCTTTCTTTGACTTCAAGCCGCCGATTTTGAGAGCCTCGGCGAGTAATTCTTCGTCTATTGAAAGATTGATAGCCATGTGTTCTTCCTATTCGCTGGGTATAAAACCAATAAAGTTGATTTATACCTATATAGTATATACTTTTATGATATGAAAAATATATCACTAAAACTAGATGAGCCGGTTTATCTCGACACCGAGGAAGTGATCGAGGCGCTGGGTAAAACCCGGAATCGCTACATCAACGAAGCGGTCGCCCACTACAACCTCATCCAAAAAAGGGAGCTAATCAAAGCCCAACTCACGAGAGAATCCAAACTCGTATCTACAGAGTCGATGAAGATGAATAAAATCTTAGAAGAGTTGGGGGATGGGGATGACCAGATTTGATCTTTGGTTGGCAAATCTGAATCCAGGAAAAGGAACAGAACCCGGAAAGGTGAGACCGGTAGTGGTCATTCAAACCGATTTATTGAATGAGGTACATCCGTCAACGATTGTTTGTCCAATCACAACACAAGTCGTTGATTTGGGTGGTGGCTTAATTCGAATCCCCATCGAACCGGGGGTAAGTGGTCTGGAAAAACGAAGCGATGTGATGGTCGATCAGATTCGAGCGCTTGACAATCGCCGATTCATTCAAAAAATCGGTCGACTGTCAGACTCAGATCAAGAGAAAATGATACATTCGCTACGAGTGATTTTAGATCTCTAACCTACTTCTTCACTGTGATCGGCACGGTGACGGCCGTTTTGGCCCATGAAAGAATGAATTGAATCGTTCCTTCTTCGTTTTTCAGCTGGATGCGCATCGGATCGACAGTCTCATCCAATGACGAAACAGCACCTTTCACCCGAACTAGATCCGAAGCCTCTTTGTAGGTGTAATGTCCCCACATGCCAAGGTCTTTGTTCAAAATGATCTGCCATTCGGTCTCGCCAGGCACGCTGAACACGGAGTAGGTTCCGGCTTTCACTTCGGTTCCACCAAAAATGACATCGGATGTGAACGTGATTTCAGTGGATTCATTCGCACCGGTGCGCCATACTTGTCCATAAGGCACCAATCCACCGAAAATATCGCGCTCATTGATGTATGGCGCGCCATAAACGACTTTCATGTAAGCCCCATCAACCGCAACCGCAGCCAATGAAATGGGACTTTTACGTGGATGAGCGGGTTGGGCGATGATGGTCGTCGCGAAGGCCAGAAGAAGAAAAAGGGATAGAATGGATTTCATGGGAATGAAGATTTGATGAAGGGATGAAAAGATGAAATGATGAAGGCGCAACATAGGGGCGCGTCAGTGATGCGCCCATGGCATAGGGCGCAATATAGATGTCCCCGAGATAAAGAAAAAAGGGTCACAATTCCGAAACGCCGCCGGAGACGATGAATTTCATGACCTCGCCGGCGTTGAGTTTCACAGGCTTCACTTGGTCTTTCGGTACGATGAACATCTCGCCCGAAAAATTGTACGAGTGCGGAAAATACACGGCCACTTTATCGTATTCGCCCAAAACCGTGAGGTCGTCTTCGGTCAGAAAGCCCAACTTGTACAAGTTTGTTACCGGATTCATCAACACCATCACCGGCTTATTGAACTTCTTCTGTTTTCCAACAAACGCCGAAAAAAGGTCTGAAAATGCGGTATACACCACATTCAGAATGGGAATTTTCATGATGGTGGCGCGGAAAAATGCCTTCAGCGGATTCGCCAGGATCGTCTGACCCAAATACCCTACCAAGATCAGAAACAGGATGATGGTAAGTAATCCGATTCCCGGAAAATCGAGATGCAGATATGCCAAGGCACCGCTTAGGATGTTATCCAGGAAATCGAACACCAGATAAATGATGTACACGGTGACCGCCATCGGGGCGATGTACAGAATCCCTTGCAGCAAATATTTGAAAATCGGTTTCATGACTTAAGATACTTTGTTCGCGACATGGATGCCATCCATCGCGGCGCTCATAATGCCGCCCGCGTAGCCCGCACCCTCGCCACATGGATATAGTCCGCGGATACGAACATGTTCCAGTGTCTCTGCATCACGCGGTATGGTCACGGGCGAAGAGGTGCGCGTTTCCGGCGCATGCACCACGGCATCATTGGTCATATAACCCTTCATGGCCCGTCCGAATTCCCGAAATCCATCTTTCAAAGCGTCATGAATAAATCCCGGCAACACGCTTCCAAGTTCCACCGACGTGATTCCCGGCGCATAGGATGAATCGGGCAACGAGCTCGACACTCTGCCAGCCACGAAGTCCTCCAGTCGTTGCGCGGGAGCCACCTGCGTGCGACCTCCCTCCAACCAAGCCTTATGCTCAATCGCGCGCTGAAATTCCATCGCAGCAAGTGGTCCGTACGAGCTGAACTCCTTGAAATCATCTGTGCGTAATTCCACCACAATTCCGGAATTCGCCGTGCTTCTCGCCCGTTTCGACGACGACCATCCATTCGTCACAATCTCCTCCGGCGCTGTCGCGCAGGGCGCGACCACGCCTCCCGGACACATGCAAAAGGAATACACGCCGCGACCATGAATCTGCCGCACAATGCTATAAGGTGATGGCGGCAGGTATTGGCTTCGGACCTCACAATGATATTGGATCGAATCGATCAAGGCCTGAGGATGCTCTACCCTCACTCCGATCGATAAGGGTTTCAGCTCGATCTCGATTCCGCGACGATGCAACAATTCAAAAATATCTCGAGCGGAATGTCCCGTAGCCAAAATCACATGCTGCGCCTTCACCGGACCATTCGTGGTCTCCACGCCGATAATACGATCCCCATCCAGTATGAAATCCGTCACCCGCGTGTTGAACCGCACCTCGCCGCCATGCTCCAAGATGTAGTTCCGCATATTGGCGATGATGGCGGGTAATTTATTGGTACCGATGTGAGGATGCGCGTCAGCCAAAATCTCCCTCACCGCGCCGAAAGCGACCAGCGTTTCGAGGATCTCGCGGATATTTCCCCGCTTTTTTGAGCGTGTGTATAACTTTCCATCGGAATACGTGCCCGCACCGCCTTCCCCAAAACAGTAGTTCGAATCCGGATTCACAATGTGCTGCACGTTGATGCCCTTCAGATCCACGATGCGGTCTTTCACATTCTTACCCCGCTCCAGAATCACCGGCTTTTTTCCATTTCGGATGAGTTGCAGCGCCGCGAACAGCCCCGCCGGACCCATCCCGATCACGATCACCTCTTCCGCGTTCGACACATCCGGCGCATCGGGAGGAACAATCGGTCGCTCTGAAAACGCTTCTTTCACATACGCGTTGACGCGCAGTTGCACAAAAACGGTACGCTGCCGGGCATCGATGGAGCGATTCAGAATCTCGACATGACTCAAATCTTTAATAGAAATTCCGGCCTTGCGTGCGACGGCTTGATTCAATTCTTCCGGCTCGTTCGCGATCTCCGGAAGCAGCCGAAGCGTGAGTTCTTTCACCATCTCAGTTCTTTTTTCCTTGGATGAAGCGCGCGATGCGCAGGACAACCCCTCGTGGAGAAAAGCGGACGGAATTGGCTAGAACCGCGTTCAATAACCCATGAATGGCGACGCGTTTTCCACGCATTAAAGACGCATATCCGTATTCGGCGACATCTTTGGATGTGGGAAGTTTGCGTCCGTCGAAGATGCGACTACCATTCAGATTGGCGCGTTCTTGGAACTCGCTATGCGTGGCACCGGGGCATAATGCGGTCACCGTCACGCCAGTGCCTTCCAATTCGACCGAAATCGCTTCGCTGAAATGCAGAACAAAGGATTTCGTGGCATAATAGACACTCATGAACGGGCCGGGTTGGAAGGCGGCGGTGGACGCGACATTCATGACCCTACCCGAACCGCGGCTCACCATGCCGGGCAGGAAGCGATGTGTGAGGTCGACCAACGACGCGATGTTCACCGAAATCATGTCGAGCTGGTGCTGTCGGTCGAGTTCGTGGAAGGGTCCGTAATCTCCGAACCCCGCATTGTTCACGAGGTGTTCCACAACGATGCCGGATTGTGCACAAAATTCGTGGATAAGTCGAGGGGCTTCGGGTTTGGAAAGGTCTGCAACACAGACTTTCGCATCGACACCGAACGTTGAGCTGAGTTCGGATGCCAATTCACGCAACGCGGCCTCGTTGCGGGCCACGAGTAGAAGGTCGTGGTTGTGGGAGGCGAACACCCGTGCCAACTCGAGTCCGATTCCGGCTGATGCGCCGGTGATGAGAGTATGCATATCGTTAAAACCCCGTGACGAAGAGGACGTCGTTCGAAGCGGGTTCCCATGCCAAGCCAGCCCCGATATCCAGTCCGAAACTGCCGATGCGTGTTTTGAATCGAAGTCCACCCCCGACCACCGTACGTGGATTCGTGGCCGCATCCGAAAACCCATGAACGGTCTTGGTGAACAACACTCCATAAAATCGTTCGGAATAGAACGGCATCAACGGCCACTTTGTATCGGGATGGGAAAGAGGAAACGCATATCGCGCTCCAATGGCTCCGGCGGTATTCACGGACGGGTCCACCACTTGACTCGCAAAAAAGTGATTGGTCAGCGCATCGTCCATCGCATAAAACCCACGATTTTGAGTGTAGATTTCCGCTTCCAAACGGATGCTGAGCGGCGTGTAGACATACATCAATGCGCGGGCCGCCCGAACCGGATCGATTTGGTTGACCGGAACAGTGAATTTCAAATCATACGTGATGTCTGCATCCGCATCCGCGTAGAAAAAGAGGCCGGACGTGGGTTGAGGATCACGCAAATGCTGACGCAAGCGGTGTGCATAGTAGGCGGATACCCCCACAAACCAAGAGTCGAACTCCAATCCGTCTAAATTACCACTCTGCCAGCGTTCGCTGCGGTACCCGACAAATGGCTTCAGTTGGGCCTGACTCAAGCGAGCATCCCCATCCAAATAGCGGTTGAACGTGGCTTCGATTCGGTTCGACGTTTCATAGCCGTAGTACGGTTTGTTCCATGCTTCATCTGGTGCGATGATGGTTTTGGATGTTCTGAGGGTGATGGATGGATAGATGCCGGCGTAGGTGTAGGCGGCATCATAAAAAACCTCTTTCTGTCCGTAGCCGAGATACACATCATATGCATGGCGCCGAAGCACATCCCCGCTGGAAAAAATGATCCCCCCCGATGCTCGGTTAAACGTCGGTAGCCAGAGCCGTGGCATCAACCAGTCGGTGGCGGTCCGATAGGGCGCGGTGCTCCATCCGCCGGTCGGGGTTTCCAGTCCGAGCCGCATCGGCGCCGGGTGGTCTTTATAGCCTTGCGTCCAGATCTCGCGCGGTATTTCCGTCTTGGCGGCATCATTCCGAGCGATCACATTCAGTTCGGACCAATCGCCATGCATCGAGATGTACGCGTACCGGCGTCCATCCGGCGAAATGGTCCCTTCAAGCGCGCCGCCGGGCTCGTTGGTGACCCTGAACAAACGGTCGTTCTCGTAATCATACTCATAGACCTGCAGCGTTTGATCGTAGTCTGAGGTGAGCATCAATCGCAGCCCATCCGGACTCCAGTTCGCGTCCAACACCGACGCCATCGGAAAGCTGATATCCGGCGTCAACGACAAAATCAAGGCTTCTTGCTTAGGATACACGAGCCATAAACCCTGCATGCCGCCGACACGCTGAATGACCGCATGAATTGCGGGCATAGTGGGGTTCGGAATCACCCATTGCTTGGGTTGGTCGACCGGATCAAAACCAATCAGGGTATCGGGCGTTTGCACGACGCGATGTTTTCCTTCGATGAGATCGCCGCGGGACCAGGTTTCCAGATCCAGCGTATAGCTGATGAGCTGCGCTTGCC
>CAYPOI010000055.1:6004-7830 GCA_964412365.1 uncultured Chitinophagales bacterium | reverse complement strand
GGATGTGGACGATACCGACTGAAAATGGCCGTGCTCCGATCGTTTGTCAGGGAATAGAAGGAATCTTCGGTAAGGCGGGCTTCGTGACGGAAGGTTGTTTCGCCTGAGGTCACATCCGTCTCATAAAATCCGGGAGGCATGCGATAGCCGGTGCGCACGGAAAGAATGCGGTTGTCGTCGAGCCACATCGGACGAGAAATCTGTTCGCCGTGCGTTGAAAAGGCGCTTTCGCCACCCATTTTCGCACGATAGTCTTTTTCGATGTCCCACGACCAATCGCCGAGCGTGCGCCTCATCTGAAATCCGAATCCAAAAAACGGCCAAGCCGCTTGCGACCGGACGAGGTGCTTCACTTTATCTTCGCCATAGGTATCGATCAGGTACTTGCTGAACTGCGCGCCACCGATGTAGTGGCGGTCACCCGGATAGGATGCGCCGGCGGGCATGATCGACGACCACACCCCCCATCCGTTGTACTGCAAATTGAAATAGGGGTAATTCAAGCGGCCGGAATAACCGGGTTCCAGCGACGATTCATAATGAACGGCCAGGCCTTCCAAGATTCCGAACGGAGTGGTGAAATGCATGGCACGTGCCGCATCCGGCGAAAAAAGACTCATAAACGCGGGTACGCTGTAGGGCGGAATGGCGTTGATGTGGGCCGCATGCACCAACTCATGGGGCAGCATCGCTTCGAGCCAGGTACCGGAGCGCGGATTGATGTAATAGCCCTTCACAGGAGCCGTATTGAACTCGATGCGATAGGGAAACACGGTCACATATCCGTTTCCGGCATGCGAATACGGATCGATCACGACCGGAAGATGGTCGATTTCCGAACCGAACATGGCGGTGGTAGATTCCACCTGCGATTCCAAAATACTTGCCGTGGCCCAAGCGATGGAATCCGTGCCTTCGGGATACAGGATTCGGAAATGCTCGGTTTTCAACACCACCCATTTGGAAGACGGTCGTTGGATGGTTGGATGAAATTGAGCGATCGCCACCATCGGAAATAGAACACACGCACAGACAGTGACACAAAAACGGATCATAATAACGGAACTAAAGTCTTGTAAATAGTATGGTAATGGGAGAACGCGCCACCGAGCACAAAAAGATGCCAGAGTTCGTGGAAGCCGAAATAACCTGGGAAAAGGTTGGGTTTTTGGAGTCCGTACACCACGGCTCCGACGGTGTAGAAGAGTCCGCCAGTGGCGATGCCGACGATCATGTCGGGTCCGTGCGCGTTGTATAACTCGGGCATCAGTAGAACCGCCATCCATCCCATCCCCAAATAAATGATCAGATTGACCCAATTCGGGGCCGACATCCAAACCAACTTCTGGATCCATCCCAAAAGCAACAATACCCAAGCCGTGATCAGAATCGCATAGCCGGTGTTATTCGGAAGGGCGATGAGGCAAAACGGCGTGTAGGTGGCCGCAATGAGCAAATAAATGCACATGTGGTCGAGGCGGCGCCACAAGAAAATGCGCTGTGTTGATTTTTGAACAGTATGATAGATGCCACTCACAGCCAACATCGTTGTGATGCCGAAAATGAAGACACCGATTTCCCAGGAAGGGTGATTCGCGAGCAAAATCACGCCTAACAGCAGGGCCACGCCCGAGCCGATCAGGTGGGTAAGCGCATTGACGGGGTCGCGAAACCCCCACAGAGGGATTGTTAAGGGTTGCAAAAAGCCTTAGGATTTTGAAGGTGAACGGATAACTTCCGCCTCTACATCACCTGAAAATACCATGAAACCATTCCTTAGTCTGCTTTTTTCGTTTGTTTTCCTTGCATCGGCGCATGCGCAAACC
>CAYPOI010000055.1:0-5904 GCA_964412365.1 uncultured Chitinophagales bacterium | reverse complement strand
ATTCCTTAGTCTGCTTTTTTCGTTTGTTTTCCTTGCATCGGCGCATGCGCAAACCGAACTATCCTATTATCTGTCGGATGGAGTGAGTTACGACTCGTCCATACCCGTTCATGTGCCCGGCGATCGACACATCCATCATCATGAATTGATCGCGTATCTGAAGGCGGTGGATGCGGTGTCGGACCGTATCACGATGACGCAAACCGGCGAAACGCATGGCGGGCGCCCGCTTTATTTGCTGACGGTCACGTCCCCCGAAAATCATGCGAGAATCGAGGATATCCGCAAAGAGCATGTCTCGATGTCGGCACCGACCGAGAATTCCCCTGTTGTGGTCTGGATGGGGTATTCGGTGCATGGAAATGAAGCCAGCGGAACCAATGCCGTGCCTTTGGTGGTGTATCACTTGGCGGCGGCGCAAGGTGAGGAAATCGAAGCGATGCTCAAAAACATGGTGATCATCATCGAGCCGAGCATCAATCCGGATGGGTTGGACCGTTTCGCGCATTGGACGAACACCTTGAAGGGTCGGAACCCCTCCAGCGACCCGAACGACCGTGAGCACAACGAAACCTGGCCTGGCGGACGCACCAATTATTACAGCTTCGATCTGAACCGCGATTGGATGCCGGTACAACAGCCCGAAAGCCGGGCTCGTCTGCGGAATTATCATCTATGGAAACCGAACGTGGTGACGGATCATCACGAAATGGGAACGGGTTCCACCTTCTTTTTCCAGCCGGGAATTCCTAGCCGGAACTTCCCGCTGTCGCCGGCTCGTGCGTTCGAACTCACCGCCAAAATCGGTGAGGTGCATGCTCAGTATTTGAACAAAATCGGAAGCCTGTATTACACCCGCGAAAGCTTCGATGATTTCTACATCGGGAAAGGATCCACCTATCCCGACATCAATGGAGCGGTCGGAATTCTGTTCGAACAAGCGAGCAGCCGCGGGATGCGTCAGGATAGCGATCATGGTGTGGTCACCTTCCCGTTCACCATCAAAAACCAGTTTGTGACAACGCTTTCAACCATGAAAGCATCCTATGATTTGCGGATGGAGTTGCTCACACATCAGCGCGAGGTGCTGAATGGCGCGAGTCGCGAAGCGGCATCAAATGCGGTGAAAGCGTATGTGTTTGGCGACAAGCACGATCCGGCGCGGGTCTGGCACTTGCTCGACATGCTGAATCATCACGATATCAAGGTGTATGGCTTGGCGCGGAATCTGACAGCCGATGGAAAAACGTTCGAATCCGGATCGTCCTATGTGGTGCCGCTCGACCAACCTCAGCATCGCCTCATCCGTGGATTGTTCGAAACCATCACCACCTTCCAAGACAGCTTGTTTTATGATGTGAGTTCGTGGACACTGCCCATAGCATTTAATCTCGAGTATTCCGGACTCGCCGCGCGCTCGTTCACATCCGGATTATTGGGCGGGGAAGTCGGCCTTCCCGCATTTCCGAAAGGAAGCGTGATCGGAGGATTTTCCGAATACGCCTATGTCTTCGAATGGGACAGTTATTATGCTCCGCGAGCGCTGAATCGCCTGTTGGAAGCCGGATTTCGTGTGAAAGTGGCCACAAAGGAATTCACACTTCCTTTGGGGGATGCATCCGTCAAAACATTCACCTACGGCACCATTTTGGTCGCCTTGGGAACGCAGGACAACCCCGGACGCGTGCATGCCATCATGGAATCCATCGCCGCGAATGATGCGGTTCAAGTATATGCGGTGAACACGGGCCTGGCTCAGGGAGGCATCGACCTCGGAAGTCCGAGCTTCGAGAGTCTGAAAAAACAGAAGGTCGCGATTCTGACCGGAAGCGGCGTCGCCGGAAATGATGTGGGCGAAATCTGGCATCAGTTGGATGTGAGATGGGGAATGGAAATGACCCACTTGGATGTGGATGTGTTCAACCGCGTGTCGCTCGACCGCTACACGACCATCATTTTGGCCTCAGGATCCTATGGAAACATGAGTTCGGGCGCGGTGGAAAAACTCAAAGATTGGGTGTCGGCTGGCGGAACCTTGGTGGTGTATCGCGGGGCGGTGAGCTGGGCGATGCGCCAAGGATTGGTTGCGGCGAAGTCGGTGGAATCGGAGCCGAAAGAAGACGACAGCATGCGTCCGTATGTGAGCGCGAGTTCGGAAATGGGCGCCCAGCGGATTGGCGGAAGTATTTTCCAAACCACCATCGATCCCACGCATCCTCTCTTTTACGGATACCGCACGAACACCCTCGCGACGTTCAGAAACACCGAGCTGATGTTGGAAATCCCGTCCAATTCGTTTGCCGCGCCGATGCGCTACACGTCTGAGCCGCTGTTGAGCGGGTACATTTCGAAGCCGCAATTGGACCGGCTGAAGAATACCGCGGCCGTCGTGGTTGGTGGACAGGGCAGCGGACGAGTCATCGCCGCGACGGATAACCCCGTATTTCGCGCGTTCTGGTTCGGCACTGACAAATTACTGGCCAACGCGATCTTCTTCGGTCACACCATCAGCGGGTCGACGATCGCTCGTTGAGGAACTCCGCCCAGCTCCGGATCGTGTCGATGCGATACAATCCGGAGTTGTGGCCGTCTTCCCAGGTGAATTGCAAGGCATAGGTGCCGATCGGGGTGATGGCGCGCACCGTGCGGGTTTTGTGCGGCGCTTCGAGGAAGATCTGCGGGTCGATGGGTTGGCCCATGTTCTCGTGTCCGCCACGGCACATCACACAGGGGCAGGCCCGGCGCAGCGAATCGAGCGGCAGCGAAGCGGAGAGCCCATCGGCAAACGCAACAGACAGCGTTTGGGCTTCTTTTTCGACGGTGAGGGAGGTGAGTGCGGACATGGTGGAAGGAAAAGAGGAGATGTAGAGGGGGAAAGGAGTGGAATTAAGTGAAACTTGCGGACAGTGCTACTTAACAAGCCGTTAGGAGGTGTTAAGTTCAATATTTACAGTAAATATTTCTCGGTTTTGTTACGTAATCTGAGCAAAGTGGAGGGACTTGCGGACAGTGTAACTTAATAAACCGTTAGGATACATTAAGTCCAATATTAACAGCAAAAAAAGTTCTAAATCGTTACGTAATCTGTGCACCTAAAATAGCCATTTCTTGCTGATTTCTGGGCAGTGACGCAATCTGTCACCCCCATTTCCTACCTTCCATTCATGGAACTCCTATACATTCTCCTCGCCGCCGCCGCAGGTGGCACGATCGCCTGGCTCGTCGCAAAATCCCAATCCGCCACCACTCTTTCGGCTGCGAACGACCGTGCGAACGACGCATCCACCCGCCTGTCCCTCACCGAAATACAATTGTCCGAATCGGAAGCCAGGCGCAGTTCGCTTCAAACCGATGTATCGAAGCTCTCGACCGATTACGCCCGACTCGAAGCCCAATATTCCATCCATAAAGAAGAAGTAGCTCAGCTCCGCGAGCGGTTCCGGACCGATTTTGAAAATCTCGCACAAAAAATCCTCGATGAAAAGACATCGAAGTTCACCGAGCAGAACAAGGTGAATCTGGACCAGGTGCTGGGTCCCCTCCGCGAAAATCTCACACGTTTTGAGAAGCAGGTGAACGATGCCTTCACCGAAGAAACCCGCGAAAAAGCGAGTCTCCGTGAGCAAATTCAACAATTGGCGCTGATGAACCAACAGATGAGCACCGATGCGATGAATCTCGTGAAAGCGCTCAAAGGCGATAACAAGGCCGCAGGAAATTGGGGCGAAGTGATCCTCGAGCGGCTTTTGGAGCGTTCTGGATTGGAAGAGGGCGTCAATTATGTGGCCCAAGGCTCGTTCCGCGATGAAGAAGGACGCTCGAACATGCCGGATGTGGTGATCACCCTGCCCGGAGAAAAACATATCGTGGTCGATTCGAAAGTCTCGCTTCTGAGTTATTCCGATTGGGTGGCCGCGGCGACGGATGAGGAGCGCCAACGATCCGAAAAAGCCTTCGCCACCTCTGTATGGAACCACGTGCGCGGACTTTCCGACAAAAACTACATGAAATTATATGGTATCAACAGTCCGGATTTCGTGCTGCTGTTCATGCCGATCGAGCCTGCGTATGCGATGGTGCTTCGCGCTGATTCCTCCTTATGGCAGAATGCCTATGATCGGAAAATCATCATCGTGAGTCCGACGACATTAATGGCCACACTTACGACCGTTGCCAACATCTGGCGGCAGGAACAAGGCATCAAAAATGCCGAAAAAATCGCCGAAGAAGCCGGGAAATTGTATGACAAAATCCACGGATTCGTGGAGGATTTCGAGAAAGTGGGAAAGCAGTTGGAGACACTTCGAAACACCTATACCGCCGCTGACAACAAACTCCGCACCGGCGCCGGAAATGTATTGCGTCGCTCCGAAGCCATGAAAAAACTCGGAGCGAAGGCGACGAAATCCTTAACGGGGGTCACCGCCGACACCGACGAAGACGAGGCCTAATTCTGAAGGATGATATCCGGCACCAGGCCTGGCGTGATATCCATCTTGTACTGTTGCCGACCCAAGTCTCCGTTCGCGTTTTTGAACAGCGGCTCGGAGCCATTGTCCTCAAGCAAGACCATGTAGAGAACGAGCAGCGTGTCATTTGGCATCTCCATCCGATAGGTCCACACAGGATTGCTCGGAAACACATTCAGTTCTTCAGGCGTTTTCGATAGCAAAAAGGTGAACAACCCGCCCCCTCCTCCTTCCTCGACCGGAGTCTGCGCCCAAGCCGATAGATACACTCCCGCTTCGGTTCCGGCCTGCATCAGCACATATTCCCGTTCGATGGCGGGCATGCTGTATTGCGCGCGATACCACTCATTTCCCTCGGAAAACACCGTGAACATGCCCCAGAAAAACACCGCCAAGGCCAACGAATTCTGAGCCGGCTTGGAATCGGTGAAGAGGATGACGCCCAGCGCCGATCCGATCAGCGCCGCCGAAACAACCGTTGAATCGATGTAGATCGCCACGGCGGCCAGCCCAAATGAAGCAACAAGGGAAAAAGGATCAATCCGCATCGCTCATCGCCTCCAAATTCGCACGTTGCTCCGCTTTATAGGCTTCCAATTCGTCGCTCAATTGCTGAGTCGCGGCGAAATTGGCTTCTTGGCGCCGGTCGTGCAATTCCGTGGCGATACCGGCCAGAAAGGTGGGGATGAGGACCAGCAACAATAAGATCCGGTTCTCGCGGAGGCGAGTTTTGAGCATCGTGGAAGATACAGACAACAAGAGCCCTTACCGAGGTTACTCCCCCAACGCCTTTATAAACTCGTCGTAATCCGGATCCCCTCCCAACACATGGATACGGCGGATCTGTCGATCGGGACCGAACAGGATCTTCGCCGGTGTGAAGGGAAGCAGTCCGAGTCCTTTCGGATCTCCATCGACCCACGTGCGAACCGGAAACAGGAATTTCTGGGTCTGAAGGAATTGCGAGACCTCATCCGCGCTTCCGGCCGGAGAAATCCAGACCAGACGGATGGGATAGGTCCAGTAGTCGCGTATCCACAGGCTGAGTTCATCCAAACACGACTGGCAATGTGTGGGCGGCGCCACAAGTAGCACGGTAGGAAGAACGGGATCGAGCGGAGCGTCAAGCTCATTGAGCAAGGCGCTCCACTCTTTGGCCTTGTCTGGCGTTCGGTAGATCTCTGGGGTCTGATGAGTGTCGCACGAAGCGATGAACAACAAAAGTGCTAGGCGGACATCAATGGTGGTCCTTGCGGAGGAAAAGGACATAAGGGGGTAATAAAGTAAGCCTGGTATAACTGGATACCTAAATATCAGCGCCTTGGGTCATAAGAGGCCGTCTGGATCAAATACGACATCCTCGGCTACATCGGGGTCAAAAAAGTGGAATTCATCTCCGGCTCCCCAAATGACAAAAACTTGTTCTGCCAAGCAG
>CAYPOI010000054.1:0-17533 GCA_964412365.1 uncultured Chitinophagales bacterium | reverse complement strand
AACGGAATCCGGGTTCAAGGCAACACGATTCTCTCCGGATTGTGTCTCCTTGGGTACGCCAAAAACGACCATGATGAGATGCTTAAGATGTTTGATAATGCCGCCCTGCATTGTAGGAAAAACCGTGGCAAACATCAAACGAGAGATGCTTTTGTCCGCATGGAGGATACATGGTAACTTGGAAGCGTTTTCCTGAATCCTGTTACGCACCTTTAGTCTAAAAACCATGGCATTCACCTACCTTGATTGGCTGTCCGTTGTCGTTTATGTGCTGGTCACCATCGGCATCACCTTGTATTTCCGCAAACGCGCGAGTCAGAACACAACTGAGTTTTTCCTGTCTGGCCGAAACATGAAATGGTGGGTCGTGGGCACGTCCATGGTGGCCACCACCTTCGCCGCCGACACACCTCTTGCCGTGACCGAGCTCGTCGCTCAAAACGGGATCGCCGGTAACTGGCTCTGGTGGAACATGCTGTTCGGAGCCATGCTCACGGTTTTCTTCTTCGCTCGCTTATGGCGCCGAAGCGGTGTGTTGACGGATGTGGAATTCGTCGAACTCCGCTACAGCGGGAAAGAAGCCGCCTGGCTGAGGGGCATCAAAGCCGTGTTCTTCGGCTTCTTCATGAACGGTGTGATCCTGGCGTGGGTCACATTGGCGATGGAAACCGTGATCGGCGTTCTGTTTCCTGGCATCACCTTATTCGGCCAAACCTCGTTCCATCTTCTTGGTTTGCACATCTCGGCACCATTGGCCATCGTCGGACTCATCATCATTTTCGTCGCCATCTATTCCCTCACATCCGGACTTTTGGGCGTCGCCTTTACGGATGTGTTTCAGTTCGGCATCGCGATGACGGGCACCATCGTCCTCGCCTATTATGCATTGGATATTCCGGAAGTGGGTGGATTGTCAGGCCTCATCGAAAAACTGCCACCAACCACGTTCAACTTTTTCCCGACGATCGGTTCCACCGTTGAAGGTGCTGGCGTCTTGGCTCTGAGCGGTGCGGCGTTCTTCGCGTATATCGGCGTTCAGTGGTGGAGCAGCTGGTACCCGGGTGCCGAGCCTGGTGGTGGCGGGTATGTGGCTCAGCGCATGATGAGCGCGAAAGACGAGAAGAACTCGCTGTTCGCGTCATTGTGGTTCACCATCGCGCATTATTGCATTCGTCCGTGGCCATGGATCATCGTGGCATTGGTGTCGTTGGTCTTGTATCCAGGACTCGAAAACCCGCGTGAAGGATTTGTGATGGTGATGCGGGATGTACTTCCATCCGGGCTTCTCGGACTCCTGTTCACGGCCTTCCTAGCCGCGTTTACCTCCACCTTCGCCGCTCAGTTGAACTGGGGCACATCCTACCTGATCAATGACTTGTGGGCGCGCTTCATCAAGCCGAACGAAACGCAAAAGCATTACATCAAAGTCTCACGCATCGTGACAGCGTTGTTGGCTGTCGCAGCCTTCATCATCACCACGCAATTGAGTTCCATCGCGCAGGCATGGGGACTCGTGATATCGGCATCCGCCGGATTGGGACTTGTATTGATCCTTCGCTGGTATTGGTGGCGTGTGAATGCGTGGAGCGAGTTGGCGGCTACCCTCACGCCGATCGCATTGGTCATCTTGGCGATGTTGGGCATCATCCCGGCTGAGCTGTTCCAGAAATTCCCAGAGAATCTGTTCTATGTAGTGGGAATCACGACTCCGGTCTGGTTGATCGTCACCTTTTTGACGAAGCCGACCGATCAAAGCAAGTTGGATGCGTTTTATGCTCGGGTTCGTCCGGGCGGACCAGGATGGAAAGCCGTGGGTGAGCGCAACCCGAGTGTGAAACCGGACAGCGGACTCATTCCATTGCTGTTCGATTGGATCGCTGGCGTGGTACTCGTGTACATGACCTTGTTCGGAATCGGCAACCTGCTTTTCGGAACCACGCTCAACGCGGTGCTCTGTTTAGGAACGGCGGCATTGGCGGCCGGATATATCTACTGGGACCTCAATAAACGCGGATTCGACACCGTCATGGACCAGAGTTAAACTAGTATATTTGGGCTATCGTGAAAGATTTCCCACTCAGCATTATTTGCGTCTTCCATAACCAAAAGGAAGACGCCGAAGCGACACTCACCACCCTGTACGAAGAGATGACCATCCCGTTCGAGATGGTCATCATCGACAACGGGTCGGATGATGGGACGAATGCGGCCATCCAGTCTGTGTTGAGGCATTTCAATCACGAAAGCACGTACTTTTTCGAGGTTCCAGAACACCGAAGCCACGCCCTCTGCATCAACGACGCCCTTACCAACGCCGCGTGCCCTATCGTTTGGGTGCCGGGCGTATTGTCCGGCTTCGAGGCGTCCGTCCTAACTGCCGCTGTAGGCGACCTCCTTCGCTCGCAAGCTCCGTTTGCGGTGTGCGGCGGTGAAGTCCCCATCCGTCCCGACCGCTGGGTTCAAGCCATCTCCGATCATACCCTACCTCCCGACGCGTCCTTCCTCGTCCGCCTCGACGCCATCCACCCACAACAGCGCTTCCTCAATCCGTTCCTGACACGCGCGTTTTTCCCCGAGTGGATCATCCGCACCGATTCCGCCGGCATGGTTCTGGCCTGCAAAGACGCCTTGACCGTCAGCCCGAATCCCTACCTCACCGATGCCGATCGCAATGAAATGTTCTTGAGCTTAGTGCGGTCCGGACGCTGGAAATTGAGCGACATCACCGATGTGTACAAGAGCGTGAAATCCTCTGCGGCTGTGCGTTTGGGAAATGATGTGTCTACCATCGAACGATTGATCCGCGATGGGGAAATTCAGCCCGCATTGGAAGCGGTCGATAAATTACTGGCCGCCGAACCCGGTCGTGTGGACGCCATCACGCTGAAAATCAAGATCCTTGAAAAGCTGCGGAAGTATGTGGAAGCCGCCGAGCTGAAACGCAAAATCCGCGATGGAAACGGAAACGGCAGCGCGCCCGCCATCAAGAAAGCACCGATCATGATCATCGATCCGTTCGATGATCCGGGGGATGTGCCGGAGGATGTCTCTGCCACCGATGTCGTTCCTGATTCTGACATCGCACCTCGCGCTTCAAACCCCGCGCCCATAAGAATCTCCATCATCATCCCCACCAGCACCGACCGAAAATCGATGCTGGAAGAATGCCTCACCGCGCTTCATGCCCATGCCGACGGTGCGCATCGCGAGCTGATCGTGATCAACAATGGCGCGATCGACGATACCGCCCATTATCTGAGCGAGCTCGAGGCGAAAGCCTTCATGAATCTGAATGTCATATCGAACGATGCGAACCTCGGATTCGGAGCGGCGGTGAACCAGGGAATCCGACTGGCTTCTGGCGAGACGATCGTCGTGATGCATAATGACGTGACGATCACGGACGATGTGCCGGGTCGGTTAGCAGACGTGTTGTCAGCGAATGAGGATGTGGTTGTGGCGGGTCCTGTTGCCGATCGCACCGGAAACGGTGCACAACAAGCCAGCGAAGCCGCGAAAGCCGATCTGATCGACTGTTCGTATATAGACAGCTTGTGCCTCGCATTCCGAAAACAAGATGATTTGGCCTTTGATGAATCCTTCGGACTCGCTTGGTTCGACGACATCGATTTTTGCCTCACGGCGGCTGGCGAGTCGAAACGCATTGTGGCCGATCCGAGCATCTGGGTGCATCATCGGATGGGAACCACGACCGACGACCTCGGCATCAACACCACATCCGCCGCTTACTGGAAAAACTCGGATCATTTCCATCGGAAGTGGGACTTTAAGTTCATCCCTGAAATCGATTCGACGGAAACTGAGCCCGTCGGAAAAGTGATTGCCATCGGTGCCCTCATCAATCCGTATTTCCCGGAAGAGCCGTACATCACGGAATTACGGAATCTGTTCACCAGCGAAGTGAAGCATGAGATCGCGACCGGTGAGTGGAGCCGCGACCAGTCGCATGCCCTCATCCGCGCCTTGATGGCCGTCGACCAGCGCGATTTGCTTCGCACACTGGAAGAGAAGATGGACCAGAGTGAATTGGACATCACCATGGTCGAGTTGCTGATCCAGTATTATTACGATTTGCTGATTTTTTCGCGTTGCAAATCCTACATCGAAAAAGTGGATGAGCAGGACCGCACCTTATCGATGTACCTCACCTTGTTGAAGATCGCAATATCCAATAAAGAGTTGGAATCGGCCGCCGAAATGGCCACTGTGCTGACCGGATTCTGCCCGACCCACCCTGAATTGCTGATGCTCTCGGCGCAGATTCACGACCATTACCGGCATCCCGAGGAAGCGGAAACGTTTCGAACCCTCGCCCGGCAACTAAATCCTTCTATCTGATGACCGTAGATGTACGTTCCGAAACCGGCCGCCTCAACGGCGTGATTGTCCATACACCCGGCCGCGAAGTCTCGTTGGTGCACCCCGACACGAAACACGACCTCCTCTTCGACGACATCATTTTTGAATCCGACGCACGGGCCGAGCATCTGGGGATGAAAGCCTTGTTCGAATGTGCCGTCCCAAAAGGCGGCCAAGTGCATGAAATCGTTGACCTGTTCAGAGATGTGTTTAAAAGCGATAGTGTTCGGATGGAATTCATCGATGCGATGATTCGTCGCCAACCTGAACTGCGCATGGCGCCATATAAAGACGCGATGCTGGATTTATCCGGAGATGCGCTCACCCGATTCGCGGTGGAAGGTCAGGTGGACGAGCTGAAAGGCCTCGTGCTGAATCCATCCCCGAATCTTCTGTTCACGCGCGACCTGGCTGCCGTGGTCCGTGATGGAATTGTTGTATCCAGAGCGGCGAAAACGGCCCGCATCCGCGAATCGATCTTGATGGAAATGCTGGTGCGTCACCATCCCATTTTTGCTACCGTGAAGGAGAAGGCGATCCGCATTCCGGTGCACGATACCATCGAAGGTGGCGACATCCTCGTGGCTTCGGAAAATGTGGTGCTGATCGGGATGAGTGAGCGTACATCCTTCAGTGGAGTGATGCAGGCCGCCGATCAGCTTCTTACCCTGGGCGTGAAGCATGTGCTCATCGTCGATATTCCGAAACAACGCTCGTCGATGCACCTCGATACGATTTTCACCTTCGCGCATCCGAACGAATGCGTGGCGTTTTCTCCTGCCATCCAAGACAGAAGTCATAATGTGGTGTTGCTGAACAAAGACGGAGACCGTATTGTGAACCGCCTCATGCCGAGTCTGAAGATTGCGCTTCAGGAATGTTTGGAACGGGATATCACGTTCATCGAATGCGGCGGACCGGATGTTCTGAATCAACATCGCGAGCAATGGTCGGATGGAGCCAATCTCTTCTGTCTGGCGCCGGGCGTGGTGGTGGGGTATGAGCGGAACACGAACACATTCAAGGCCATGGAAGAACATGGCTACCAGGTGATCACCCAAGATGATTTCATTTCTACCTACAGCAAAACGCCGTTCAAGCCGGATGCGAATCTGCGTCTCGCCGTCACATTTATCGGACACGAACTGTGCCGTGGCAGAGGAGGAGCGCGATGCATGACGATGCCGATCAGCCGTCTGGAGACCGCCTGAGCTGGATCAAACCCGCTCTCATTCACGGTGGATTGTTTCTGGCCACGGTAGCCACGGTCAGTTTTCAGGGATTGCAGTTCGTCGGACAAACCGGCGTCACCCTCGAGTTCTGGCCCTTGCTGAAACAAGGATTCGTGTTCGCACTGCTGCTGCTCGCTTTTCTCGCCGCGCATGAATTCGGTCATTATTTTGCGGCGGTCTACCATAAGGTGAAGGTGAGTTTGCCCTATTTCATCCCCCTTCCACTATTATTCATCGGCACGTTCGGGGCGGTGATCCGCATCAAAGAGCCGGTGTACAGCACCAAGAAATTGTATGACATCGGAATCGCAGGTCCATTGGCCGGATTTGTGGTGTCAGTGGTCATTCTGCTGATCGGCTTCATGACCATGCCCGGACCCGAGCATATCAAGAACTTCGCCGGACACGAAGAAACCATCGCATTTGTGGAACAAACAGGTCAATGGCCGAGCGAAGCGACACCGAGTCCGGAAGGAGAAACGATTGTTTTAGGAAACACACTGTTCTACATGTGGCTTGCATCCTTTTTTGACAACGTGCCGCCCATGTGGGAGATGTATCATTATCCCTTTCTGTTCGCTGGCTGGCTCGGACTCTTTTTCACAGCGTTGAACCTTCTTCCTCTGGGACAGTTGGATGGGGGACACATCCTGTATTCCCTCATCGGATCGGTGCGACATCGCATCGTGGCGCGGGTCGTGTTTGCGGCTCTCATCCTATTCGCGGGAGTCGGTGTCGTGCCCTTCACCTATGAAATGATTTCGCAATGGGACACCCAGTATGCGACGCTGAGTTGGTCGTTATGGGGCTTAGCCAGCTTCGCGATGTTCCAAAAAGCATTTAAGGGAGAACTAATCTGGATGATCCCGGCATGGATCGTCTCGTTTGGTGGTGCGATACTGTATTCGTACAACGTGTCCGGTTTCGATGCCGCCGCAGGCTACCTGATGTGGGGCGTCTGGTCCTTGTTCATCCTGTTTGGTAGTGGCATCGAACATCCTCCCGTGCAGGTGGAAGAAGAGCTGTCGCGCGGCCGACGCATCTTGGGATGGATCTCGATGGGGGTTTTCGTGGTGTGCATTACTCTTAGTCCGATATCGATCCTTTTTTGAGGTAGGTCGTAACCGTAGACCGTAGGTCTCTAACCACTTGCGGACACAGTTACTTATTATCCTATCAAATCGTTACAACGTATTAGTTTTATTTATGTTATGCGGAAAAATCGTTACGTAAAAAATCTGTGAAATTTGTGCATTGAATCGCACTTGCACAGGACTGACCGTAGACCGTAGGACGTGGGACGAATAATGATGGACGATGAACCACATCGAAAAGAAGGTTAACTTACGTCCCCAATCAAAACCTTCTATGAATCGACTCATACCTGCTTTTTTTGTCCTCATCTTGCTCATGGCTTCGTGTTCCTCCGAGCCAGCCCTTGAACCTCAAGCCACCGTTGAAACAGAAACAGAATCAGAAACCACGCCCGCCACATTGCGTGGTGTGGTGGAGCTGGCGATCGAGCAGGACCGTTATGAAGACGCTCTTGCGGCATTGGCTGCAGCAGATTCGACGGCTGCCGAATGGGCCGACCTTCTGTTCGCGACCCACCTCACGTACGGCCGTTGGATCATGAACAATCAGAACACGCAACAAATGGGTCAGACCATGCCCCAAGCGCTGCGTCACCTGCGTCGTGCGCAGCAATTGTTTCCGGGTGAGCCTCAATCGCAAGAGCTCATCAACCTGATTGAAGGCATTTACACGCAAATGAAGCGCCCCATCCCTGAAGGTGTGGCCACTCCCTGACCATGGCAGAAGACAAACCCGTCAAACGATCCATCTCTATCCAGAATCGCAAGGCGCGGTTCGAATTCCAGATAGATAAGACCTGGGAGGCTGGACTTGTGCTCCAAGGCACCGAGGTGAAATCGTTGCGTGCGGGAAATGCGAGCTTCACCGATTCTTTCGCCTACATGAAAGACGGAGAATTGTGGCTGAAGGATTTGTATATCAAGGAATTCGAGCACGGCAATTACAACAACCACGACACCCGTCGCATAAGAAAGCTGTTATTGAATCGGGTCGAATTGGAAAAGATCGACCGCGCGCTGAAGGAAAAAGGCTATACGATCGTGCCCTTGGCGCTGTATTTCAAGAAGGGAAAGGCGAAAATCGAAATCGGTCTGGCGAAAGGAAAAAAACTGTACGACAAGCGCGCCACGATCGCCGAGCGTGATGTGAAGCGCGAGCTCGACCGTCTGAAAAAACACTGACCTCCCATAAGCCGGATTCTGTAATCCATCTGCCGCGAACGGCTTCAGGACGGTGACCATTTATCTGGTCCCGACGTCACCATCGGGATCTAGCAACCTACCCGACCGCATCACGACTGGCAGCGCATACGGTCATACTTGGTCTTGCACCCCGTGAGGTTTACATTGCCCCGGATGTCGCCACCCAGGCGGTGGGCTCTTACCCCGCCATTTCACCCTTACCGAGGGCTTGCGCCCCAGGCGGTATCCTTTCTGTTGCACTGGCTGTCATCCGACCGAAATCGGATGCCTTCCCGTTAGGAAGCACGGTGCCAGCAGGTGTCCGGACTTTCCTCCCGCCCGACGAATCGGACAGGCGGTCACCGGGAGATCAGTTTTTAAAGTTTTTTTCCGCTTCTTCAAAGAACGACAAATCCATCACGATACGGCCGCTGTGCTCGTCGATGATGATCTTATGCTTCTTGCGCACTTCGATCTGCGTCTGAGGAGGCAGCATCATGCCGAGGCAGGATCCTTTCTTATCCATCGCCACAACCGCGATTCCATTGTTCAAGCCATTTCGAAGACGCTCGTAACTGCGAAGGTAGCGTTCTTCCACTTCTTTCGCGGCGCCAACACGCTTTTTGGTCAATTCGTCTTCTTCCGTTTGTGTCTTGGCGATAACGACATCCAAGTTGCCTTTCTTATCGGCGAATTCGGCTTCCAACGACGCAAGTGATGCTTCGGCTGTAGCCAGATCCGAGGTCGCATCCGTCACCAGATATCTCAATTCTTCCAAGCGGGAGCGTGAATTTTCCAATGTCTGTTTCTGAGAGTCGATTTCTTTCGACAGCGCATCGTATTCGCGATTGTTGCGAACGGTCATCTGCTGCTCTTCATATTTGCGAATGAGGGCGTCGGCGTCTTTGAGTTCGATGTCAAGATTCAAACGCTCCTGATCGAATTCAACCAACTGCGCTTTCAAGTTCGTCACTTTTCCGCTGAGGCGGGCGATGTCGGTTTCCATGTCGAGCAACTCTTCTGGAAGGTCGCCACGCAGGCGTTTGAGCTCGTCGAGTCTAGAATCAATGAATTGCAGGTTCGCCAATCGTTGTAGGAGTTCTGTCATACGGATGCGTTGGGTTTGGAATCGATGGTGGTATTGTAGTCAAGAGGATTGGTGACGCAGCGGGTTGCCTCGACAGGCAAACCCGGAAATTCGGTGCGTAAACGGTCGCGCATGCGACCCACCACTGGAAATTCGGTCTCGTAATGTCCGGCATCGACCAACAGAAACCCGTCTGTGCCGTGGAAAAAGTCATGATATTTGATGTCGGCCGTCACATACGCATCGGCACCGGCCGCTTTCGCGGCCCCGATCAGCGAAGCGCCTGATCCGCCGCAAACCGCAACGGTTCGGATGGATGTGGATGAACCCGACGTGCGGAGGCCGTTCGAACCCAGACGTTCGGCCACTCTCGCTTTGAACAGGTCGCAGGATTCGGGGTTGGCGAGGGTGCCTACCACGCCGAATCCATGAGTCTCAGACTCTGGAGCAAGGAAGCGCAGGTCCGACAATCCGACTGTTTCCGCCAAAACATACGAAACGCCGTTCATGGCGGCGTCTAAATTGGTATGGGCAGTGTAAATGAGCAGGTTTTCGCGAATCAATCGGTAGAGGAGTTGGCCGATGGCGTCGTCCGGATTGAGTCGCGAAATCTTCTGAAAGATGATGGGATGATGCGCGACGATGAGGTTCGCTTGCCGAGAAAGGGCGTCATCCACAACCTCGTTTGTCACATCCAGACAGGTGAGGATTCCCTGTATCTCCTGTTTCGGAGAACCGACCAATAGGCCGGAATTGTCATAATCCTGTTGGGTGCGTTCAGGTGCCCAGGTATTGAAAAAATCGATGATATGGGTTGCTTGAATGACTTGCCTCACGGCTGAACGCGAAAACTGGTGGAAAGGGAATAAAAATACGAACATTCACAATAGCTTCATAACTTCATGATATGCCTACCATCCGTTCCAGGCTGGATGAGGTGCGCGCCCGCATCCGCCAAGCCGCTCTTTCTTGCGGGCGAAATCCCGACGATATCCTTCTCGTGGCGGTTTCCAAAACGCATCCTGTTTCCGATATCGTCGAGGCCGCAGCATGTGGGGTGAGTGATTTCGGGGAAAACCGGGTTCAGGAATTGGTGCCGAAAATGGCGGAAGGTCCGGCCGATGCCGTCTGGCACATGATCGGAACCCTGCAGACCAACAAGATCAAGTATCTGGCCGATCGTGTCGATTGGATCCATTCGGTGCCATCGCTCAAAGCCTTGCAAGAGATCGAGAAGCGTGCCGCGGCGGCAGATCGCGTGATCAACGTGCTCATTCAGGTCAACATCAGCGATGAAGATCAAAAAAGCGGATGTGATCCGGACGATCTTCCGGGTTTGATCGAGGCTTCAAAGCATTTTCTCCATGTGAAGGTTCGCGGACTCATGGGCATCGCCTCATTGGAAGCGGAGCCGGAGGCGGTCAGACCACAATTTCGGCAGTTGAGGGAACTTCGTGACCGGTATATGAGTAAGGATGCGCACTTGTCGATGGGGATGAGCCAGGACTTGGATGTGGCCATACAAGAAGGTTCGACAATGGTTCGAATCGGCTCGTCGATATTTGGCCAACGTACAGTATTTTAAAGAAAAAGGAGTCGAGAATGGGTGTGTTTGAAATGGTGGCGGTTATCGTATCGGTGTCTATTTTTGGGGGCATCATCACCAAATACATGGAAATGAGAAAAGGCTCGATGTCCGGTGATGCGGGTAAGCATTTCAAGCAGATGGAAGCGGACGTCGAATCGTTGAAAAAGCGTGTGCGCAATCTTGAAACGATCGTTGCGATGGAGCCATCAGACAAATTACTGGAGCTTGGTAACGAACCGGATGTGAAAGATTTCGATTCATTTGATGAGCGTCTGGTGAACCAATTGGCGCAACATAAGAAACGGACCCGCTGAGTATGTCAGAACTAGAATTCATCATCCCTATCGTTGCTATTGTTGCCGGAACCGGCCTTGCTATTTTTCTGGTGCATACCCTTGTCGGTTTTGTGAAATTTTTAATGGGAAACCGAACTACGAAAGCCGGTGCCGACCACGTTACCAAGCAGGAATTCCACGAGATGCGCGGACGCTTGGAGCGTCGAATGCAAACCCTTGAAGCGATTATGATCGATGAGGAACGCGGACAACCAAAACAGATCGAATTGGATGCAGACAGCTATGAAGCACCCGCATCCGGATTAAAAAACAAGCTCAAAACACGTTAACTTAGGCCTTATGAAACTTACCGCCCTCGAGATCAAGCAACAGAAGTTTGAAAAGTCGCTCCGGGGCTACGATGTGAACGAGGTGAACGCATTCCTGAACATGATGTCGATGGAATGGGAAAACCTGGTCACTCGGCAGCGCGACATGGAACGCGATTTCGCCCAAATGAAAGACAAGTTGAAGCACTACGAGCGGGTTGAATCGGCCTTGCACGAAACGCTTCAGGCGGCGAAGGAATCGGCCGAACAGCGCCTGAACGGAGCCAAGAACGAGGCGAAATCACGCATTGAGAAAGCCGAAATCGAAGCCGAAGGCATTTTGCGTGATGCGAACCAGCAACGCCAATCGGTGCGACAAGAAATCATGCGTCTTATTGAGCGTCGTGACGAAATCGTACGTGGTGTCAAATCGTATCTGGATATGGCGAGTGAATCGGTGAACGCCTTCGCTCGAGACGATGCCTCCATCTACTCGTTGCCCAAAGAACCTGGCGATTCCACACCAACCAAATCGAAAACCAAGGCGAAAGCCGCAGAACCTCAGCAACATGGCGCCGACGATATCGATGCCATCATAGACGATCTTGCATGAAACATGATTCCGTAGCCGACTTCCGCGCCAAGCGCGACGAAGCCCTCGCCTTCATTCAGTCGAAAACCGATTTCCGTCCCGATTACCTCATCATCCTTGGCACCGGCTTGGGCCGTCTGGCCGCACAGATCGAGGTGAGCGCATCCATCCCCTACAATGAAATTCCGCATTTTCCTGTATCAACGGTCGAAAGCCATGCCGGACGGTTGCTGTTTGGCACCTTGAGTGGCAAAAAAGTTGTCGCCATGCAGGGCCGCTTCCATTTTTATGAAGGCTATTCGATGCAGCAGATCGTGTTTCCGGTGCGCGTGCTCAAGGCGCTCAGTGTGAACACGTTATTGGTATCGAACGCGTGCGGTGGCATGAATCCGAATTTCCAGCGCGGCGACATCATGTGCATCACCGACCACATCAACCTGATCGGCGATAATCCGCTGATCGGGGCGAACGACCCCGAGCTGGGACCGCGCTTCCCGGATATGAGCGAGCCCTATACCCGTTCATTGGTGGATGTGGCCGATCAAGTGGCGATGAGCAAAGGCATCAAAATGCATCATGGCGTGTATGTGGCCGTCTCCGGACCGAACTTGGAAACCCGCGCGGAATATCGTTTCTTGCGTCAGATTGGTGGCGACGTCGTTGGGATGAGTACCGTGCCCGAAGTGATCACCGCCGTTCATATGGGAATGAATGTCTTGGGAATATCCGTTATTACAGACGAGTGTTTCCCTGATTCTTTGAAAGCCGTTGAAATGAAGGAGATTCTCGAAGCCGCCGACATGGCGGAGCCCAAGATGACGGCTGTCATCATGGGAGTGTTGGAACAACTCTGATTCTGTTCACGCCTATGCGATCCGACGACTTCGACGACCATAACGACGACATCTGGGATGAGCACCGCTGGGAGCAGCACATCAACGATGCCGAACAGAAAAGCGAAGAACTTCGCCAATATCTGGAATCGACCTTGGGCAAAGAACCTCCCCGTTGGTTCCGTTTGCTCGAAGACCATGACAAAACCGACGTGGTCGACCAATTCATCGAAGAAGAACTGATGTTCGAGGAAGCCTACTTCCCCGATGACGACGACGATTGGGAAGAGGACGAAGAAGAAGACGATATTTTCATGTCGGATGAAGCCGATGATGCGGATGACGACAGCGAAGACGATTTTCCCGACGAGATGGAAGACCTCAACGGTGAAGAGTGGAAAGCGGTCAGCGCCGAATTCACCTTATCCGATTATGGGGACATCCAGAAATGGCCGATCTACACCAATGCGCATGATTTGACGTTGGATGTGTTTCAGTACGCCAAATTGAACCCAAGCGCGAACGAAGATCATCAGTTCGTGGAAATGGGATCGCTTTTGTTGCAAATGAGCGCGAAGCTGGCCGGAGGCTATTCGTTCGGCTTTGATGTGGATTCGATCGGTGGCAACATCGTGTATTGCCGCAAGTCCTTGCAATTCGCCAACCGTGCGCTCGAGCTGCTTCAAGACCAGCACAAAAAGCGGCACATGGTGAATTTCCCCTATGCCGACATCCATGGCCGCTTGTTCGAGCTTCGCAACGATATCGGCGTGTTCGTGCAGGAACTACGGGATCGGTTCAAGAGCGGGATCTGAGGTTTTACTCCCAGATCGCGACCTCGAAACGTCCGTTCGCATCTGCCGCTCCGCGGAACATCCCTTCCGAATTGAAGATCATGGCGATCTCCCCGGTCTTGCTCACGGAAATGATGCCGCCGTCGCCGGACTTGAGTTTCTGAAAGACGACGAACTCGGCCGCTTCGGTTAATGATTTGCCACCGAATTCCATCTGTGCCGAAATCTGATGAGCCACCGCATGGCGGATGAATTCCTCACCGGTGCCCGTAGCTGATATCGCTGCCGTGGCGTTGTTCGCATACGTTCCTGCGCCGATCACCGGCACATCGCCCACGCGACCGAAACGCTTGTTGGTCATACCGCCGGTGGATGTGGCCGCGGCCAGATTTCCGGCCATATCAAGCGCCACAGCACCGACCGTGCCATAGCGGGATTCCAGACTCGCTGTCACCTTTTCCATCTCACGCTGTTTCGCATTGTCCAAAGCCCGACGACGGCTTTCCGTGCTGAAAAAGGAATTCGGAACACGTTCCACGCCCGCTTGATCGGCGAAAGCCTCGGCTCCCGCGCCGATCAGGAACACATGCGGCGTATCGGTCATCACTTTTCGCGCCAAGGAGATCGGGTTGCGAACCGTGGTGATGCCTGCGACCGCGCCGCACGACAAATCGCGTCCGTCCATGATCGCCGCATCGAGCTCGTGAACGCCATCGGCGGTGAAGACGGCGCCACGTCCGGCATTGAACCTCGGATCTTCTTCCAAGATCCGGACCACCGCTTCAACCACATCCAAGCTCGCGTCCCCATCCGCCAGCATGGTTTTACCGGCTTCCAGCGCCGCTGTGAGCGACGCCTCATAATCCAAGCGGACGCTATCGGGAAGATCCTTCGAAATCACCCCGGCTCCGCCATGAATCGCCAATGCCCATGAGGGGGATGACATTTCGGGTTCTTGAGAGGTGCACATGACGAGAAAAAGGGTCGGGAGCAGCAAGAGATATCGCATGACGAAAAGATGAAATGATGAAAAGATGAAGGGGTAATATATGTATCGAAACGTCGGGGTCGATGGCAACGACCCGATTGGATATTGAACCCATGTATCGACCCCTACAATCAATATATTCCTCCCATGAACCCAAGCGTAGACCAATACCTCCTCGACGGATGCATGCGTTGCGATTTCGGGGCCACGCCTCGATGCAAAGTACATCGTTGGAGATCCGAGCTTGAGATCCTTCGGCAGCTCGTGCTGGCCAGCGGACTCACCGAAGAGATCAAATGGGGCGTTCCTGTGTACACGCACAAAGGGAAAAATGTGGTGACCATCAGCGCTTTGAGAGAGACGTGCATCATCGGGTTCTACAAAGGTGTGTTCATGTCGGATCCCAACAACATCTTGGTTCAGCAAGCCAACATCCAGCAGAGCCGAGTGATTTTCTTCACGTCGATGGAGGATGTGTTGAAGGTGGAAGAATTGCTTCCAGCCTACATCCGCGAAGCGATCGCCGTCGAAGAAAGCGGTGTGAAATTTGAGTATGTGAAAAATCCGGAGCCGGTTCCCGATGAGCTGCTTCAGGCCTTCGAAGAGGATCCCGTGTTCGAGCGTGCCTTCTATGCCTTGACGCCCGGCCGCCAGCGCGGGTACATCATCCATATTTCCTCATCTCCGCGAACGCAGACCCGCCTCGAACGCATCGAAAAAAGCAAACAACCGATTTTCAATGGGATCGGGTTGCATGATAAGTATAAGAGTGGATAAAAAGATGAAGTGATAAAAGGGCCGACCCGCGTGTCGGCCCACAAAGGAAGCCAATCACCGATCTCGCTCCATCATCCTCCTCAACGCCACAATCTCCTCTTTCAGCTCAGCGACATCCTTCGCGCCCACGATCGGGGCATCTTTTTCCTCCGCATCACGACCGATGAAGTAGGTGGCGAAGGTAGCCGTGACATAGCCGAAAATGCTGTACCCGAAAATGGCGATCAGGAAACCCAATCCGCGGCCTTCGGGTGTCAGCGGATGAAACCCGTTGTCGGATGTGATTACGCGCATGGCGGTCCACCATAGCGCCATTCCATAGCTGCCGAATCCAGGGCTCGGGTTTTCAAACGCATACATGCCTGCGGCTCCGGCGACGGTCACAATCAACGTGATGAACATCACATAACCGAAGGCGCGGCGCGACATCGCTTGGCCGGCGCTTTTGATCCCACGGTTGAGCGATGAGACGATGCGGACCAGGCGGATGCCCCGGAGTCCGCGTAGCAACCGTGCGAATCGGAACACACGGAAAATTCGCAACGCGGGAATGAACAAGGAAATGGCCGTGAGCCAATTCCGTTTGAGATAGGAGAGTTTTTCTGGAGCGAGAGTAAACGTGATGATGAAATCAATGATGAAAATTCCCCAAATACCCAGGCTCACATATTCCAGAATGATGTGGATGCCCCAGATCAGCTCGATCACAAGCAAGACCAGCCAGACAAATCCTAAAAAGATCATCGGTCCTTCCAGAGTGCGTTCAACTGTTTTCAGCAACCGATTCCGTTCATTGGCGATGGAGTTTTTCATAGGTTCACAACGTGCGTTTCGTTTAACGATTATGTGTTACTTTCAACGTATAAGTGACTGTAAAATGCTGATTAGAACATAAATGAAGAGGTTGTACAAATTTTGACCACAAAAAAATGGCTGTTTTATTGGAAAGAAATCACGTCCACATTCTGGTTTCTACCCGTGCTCATCATCGCATTTTCAATCGCGTTATCCATCGGACTCGTATCGCTGGATAATTCCGTCACGATTTCACATGTCGGCTGGGTCCGGTTTTTCTTGGTCAACAGTTCCGATTCGGCTCGCAGCATTTTATCGACCATATCCGGAGGCATGATCGGCGTGGCGGGAACGGTGTTTTCGGTCACATTGGTGGCCTTGACGCTCGCATCCTCCCAATTGGGTCCGCGACTCATCAAGAATTTCATGTATGTGAGGCTCAATCAAGTGGTTCTGGGGTCGTATGTCTCCACCTACTTGTATTGCCTGCTGGTGCTCAATGCCATCCGAGACAATGACGGATACAGCTTCATCCCCTCGATTTCCATATTGGTGGCGCTCGTGGCCACAATTGGAAACATCATCCTGCTGATTGTCTTCATCCATCAGATTTCGGCAAGCATTCAAGCGGATCGGGTTATTTCGGACATCTCCGACTTCATTGCGAAGCAAGTGAAAACACTCTTTCCAGAAAAAATGGGCGATGGTGCGGATGAGGATGATTCACTGGACGATTCAATCGAAATGGCCGCCTATAAACAAAGCATCCCACTTAGATCACCAAAAAACGGGTATCTGCAATACATTGATCAGGATTTGTTGATTGCGGAGGTCGCCAACCAGGAGTCGTTGTTGAAGATCCTTCCCAGACCCGGCAATTTTATCGTTGAAGGAAGCGAGATCGGCATACTGTATTCGAATTCAGAAGTGGACGATGATTCTTTAAAAAAATTGGCCAAGCAATTCGTGATCGGGAAGACGAAAACACCCCAACAGGATTTGGAATATTCCATCCATCAAATGGTCGAAATCGGGGTTCGAGCGCTATCACCCGGTGTGAATGATCCATATACGGCCATCGCATGCATCGATAATCTGTCGGCAACCATGTGTTATCTGGCTCAAGCAAAGTTTCCATCCAAGTACCGGTTCGACCCAGACAAGAAACTCAGACTCATCGCCGATATATTGGAATTTGAAGGCGTGATGGATGCGGCCTTCAATCAGATCCGGCAGTTTTCCGGTGGGAGTCCGGCCGTGATGATCCGGTTGATGGATGCGATGAACACAATCCGGAGCTTCACAACCAAAGAGCATCATATAAAAGCCGTTCTCAAACACACCGAAATGATTTTGAGCTTGGGCGAAGAAACCATTTCCGAACCGAATGATCTGAACGATTTGAAGGAGAGGAGGGATTGATGGTATCTAACAATGCGGATTCGTATCGGCTCACACAATGAGCCATGACACATTTTCGTTTACACGACAGCCTAAATAAAACACCTGACAAAATCCTACAGACATGAAATGCCCAACCTGCAATGTGAATCTAGTAATGGCCGACCGTAGTGGAATTGAAATCGA
>CAYPOI010000053.1:0-17639 GCA_964412365.1 uncultured Chitinophagales bacterium | reverse complement strand
CAAGGAGTTGAATGTTGGCACCTACGACCCTGTCCGGTTTGAATCTAGTCTGAAAGAGATCCGGGCGTTGACCGTCCAAGAGCCGAAAACATTTGAACCGATTTTGCGCAGTCTGTTTTCGGAAGCAGGTGTCCTACTTCTGTTTGTTCCACCCATTCCCAAAGCCCGGGTCAGCGGTGTGGCCCGATGGTTAACATCCGACTCACCCATGATTCAGTTATCGTTGTTTGGAAAGTCAAACGACCGGTTTTGGTTCAATTTGTTTCACGAAGCAGGACACATCCTTCTTCATAGTGATGGCAAGCGCGGAAAACGCCACGTATTCATGGATGATTTTTCTGCCACAGACGAAGAACTGGAAACAGCTGAAATTGAGGCCAATCGGTTCGCTGCAGATTTACTGATTCCCCCGAATCACGCATATCGCCTATCCTTACTGAGAAGCGAGTACGATGTGATTCGTTTCGCCAATGAAATCGGCATCCATCCAGGTATAGTTGTAGGTAGGCTTCAACATGAGAAAATCATCCTACCGTCCCACCTCAATCGATTGAAGGTGTCCTACAGTATTGGGTGATCGATCCTAACGCTTACCCCCAGCTTCAGCTGGGGGATTTCAACCAGTGCCTCAGACTCAAAGATTCTGAATACTCAACCGCCGCTTCTCTTTCAAGGCCTTGAAGTGAGACGGCGTCAAACCCGTCACCTTTTTGAATTGCGACGACAGATGCGCCGAACTGCTGTAATTCAGCTTATAGGCGATCTCCGAAAAGGTATCCTCTTCAAATAGGATCAACTCCTTCACCCGCTCGATCTTCAGCGCGATGATGTATTGTTCGATCGTTGTGGCTTCCACTTCCGAAAAGAAGTTCGCCAGATAGGTGTAACTCAGCCCCATTTCCTTGCTGAGATGCACCGAGAATTTGACATCCGCTTTTGAATCGTGCTTGTACACATAGTCGATCATCACCTTCTTCATTTTCTCGATCATGATCCCTTTTTTCTTTTCCAGGAGCTCGAGTCCGACCTTGCGAAGCTTTCCATCAAATTTCTTCTTGTCTTCATCCGATACGTCTTCTTTCGTGTCGATTTCACCCAATGCCACTTTATTGGTCTTGATGTCAAGATCGTCTAAGGTATCCCTGACGAATTGCACACAGCTCTCGCAAGCCATGTTTTTAATATAAATTTTCATTGATGGCGTCTCTTGATGGTTCGTTTTCGATGGATGATGATCTCGGCCCAACAATGAAACGTGACGGCGTCAATCTTTATGCGCCCCTACGTCCCACGTCCATCGTTTCACGTCATCCATCCCCAAAACACACCCCCAATTCCCGCGCGGTGCTCACCGCATCGCCATTCAAGGGCACGCATTTCATGCCTCCGGCGATTTGGGGGATGGGAACTCTGAAGGTTTTGAAGCCCTTCAAGATCACCAATTGATTGAACGCGCCTTCGTCCACCATCCGAACGGCTTCGGCACCGCATTTCAAGGATATGAGTCGATCGAATGTGGATGGGGACCCACCTCGTTGCAAATGCCCCAACACGGTGGAACGGGTTTCCTTGCCGGTCATCTCCCCGAGGCGCTTCGACACATACGCCCCGATGCCGCCCAATTGCTCGGCCTGCCCCACCGCTTTCCCCATTACCATCACGTGTCCGCCTTTTTCTTTAGCACCTTCGGCAACGACGATGATGGTGTGGTGTCGGCCATTGGCTTCGTTATCTCGGATTTTTTCCACGATTGGACCCAATTCAAAGGGAATTTCCGGGATCAGGATCACATCCGCAGATGCCGACAATCCGGAATGAAGAGCGATCCATCCCGCATACCGACCCATCACTTCCACCACCATCACCCGTTCGTGCGACTCGGCCGTGGTTTGGATGCGGTCGATCGCTTCCGTTGCGATGGATACCGCCGTATCGAACCCGATTGTGAAATCCGTTTCCGGAAGATCGTTGTCGATGGTTTTGGGAACCCCGACCACCGGAATGCCTTTTTCGATCAACAGGGATGCGATTCTCATGCTTCCATCCCCGCCTATGGCCACCAAGGCGTCGATCTTCTCTTCATGGAAGCGAGCCACCAGCGCATCACTCATGTCTTCGGCACGCCAGCTTCCGTCGTCGTTACGAACCGGCATTTCGAAGGGATTTCCCCGATTCGCCGTACCGAGAATGGTTCCACCTTGCATGGTGATACCGCGCACAGCCAAGCGATTAAGCTTCATCAGTTCCGTATTCGGATCCAGCAGGCTTCGATACCCGTTGCGTATGCCAACCACCTCCCAACCACGTTTCAGGCTGGCTAGGGTCACGGCGCGGATCACGGCATTAAGTCCGGGTGCATCACCGCCACCGGTGTTTACGGCAATTTTTCGGATCGTCATTCGGTTTCGTCCTCTTCCAATGGAATATTTAGGGTCAAAAACACATCCCTCAATTCATCGAATCCGGCTCCAGCGCGCTGGATGAGCGGTGTGGGACCCGTCAGATTGATGACGGATGTTTGAAGGTTGATGGGTTCCAATTCGTCATCGACAATTAGGTCGACTTGGTTGGATAACTCCTCTATCAGCAATTCTCGATTCAGCAAAGCACCGCCGCCCGACATCTCCTGCGCCGTCACACCCAAGATTGGCGCTCCCAATTCTTGCAACAATTGCGTGCAGATCGGGGATGCGGGCACACGAAACCCGATGGTTTTGCGCTTGGCATGCACTAACAGACTCGGAACTTCTTTTGTTGCAGGCAGAATGAAGGTGTACGGACCCGGAATCAGTCGCTTGATCAACTTGAAATTGGCATCGGTGATGTGAGCGAAGCGCGACAAGCCCGTCATCGAATCGATCATCAGGGTAAAGGTATGATTCGGCATGAGCCGACGGATGGTCCGGATGCGGTCAAGACCTTTTTTATTGGTGTACACACATCCGATGGCATACTGGGTGTCGGTAGGAAACAACAGAATCTGATTGGCCCGCAACGCATCCACAATGTCGAACAATCGCTTGTTTTGTGGGGTTATGGGATGAATTGAAATGCGTTTGGCCATGTCAAAACATAAGCAGGAGAATCGTATTTTGACGCCATGGAAAACAGCACCTTCAAAGACCAGGTCACGATCGCCGCTTTCAAGAACCTCGACGCCTTCAAAGCGGCCTTTCTGATCATCGGCATCAGCCTGATCGCCTTCGCATTTTTGGTATGGCTCATTTATTTCAAGGGCGGCAGTGAGTCCTATGCTGAATGGGTGTATTGGCTTCCAGCCGTCAATGCATCGTTGAATTCGCTGAGCACGGTGTTTCTGTTGCTAGCCATTCGCGCGGTCTTTCAGAAGAAATACGACCTTCATATGAAGTTCAATCTGGCCGCGTTCGGTACCTCCACCGCGTTTCTGCTAACCTATGTGATTTACCACAATGCCGTGGGTCACACCTCGTTCACAGGCGAAGGACTCATCCGAGGGATTTACTTCACCATTCTGATTAGCCACATCCTGTTGTCGGCCTTGGTTGTGCCACTCATCTTGTTCAGCTTTTACTTGGCCTTCGCTGGCAAATTCAAGCAACACCGTGCTGTTTCAAAAGTCACTTTTCCCGTTTGGTTGTATGTATCCGTAACCGGTGTGCTCATTTTCCTGATTCTGAACGCACATGCTTGAGATTGAATAGAATCGGTTTAAATAGTAAGAATGGATACCGGATTCCTGCGCGAACGTGGTTATATTTGCCACTTATTCTGCGCAAAGCATCCGCAGAGTAGCGCTTCGCAGAACACGTAACAAACCAGGTACAAATGGCTCAGCTATTTCCCGAATGGAGCAACCGGGTCCCAAGACTCCTGCTCGTCGGATCCGTCTTGTTGATCACATCGATCGTCTTCTTTTTCTGGCATTTCGGTTCTCATGATTTTCTTGAAGTCGGGTATGCGCCAAAACAGCCCATCGACTACAGCCACCGCCTTCACGCAGGCGAGTTAGGTTTGGATTGCCGTTATTGCCATGCATCGGTCGAGGTATCGGCTGTCGCATCCATCCCATCCACCCAAACCTGTATGAACTGTCATACCCAGATTAAGACCGACAGCGAGAAACTCGCCCTGTTGCGTGAAAGCTGGTTGGAAGGAACCGCCATTGAATGGGTGAAAGTGCATGACCTTCCCGATTATGTCCATTTTAACCACTCCGCACACGTGAACGTGGGCGTTGGTTGCGCGTCCTGCCATGGTCGCGTAGATCGGATGGAAGTGGTGATGCAAGCCGAGCCGATGAGCATGGGCTGGTGCTTGGATTGCCACAACAACCCAGGTCCAAGCCTGCGCCCACTTGACCAAGTTACCAACATGAGTTGGGTGGCCCCTGTCAATCAATTCGAGTTAGCCGCCGAAATCATCTCCAAAAAGAACATTGCACCGCCGATTTACTGCAATGCTTGCCATTATTGATCGAACGCATGAGTAAAGCACAACCCAATACCTATTGGCGCAGCCTGAATGAACTGTCGCACAACGATGAATACAAACGCTTCGTTGATCGGGAGTTCCAAGCGAATGCCACCGAACTGACGGATGGTTATTCACGGCGCAATTTCCTTCAAATCATGGGCGCATCGATCGCCCTGGCTGGTTTCGCCGCTTGCCGCAAACCCATTCAGAAGATCCTTCCGTACAGCCGCCAACCGGAATTCGTTGTGGCTGGAAATCCTCTGTATTACGCCACAGCCATTCCATTTCGTGGATCGGTTACGGGCTTGGTGGTGCAAACCCACGAGGGTCGGCCGACCAAAGTGGAAGGCAACGAGCTGCATCCTGATAGCCTTGGCGGAACGAACATCCTGCAGCAGGCCACGATTCTCGACCTGTACGATCCCGATCGTTCAAGAAATATCCTGTTAGGTGGCGAATCCAAAACGGTTGCTGAGTTTTCTGCGTTCTGTGCCGAATTCTTCACCTCCGGCAAGCGCGTGGCCTTCTTATCTGAAGCCACCTCCTCGCAAACGGTTTCGCGCATCCGTCGCACGTTAGGCTCGCGCTTCGCGAACTCGACCTGGGTCACCTACGAGCCGTTCGGCGAGGAAAACTCCTTGCTCGGTACTCAGACCGTATTCGGCACCAAGCTTCGCACGATTCCTCAGTACGATAAAGCGAATGTCGTTGTCTCGTTTGACAACGATTTCATGTCAGCCGGACCGGATAGCGTCCGTGCCTCCAAATTGTTCGCCAAACGCCGCAAGGTGATGTCGACACAAGACGATATGAACCGCCTATATGTGGTTGAAAGCAATTATTCCCTCACCGGATCCAACGCCGAGCATCGCGTCCGTGTGAAATCGTCTGATGTGGCCCAAGTCGCCTTCGCATTAGCCGCCGCTGTGGGTGCCGACGGGTTCTCGGGTTACTCCAACAACCATAGCTCGCACGATATCCTGAATCGAATGGCCGCCGACCTCCGTGCCCAGAACGGCGCTGCGGTGGTTGTTGCCGGTGATGATCAACCTGTCGCAGTGCATGCCGCTGTGGCCGCGATCAACGTCGCGATCGGCGCGGTCGGAAACGGGGTCACCTACGCCGCCCTTCCATATGCTGATGCCGCCAACCAGCATGAAGCGTTCACGAAACTCATTTCAGACCTGAAAGCCGGTTCCTACGATGCCTTGGTAATGGTCGGAACCAACCCGGTCTATACCGCTCCAGCGGATGTGGACGTGAAAGGCGCCTTGTCTGCCGTCGGAACCGTCGTTCATTTGTCCACCCATGTGGATGAGACCGCCGCCGCATTGCCAGCTACCGGCTGGCATGTGAACCGCGCCCATTTCCTCGAGGCATGGGGCGACGGATTCTCCTACACGGGTGCCGAATCGGTCGTTCAACCGTTGATCCAGCCCTTGTTCGGCGGACTCAGCGAAATTGAAGTCTTGAATCTGATTGCGACAGGCAGTTTCACCGCGGGTCATGATCTTGTGAAAACGACTTGGGGCACTGCCGATTGGCGCGAGGTCTTGCACGACGGGTTGCGTAAAGGCACATCCTTCCGTGCGGAGGCTGCGCGTACCGCAAGCGGGGCAGGCCAAGCGGTTCGTTCATTGGCGGATGGGGTCGCGTCGGTGGATGGGATCGAAATCGTGTTCAAGCCAGACAGCAAGATCTACGACGGACGGTTCGCCAACAATGGTTGGCTCATGGAACTGCCCGATCCGATCACGAAAATTACCTGGGATAACGTGGCGCTCATGAGCCCGGCTACGGCGGGTCAGTTTGGCGTGGAGTATCCTCGCTCCTCAATCCTGCGCGCTCCTGCAGATGAGGAACCGATGGTGTCGATCACATCCAACGGCAACACCGTGGAATTGGCGATCTGGGTCGTTCCTGGTCATGCCGACGACAGCATCACCCTCTACACCGGCTACGGACGTACCCACTCCGGACGTGTCGGGTCCGGCCAAGGTGTGGATGTTCATCCCCTCCGCACATCCGGTTCCCCCCTCTTCACATCGGGAACTGTCACTAAGAGCTCGAACACCTATTCAATCGCTTCCACGCAAGATCACCACAGCATGGAAGGTCGTCCGCTGATTCGCGAGGCGACATTGGTTGCTTACAAGGCCAATCCGACCTTCGCGCCGGACATGGTGAAAGTTCCAGGTCCAATCGACGAGAACGGACAAGCCATCTCCCTGTTCAATGAGCAGACATTCCCTGAGCGCGAGCCGCAATGGGGTATGACCATCGATTTGAACGCTTGCACTGGTTGCGGCGTGTGTACGATCGCTTGCCAAGCCGAGAACAACATTCCGGTGATCGGTAAAAACGAAGTGCGTCGTGGTCGTGAAATGCATTGGATCCGCGTCGACCGCTATTTCAGTGGCGATGTGAATGGAAATCCGCAAATCGTACATCAGCCGATTCCTTGCATGCAGTGCGAACTGGCTCCTTGCGAGCAAGTATGTCCGGTGGCCGCTACCACACACAGCGACGACGGTCTGAATCAGATGACCTACAACCGTTGCATCGGAACCCGCTATTGCGCGAACAACTGTCCGTTCAAAGTGCGTCGATTCAATTTCTTCAACTATCCGAAGACCTTCCTTACCGAAGGAACCGATCCGGAAGTGGTGCAAATGGCCATGAATCCGGATGTGACGGTGCGTTTCCGTGGTGTGATGGAGAAGTGCACCTACTGCGTTCAACGCATCAGCCGCGCTAAAATCGAGACCAAGCGCGAAACCAACAGTGTGAAACCAAAAGACGGAGCCGTGAAAACGGCGTGCCAGCAGGCATGTCCGTCCGATGCGATCTATTTCGGCGACCTGACCGATACCAACAGCACCGTTGTGCAAACCAAACGCAACGAACGCAATTATCTGCTCCTCGAAGAACTGAATATTCGCCCACGGACCTCCTATATGGCGAAACTTCGCAATCCTAACGAAGCCACGGCATGAGTCAGACGTCAACTTACGTACCGGAAAAACCGCTTGTAGAGGGTAACCATACCTTCAAAAGCCTCACCGCGCTGATCGGCGACATCCCCGAGAAACCGGCTCCAACGTGGTGGTACATCGCGTTCGGCATTTCCAACTTACTGTTGGGCTTGCTTCTCACCATGATCGGCTATCTGATCTGGGAAGGAACCGGAGTCTGGGGAATCACCAATCCGGTAGGCTGGGGCTGGGCGATCATCAACTTCGTATGGTGGGTGGGGATCGGCCATGCCGGAACCCTGATTTCCGCCATACTTTTCCTGTTCCGCCAAGGCTGGCGTACCGCCATCAACCGCTTCGCTGAAGCCATGACCATTTTCGCGGTCATCTGCGCCTTGATTTTCCCCGGTATCCACGTCGGACGGATCTGGCTGGCCTATTGGATGTTCCCTCTTCCGAACGGCATGCAGATGTGGCCGAACTTCAACTCACCATTGTTGTGGGACGTGTTCGCGGTCGGTACCTACTTCACCGTGTCCCTCCTGTTCTGGTACGTTGGCTTGGTTCCGGATTTCGCCACCTTGCGCGACCGAGTGAAAAGCTCCATCGGCGCAAAAGTGTACGGATTCTTCGCTTTGGGCTGGACCGGCGGTAACCGCCAATGGCAACATTACGAGAAAGCCTACCTCCTGCTCGCAGGTTTGGCCACTCCGTTGGTACTCTCCGTTCACACCATCGTATCGTTCGACTTCGCTGTGTCCATCATTCCAGGTTGGCACACCACGATTTTCCCTCCCTACTTCGTCGCAGGAGCTATTTTCTCAGGTTTCGCGATGGTGATGACCCTCATGTTGCTCGCTCGTAAGCTCTATGGCTTGGAAGACATCATGACCATCAATCACATCGAGAAGATGAACCTGATCATCCTAGTGACAGGCAACATGGTCGGTTTCGCCTATATCATGGAATTCTTCATCGCTTGGTACAGCGGCGTGACGTATGAAAAAGCGGCGTTCATCAACCGTGCGATGGGTCCATATGCATGGGCCTACTGGACGATGTTCTTGTGCAACGTGATATCCCCTCAGTTCTTCTGGTTCAAGAAGATGAGACGGAGTATCGTCGTCTCCTTCATCCTGTCGATTGTCGTAAACATCGGCATGTGGTTTGAGCGCTTCGTGATCACGGTCACCTCGCTGGCTCAAGATTTCCTTCCATCCTCATGGGGCTACTACTCGCCGACCTGGGTTGACATTCTCACCTATTTGGGCACATTCGGACTTTTCTTCACGTTCTTCCTGCTCTTCCTTCGATTCCTGCCGATGGTATCGATGGCAGAAATCAAGATGGTGATGCCTCAAGCCGATCCGCACTATAACGAATCCAAAGGAGGGCACGCCTAATGAAATCGCCTATGAAATCCGATTCCGTTTACGGCATTCTGGCCGAATACAAGGGCACCGGCGACCTATTGAACGCCGCGAAACTGGTCTCCAAAGCCGGATATACCAAATGGGATACGTACAGCCCGTTTCCGATCCATGGCATGGACGATGCGATGAACCTGAAACCATCCATCTTGGGTCGTATCGTGTTCGCACACGGCATCCTGGGCTTTTTGCTAGGTGCCGGGCTAACCATATGGACATCCAGCATCGCCTATCCGCTGAATATCTCCGGAAAGCCGTTCGCCAACATCCCATCCTATGTTCCGGTCACTTTTGAATTGACCATCCTCCTATCCGCTTTCGGAGCGGTGTTCGGGATGTTCTTCTTGAACAACATGCCGAAACACCACAACAAGTTGTTCAATTCGGAGCGCTTCAAACGCGCCACCGACGACGGGTTCTTCATCGTCATCGAAACCGACGACGATTTGTACAACGAAAGCAAAACGGCTGATCTGCTACGTGAAGCCGGTGCCATCCACATTGAACCGATTTCCGCCTGATCATGCGCATTCATCACACCGTAGTGCTTTTCGTTGGACTGATGCTGGCAGGATGCCAGGGTATGCCCTCGGAAAAGCCGCCGATCCACATCAATCCGAACATGGATTGGCAGCCAAAATTCAAAGCACAAGACAAGAACACCTTCTTTGAAGACAACCGTGCCATGCGCGAGCCGGTCGAAGGAACCGTTGCTCGCGGATGGTTGCAAGACGATATCCGTTACGAGCAAGGCATCGAAGCGAACGGTCAATTTGTCGCAAAAGCGCCGGTAGAACTCTCCCGCGCCTTCTTGTACCGCGGAAAAGAGCGGTATGATATCTATTGCTCCGCTTGCCATGGCGGCACCGGAGCCGGAGATGGCATCATTATCGGGTACGGACTCGTCATGCCACCCAGTTTTCATGATCCGCGCATCGTGGCCATGCCCGATGGTGAGATCTACAGCGCCATCTACAATGGTGTGAGAACCATGCAACCGTACCGCCACCAGATTTCGGTGGAAGACCGTTGGGCGATCGTCTCCTACTTGCGCGTGCTGCAACGCAGTCAAAATGCATCGCAAGCGGATCTCCAGACACTAAACCTTACAGCAGGTAACTGAACCATGACGCACGATTCCACACACGATTCCGTTCAGTTTCCGCAGAATATCAATCCAGCAAAGAAATTCCTGTATGCGGGCATCGCAGGACTCGTTTTGAGCTTGATCGGTTATTTTGCGGATCACGACCAATTCTTTTACAGCTACCTAACCAGCTTCGCCTTCGTGGCCAGTTTCGGCATCGCCTCATTGTTCTTGGTGATGATCCACCACATCACTCGTTCATCATGGGCCGTCACACTACGACGTATTCCTGAAACCAACGCCGCGAATTTGGTTTGGTTGGGAATCATGTTCATTCCGGTCCTTTTCGGCATGCACAGCCTGTATCATTGGACACACGAAGACGCGGTCGCTACGGATGCGCTACTTCAAGGCAAAGCCCCTTATTTGAACGTCCCGTTCTTCATCGCTCGGAATATTCTTTACTTCTCCTTCTGGGGATTCTTGGGTTACAAATTGTACAAGAACACCATCAAGTTGGACAAAACCAACGATTGGGCCATCGAAACCGACCAACGTAAAATCAGTGCTCCGGGCATTTTTCTGTTCGGCTTTTCCGTTGCCTTCGCTTCCTTCGACTGGTTGATGAGCTTGGATCCGCATTGGTTCTCCACCATGTTCGGAGTCTATTATTTCGCGATGGCGTTTCAGGCCACATTGGCTGCCGTCATTCTGGTCGCTCTATATCTCCGTGGCAAAGGCTTGCTCACGAACACCATCACCATGCCGGCTTACAAGAGCTTGGGTCAGCTGATGTTTGGATTCACGGTATTCTACGCCTACATCGGGTTCAGCCAGTTCTTCCTCATCTATTACGCCAACATCCCGGAAGAAACCTTGTGGTTCTACCACCGGTTGGAAGGCGGATGGGAGTATGTGAGCTACGGATTGCTGTTCGGCCGCTTCATCATTCCGTTCTTCATTCTGTTGCCTGCGGCCTCCAAGGCCAATTTGAAACTCCTCAAATTCATGGCGATCTGGATCATCGTGGTCCACTTCATCGAAATGTATTGGGTTGTGATGCCGAACCGCGGCCTGACCAATCCCGATTTCCATTACATTAACCTTCATTGGATGGATCTGACTACCCTCATCGGTCTGGTTGGTATCAGCCTATGGCTGTTCTTCGATCGCTTCGGCAAACAAAACATGGTTTGCGTGAACGATCCGAAATACAATGAATCCATGCATGCTCACTGAACCCGAATATGGCTACAAAAAAGACGAAAGAATCAATTGATTTGGGCACGTTGGAGCCCGAATACGGGTTAACTCTCGAAGAATTACGTCGCGACCTAGAGCACGGCGTGGTTCCGGATGAGCTCAACTACAGAAAACTGTTCCCATTGTTTTTCGCTGGTATTTTGCTGGTCGTGGTATTGGTCATCGGCGCGATGGAAATGTACCGTTGGTTGGATTTTCAATCGTCCCGAAACGCAGCCATATCTGCCAATTACCCGGTGATCAACAATTTGAAACAGCAACACAAGACCGATCTTACATCGACTGGTGTGGTGGATGCCGATAATCAAGTCTACCGCATCCCTGTCGACAGCGCGATCACGTTGATTTTGAATGAACAAACCCGCTAACCTGATTCTCGCAATCTGTGTGATGATTCTGGCGCCTGCTGTTGCACGTGCCCAGATGAACACATTGCCTGCGGAACTGAGAGGCGTCGGGTTGAATGAACGCTTGGGCGAAACCATCCCGATGGAACTCACGCTTCGCAACGAAGCCGGGGAAGCGGTACGCCTCGGATCATACTTCGAAAGCGGGAAGCCGGTAATCCTGGTACCGGTCTATTATGGTTGTCCGATGCTTTGCGGACTTATCCTGAACGGCGTGAACGATGCCATCGAAGAGATGCAATGGACGTTGGGTGAAGATTATCACGTCGTGACGTTCTCCTTCGATCCAAAAGAGACATCCGAATTGGCTCTGGCCAAAAAGAATCGCTACATCAAAGAAAACAGCGAGGATGACATCCAAAACGGCTGGCATTTCCTCACGGCCGATTCGCTCACCATCGAAACACTGACCGAATCGATCGGATTTTCCTTCAAATGGAGCGAAGAAAGCCAAGAATACTTGCACACCGCCAACATCGTGTTTTTGAGTCCGACCGGACGCATCACCCGCTACTTGTATGGCGCCCAATTCAGCAATATCGACATGAGAAATGCTTTGTTCGATGCAGCCGATGGTAAAATCGGGACCGTCATCGATCGAGTGGTGCTGTATTGTTACACCTATGACCCCGATTCCCGGTCGTATGTGCCTACTGCGGTGAACATCATGAAACTGGGTGGCTTGCTCACCCTGCTTCTGCTTGGTTCACTGCTGGGAATCTTATGGTTCCGCGAAAAATCACGCAAACAGAAATCGACTTTAGCTACTACCGCCTAGATGGAACGACTTCGAGACTATTTACTACCTGAGCAATCCTCGACACTCGCTAGCGATGTCGACAACTTGTTCATGTTCATCAATGTTGCCAGTGTGATCCTGCTTCTGGGGATCACGTTCGCACTGATTTATTTCACCTGGAAATACAAGCGAAAATCCGATTCGGACGTCACGCCGGTCATCCGCCACAACCTGGCCTTGGAATTGACCTGGACGATCATCCCCCTCATCCTGATCATGATTGTGTTCGCATGGGGCTTCCGCGGCTACATGAATATGCGAAATGCTCCTGCCGACTCGATGGAAGTGTATGTGACGGGCCTCTCCTTCGGATGGCAGTTTACCTACACCAATGGTGTCCTATCCGGCTCCGATTTGGTCGTTCCAGCTGGTCGTCCTGTGAAATTGCTTATGCAATCGCGCGATGTGATCCATTCCTTTTTCGTGCCTGATTTCCGGATCAAGCAAGATTTGATGCCCAACCGTTACACCACGGTGTGGTTTCAGGCGGAGGAACCAGGTCAACATGTCATTTTCTGTACGGAATATTGCGGATCGGGTCACTCGGCGATGATGGGTCGCGTCATCGTGCTTCCTGAAGCCGAATTCACCGCATGGCTGTCTGAAGAAAAAGCCAAATCCGAACAAGAACTTCCTTTGGCCCGCCTCGGAGAGAACGTATTCTCCCAACAAGGTTGCATGGCCTGCCACTCGGTTGACGGTGCGGCTGGCATCGGACCCACATTCAAAGGCCTGTTTGGCGCCACCCGGAATTTCACGGATGGTACCAGTGCCACCGCCGACGAATCCTACTTACGCGAGTCGATCCTGATCTCCAATGCGAAAATCGTGGCTGGATATCCACCTGCGATGCCGAATTATGCCGGCGTATTGAGCGACCGTCAGGTTGACGCCCTCATCGAATATATCAAAGAGTTGAACTGATTACCCTTATGGCAAACACAACGATCCGGGAATTCCCTGTCGAAGAACATCCCAAAACCCATTACCTGAACCACGATAAAAGCCTTAAATCGTGGCTGTTGACGATCGATCACAAGCGCATCGGACTGATGTACTTGGCTTCGATCATCTTCTTCTTCTTTGTGGGAGGCGTGCTCGCATTGGTCCTTCGACTGGAACTGTGGGAACCCGCACGCAATTTCATGGATGCGGACACCTATAACCGCATCTTCACCTTGCATGGGGCGGTGATGATCTTCCTGTTCATCATTCCGTCCATTCCGGCGGCATTGGGCAACATTTTCCTGCCTGTGATGTTGGGAGCCAAAGACGTGGCCTTCCCCCGATTGAACCTGGCCAGCTTCTACATTTACGTGTTCGGCGCGTTCTTCACCTTGTATTCGATGGCTCAAGGGGGTATCGACACCGGTTGGACATTCTACACGCCGTATTCGACGAATACAGGGACTGCGGTCATCTCCATGACCTTCGGGGTGTTTGTGATGGGATTCTCGTCCATCCTTACCGGTTTGAACTTCATCGTGACCATCCACAAGATGCGCGCGCCTGGATTGGTTTGGGGCAAGCTTCCGCTGTTCATATGGTCGCTTTATGCAACGGCCATCATCCAAGTATTGGCTACTCCAGTTCTGGCCATCACCTTGTTGTTGCTCATCCTGGAGCGCACACTCGGCATCGGGATCTTTGATCCGGCCTTGGGTGGTGATCCGGTCTTGTATCAGCACTTTTTCTGGTTCTACTCGCATCCGGCCGTATACATCATGATCGTGCCAGCGTTCGGAATCATATCCGAGCTAATCGCCACTTTCTCTCGCAAAACCATCTTCGGATATTGGGCCATCGCCTTCTCATCCCTTGCCATCGCCTTCATCGGATTCTTGGTATGGGGACACCATATGTTCACGTCGGGCCAATCGGAGCTGTCTACCGTCGTGTTCTCCTTCCTCACCTTCTTCGTGGGTCTGCCTACAGGTATCAAAATTCTGAACTGGGTGGCGACCATGTACAAAGGCAGTATCTGGTTGCAATCGCCGATGATCTATGCCATCATGTTCTTGTTCCTGTTCACCATCGGTGGATTGACCGGAATCATGCTCGGCGCCTTGTCCGTCGACATCCACCTTCATGATACCTACTACGTTGTGGCTCACTTCCACTATGTGATGATGGGTGGAACCGTATTCGCCTTCCTTGGTGGCTTGCACTTCTGGTGGCCGAAGTTCACAGGCAAGATGTTCAACGAATTTCAGGCTAAGATCGCCGCGGTGATTTTGTTCGTCGGCTTCAACATGACCTTCCTGCCACAGTTTGTGATGGGATCGCAAGGCATGCCACGTCGTTATTACGGCTACATCGAGCAATTCCAGACTCTGCATCAATATTCAACCGTCGGATCCTGGATATTGGGCGTCGGCTTCCTGCTCATCGCCTGGTACCTGATGCAATCGTTGCGTAAAGGCGACGCAGCGCCGTCGAACCCATGGGGTGGGCGTTCGCTCGAGTGGATGACTTCATCCCCAATGCCCCCACACAATTTCGACTATGTCCCTGTGGTCAAGCATGGCCCCTACGACTACCATCAGCCTATTGCTGAATTCCGTATGGGTGTCGAAGACCCGCACAGTTCATCCGAACCAAAATCGCACTAACCCATGTCCCATACCGACGCATCTCACGCCCATAGCCATGTCCAGCATCATTTCGTGGACAGCGACCAGCAGTTCGACTCCGCGAAACTCGGCATGTGGGTCTTCCTTGTCACGGAAATCCTGTTCTTCGGTGGCTTGTTTGTCGCCTACATCGTGTACCGCGCCTGGAACCCCGAACTCTTCACCATGGCCGCTACGCAGTTGGATACCACGATGGGCGGCATCAACACCTTGGTGCTGATCGGAAGCTCGCTGACCATGGCCTTGGCCATCCGCGCCGCACAGACGAATGAAGCGCGCAAATCGATGATCTACCTAATGTCGACCGTCGCATTGGCCTTCGTGTTCATGATCATCAAGTACTTCGAGTACACACACAAATTCGACATGGGCATCTTCCCTGGCGAATATTACACCTTTACGGGCATCGACCATCCGCGCGCGCACATCTTCTTCTCGATCTATTACATGATGACGGGGTTGCATGGCATTCACGTGATCATCGGAATCGGGATCATCACCTGGCTGATCATCAAAACGAAAAAAGGCGCCTTCAATTCGGAGTATTACACACCAGTGGAAATAACCGGTCTATACTGGCACTTGGTGGACATCGTTTGGATTTTCCTCTTCCCACTCCTCTATCTGATCGACTAAAGGAACCGACTCATGAGCTCGCATCATATCATTTCTCTCAAGTATTTGTTCGGAACCGCGATTGCATTGCTGATCCTCACCGGATTGACTGTGGCCGTGGCTTTCATCCACATTCCAGCGCCGTTCAATATCATTGTGGCGATCGGTATAGCCGTGTTCAAAGCCGCACTCGTAGCCGCTTTCTTCATGGGGCTGTATTGGGATAAGAAAATCAACACCATCGCCCTGCTGCTATCGGTCGTGTTTTTCACTGTGATGGTGGGCATCACGTTGTTGGACACCCTATTCCGCGATAAGCCGTCGGACATCTACAACAGGCCGCCGACGCCGCCGGTTACGCAGTCCTCGCTTCAGTAATTAGCAAGATCATCACCATCTGCGCGGAAATGAGAAGGCTCACTCCGCTCAGGTGAACCACTTGAAGCGCCGCGGGCATGCTTCCGTAAGCGAGTCCGACGCCGACCAAGATCTGTAGCAACACAAGAGCTGCCACAAGACCGGTCATCCTTCCTACCCAATTCGGCGCACCAGGCCTGCGACTGACCATAACCACCCACCCCAGCGCGGCCAGCACCAGCCAGCTGAACGAACGGTGAACCACGTCCACCAGACCCGTGTTCTCGAGCCACTCGCCACGACCAATTCCCGGCATGGTCTTAGCCACCAGATCGATCGCTTCACGAACCTGCGTTCCGATTCCAAGCTGAAGCATCGTGATTGCCAGCAAGATACCCGACGACCATAACAAGGGTTTCCGAAGCGATTCGGGTATTGACACGTTGATTTGGTCCGACACGGCCTTGAACGCCGCCAACAGCAGCAAGCCAACCAACACCATGGCAATCACCATGTGCAGCGTGATGAGGCCCTGTGAGAGCCCGGACCGCACCACCATCCCGCCAAGCCATCCCTGGAATAGAACCAGCACGAACGCCGCCACAGAAGAATAGAATACCACCGGCTTCGTCTTGCGATACTTATAAGACGAAATGGCCGTTGCGATAATCAACAAGCCGATCAGAACCCCGATCAGTCGGTTCACATACTCGGTCCATGTTTTCACGACATTGAACGAGGCCGCATCATACGCCGCCGGAAGATCGGCTACGGATGTGGGCGGAATCCAGACGCCGAAGCATTTCGGCCAGTCGGGACAGCCGAGGCCCGCGCCCGTGGCTCTCACCAATCCACCGACCAGAATAAGAAATAGTGTGGCGCATACCGTCAGTATGGCTAGTTTTTGGAACCGATTGAGTCGCATATGGGTTGCTTAATGTAGTCCTGCAAGGTAAAAAATCCGTACCTTTGTTTTCTGAAAATCCTTCATCATTCCATGCAAACCGCTACCGTCGCCATCCCGTTTCTTCAGACTGCGAAAGCTTATTTCGAGCTGACCAAACCGCGCATCACCGCATCTGTGGTGGCGAGCATGGCCATTGGTTTTTTCCTCGCTTCGGCCGGATCGGTGGATTTCGTGATGCTGTTCAACGCCCTCCTCGGCACCTGGATGATCGCCGGCGGAACCGCCGCGCACAACCAATATCTGGAACGCGACCTGGACAAGTTGATGGTTCGCACGTCGCGTCGCCCCTTGCCCATGCTGCGCATCGAGCCGATCCACGCGCTGTTCTTCTCGCTGGCCATGATCTTTAGCGGACTCATTTACCTCATCCTGAGCGTCAACGCCGTAGCCGGACTCGTTTCCCTCGCCACATCCTTCATCTATCTGAGCTTCTACACCCCGCTCAAGCGCATCACCTTCGCCAACGTGCCCATCGGCGCGGTTGCGGGCGCACTTCCACCCGTAGGCGGATGGGCGGCTGTGAGCGGCGATTTAAGTCACCCAGGCATGTGGCTCCTGTTCGGATTCATCTTCTTCTGGCAGATTCCGCACGTGGTATCCATCGCCTGGATCCTCAAAGACGATTATGAAAAAGCCGGCTTCCGGATGTTG
>CAYPOI010000052.1:0-17978 GCA_964412365.1 uncultured Chitinophagales bacterium | reverse complement strand
TTTCCGGCGCAGATTCCTAAGTTACACACCCAAGAACCCACTTGTCAACCAAAAAATCAATTTCTTCACTTTTTGTCGGGCCTTCAATGTACCGCTATTTCGCCGTACAAGTCAACCAATAACCGACAAAAAAAGCGGAACCCTCAAAAGGATTCCGCTTTAATTTCAACATCCGTGTAGGATCAGGCCTTCGGATCTTCCGGAGCCGCTTCACCAGCGGTTTCTGTCGCCTCCGGAGTCTCAGTGGCTTCCGTCGCTTCAGCAACCTCTGCGACCTCCACAATCGGTTCTTCGGCCACTGGAGCAGCTTCTACCACGTCCTCAGCCACAGCCACTGGTGCAGCCTCAGCTTTCGGTTTGGAAGAACCACGACGCGTGCGCTTCTTCTTCTTCGACACATCCGATGGTTGAACATCATTGTAATCGACCAATTCAATCACAGCGCGATCAGCGGAGTCACCAATTCGGTATCCAATGCGAATCACGCGGGTGAATCCACCCGGACGATCACCGACTTTCGGTCCAACTACATCGAAGAGTTGGCTAGTCGAAAAATTATCCTGCAAAAACGAGAATACTTGACGACGATTGTGCATCGAGTCTTCTTTCGCACGGTTGATCAACGGCTCTACATAGCGGCGTAATTCCTTGGCCTTGGCCAAGGTGGTCACAATCCGTTTGTGGGTGATCAGGGAGATACACAGCGAACGCATCGTCGCTTTCTTATGAGCGCTCGTACGTCCGAGTTTGCTCCCTTTTACTTGATGGCGCATTTCAGTCGATCCTTAATTTACTTGTCTAGATATTTGCCGATATCCATTCCGAAATGAAGATTCTTTTCTTCGATGACTTCGGTAAGTTCGGCCAGTGATTTGCGACCGAAATTGCGGAATTTCAACAATTCAGTCTCATTTTTGGAAACCAGTTCAGCAATGGAATTGATGTTGGCTGATTTCAAGCAGTTATACGCCCGAACACTCAAGTTCAGATCTTCAATGCTTGTGCGTAGCAGATTCGCGACGCGGATTTTTTCGGAATCCACTTCGTCCTCTTCCTGCTTGAACGGTTCATCGATTTTTTCAGTAATGAATTTTTCGATGTGGTCTTTGATGATTTTGCCTGCGATCGTAAGGGCTTCTTTTGGATTGACGGACCCATCGGTCTCGACTTCTAAAATCAGCTTCTCGTAATCGGTGCGTTGACCTACACGGACGTTCTCAATCGTGTACTTCACCGCTTTGATTGGCGTGAAGATGGCGTCGACCGGAATCACATTCACATCGGTCTCGTCTTCAACCATGTTCTCGTCGGAGGTCACATAGCCTTTTCCGCGACCCATGCGCAGTTCCATTTCCAATTCGGAATCTTCCGATAGGGTGGCCACATGGTGGGATTTGTTCAAAACGGTGAACTCTGCGGTTGCATTGGCGATGTCATCCGCAGTAAGATTTCCAGGTCCTTTTTTGCGGATGCGGATAACGCCGCTGCTTTGCTCGATCTGTCTGAAGCGCACGCCCTTCAAGTTCAGGATCATGTTATAGATATCTTCCGATACCCCTTTGATCGTAGCGAACTCGTGTTCGACACCCGCAATTTTGACAGCAGTGATGGCGGTTCCGGGCAACGACGACAATAGTACACGACGGAAAGAATTCCCGATCGTAACACCATAGCCGCGCTCAAGAGGTTGCAGGATGAAGCGGCCAAACGTATCGGACACCGTATCCACAACCAGACTGTCGGGCATTTGGAGGTTATTCGTACTCATATAGGATACAAAAATTAAAAGTTGGACTTACTTCGAGTAGAGCTCAACGATCAGCTGAACGTTGATATTCTCGGGTATTTCGTCGATGGCTGGAAACGCAAGGAATTTGCCACTTAGCAATTTGCGATCCACTTCAAGCCATTTGTAACGTTTTTTGGATCCATTATCCAAGGAATCGTTCACCACTTCGAGTGTGCGGGATTTCGGACGTACCGAAATCACATCACCCGGACGAAGCGTGTAGGACGGGATGTTCACCACTTCGCCGTTCACAGCGATATGACGGTGAGACACCAATTGACGCGCCTGACGACGCGAATTTGCGAAACCTAATCTGAATACCGTATTGTCCAGGCGAGCTTCAAGGTATTGAAGCAAGTTTTCACCTGTGACACCGGCCTTCGCGCTGGCTTTTTCGAACAGATTGCGGAACTGACGTTCGAGCAAGCCATACGTGTATTTCGCTTTCTGTTTTTGTTCGAGCTGAACGGAGTATTCCGATTTCTTGGTGAAACGGGATCTGCCGTGTTGCCCAGGTCCGTACGGTTTCCGCTCCAATGCTTTGCTAGGGCCAAAGATTGGCTCTTTGAAACGACGGGCTTTTTTTTGCTTGGGTCCAGTATAACGTGCCATAAAACTATCGTGATCGATTGATTAAACTCTTCTGCGTTTCGGCGGGCGGCATCCGTTGTGCGGAATCGGTGTGGTATCCTTGATGGTGGATACCTCAAGCCCGGAGGAAGCCAACGCACGAATGGCGGCTTCACGTCCAGATCCCGGACCTTTCACGAACACATTCACTTTGCGTAAACCCATGTCGTATGCGTCTTTCGCTGCATTTTCAGCACTCAACTGAGCCGCATACGGTGTATTCTTGCGCGAACCTTTAAACCCTTGCTTTCCGGCCGTCGACCAGGACAATACATTGCCACTGATGTCGGTGATGGTCACGATCACGTTATTAAACGTGGCCTTGATATATACCAATCCGTTCGGATCGCTAAGGGTCTTTTTCTTACGCTTGGCAGCGGTTGCTGCCCCTTTTGTCTGTCTTTTAGCCATAAACCAATAGGGTATTCAGAATTACTTTTTAGCGGGTGCTTTCTTCTTACCAGCAACCGTTCTGCGACGGCCCTTACGGGTACGCGCATTGGTCTTGGTACGCTGCCCGCGCACTGGAAGACCTTTACGATGGCGCAATCCACGGTAGCAACCGATATCCATCAATCGTTTGATGGCAGCTGATACTTCTCCGCGAAGCGCACCTTCGAGTTTATATTCCGCTTCCAACAGCTTACGCAGTTGCGCAACCTGGTCGTCGGTCCACTCACCCACTTTGGTGTTGTAGTCCAAACCGACTTTTGAAAGAATTTCATGAGCGCGCGAACGGCCGATGCCGAAGATGTAGGTTAGTCCTACTTCGCCGCGTTTGTCTTTTGGTAAATCTATGCCAGCAAGTCTTGCCATATTTGTTCGATAACCGGGTTAACCTTGACGTTGTTTGTGGCGAGGGTTCGCTTTGTTGATCACATACAGTCTACCCTTACGACGGACAATCTTGTCGCCGGCACCACGCTTTTTAACGGAAGCTTTCGTTTTCATTTTTGATCTTCGATTCGTGTTATTTGAAACGATATGTTATTCTGCCTTTGCTCAAGTCATAAGGCGACATCTCAACCGTCACACGGTCGCCAGGCAGTATTTTGATGTAGTACATCCGCATTTTGCCTGACACATGCGCCAGCAACTCGTGTCCATTGTCCAACTTGACGATGAACTGAGCATTGGGTAATGCCTCTACAATGGTGCCGTCTTGTTTGATTGCGTCCTGCTTAGCCATGCGTCACCATCTGGTCAATCGCGGTCTTGGTAATCTCTTCAATATACTCAAAAGTGCTTAAAATTTCAGCACTTCCTTCACGTACGACCACGTCATGCTCATAGTGTGCAGCCTTGGATCCGTCTGCCGTGACGACCGTCCAACCATCGGATAGGAACGAGACTTTCCACGTTCCCATCGTGATCATCGGTTCAATCGCCAGCGTCATTCCAGAACGCAACCGCTCTCCTTTGCCCGCTTTTCCGAAATTCGGAACGGATGGGTCTTCATGGAGTTGTTTACCGACACCGTGTCCTGTCAAATCCCTCACCACTCCGTAACCTGCGACCTCGCAATGTTGCTGAATGGCGTTGGAAATATCTCCTACATGGTTTCCGTGCACACTTTGCGAGATTCCTTTGTAGAGGGACTCGCAGGTTGTGGTGAGCAAGCGGAAGGTGGCGTCATCCACATCGCCTACAGCGAAGGTGTATGCGGAATCGCCGTAGTAACCGTTTTTCAATACGCCGCAGTCGACAGATACGATATCGCCATCTTGAAGTACGTAGGATCCCGGAATACCATGCACCACGGTCTCATTGACGGAGATGCAGAGAGTTGCGGGAAACGGATTGCGTGAAGGTCCATAGCCTTTAAATGCAGGCTTGGCATTGTGTTTGACCACAAAGTCCTCTGCGACGCGATCCAATTCACCTGTCGTTGCACCGACGCGCACATGTTTGGCGACCTCGGCTAGCGTGCGAGAGACGAGTTGGGCGCTTTCACGCATCCCGTTAATGTCCGTTTCGTTCTTCAGATAGATCATCACATCCGCCTGCGGCCTTTGATCCGTCCACTCTTCATGAATCCGTCATAATGACGCATCATGAGATGGCTCTCAATCTGTTGAAGGGTATCCAATGCGACACCGACCAAAATCAAAAGGCTGGTTCCACCAAAGAACATTGCAAAGCCAGGAGTTACACCACCAACTCCCACCGCAATAGCAGGTAGGATAGCGATGAACGCAAGCGCGATGGAGCCCGGAAGCGTGATTCTAGTCAAAATGTCATCAATGAACTCGATGGTTTGTTTACCGGGACGAACGCCTGGAACGAAACCACCTTGACGTTTCATCGCATCGGCCATCTCTTTCGGATTGATCACGATCGCTGTGTAGAAATACGTGAAGAAGATGATGATGACGGCGAACACGATGGAGTAGGTCCAACCGGTGAAGTCACTGGCCCAGGAGGTCAGAAACTGGACCGTTGTGCTGTCTGGAAAGAAGGTTCCGATTGTGCTCGGAATGAACATGATAGATTGCGCGAAGATGATCGGCATCACACCAGCCGCGTTCACACGAAGTGGCAGATACTGAGTGGTCCCGCCATACACTTTCCGCCCGACAACACGCTTCGCGTATTGTACTGGGATGCGGCGCTGACCTTGAGTCATGGCTACCACACCTGCGGTGATGAGAGCCAGAATAGCGATTTCGGCGATCACGATGATCATGTTGTTCTTCGTGGTCACTTCGTTCACCAAGTTGGTTGGAAGTGCCGCGATGATTCCGATCATGATAAGCAACGATATACCGTTACCGATACCGCGTTCGGTGATTCGCTCACCGAGCCACATCACAAAGACGGTTCCTGCAGTCAGGACGATCATACTCGTGATGATGAATGCGGTATTGCTAACAACGATTGCGTTCGGAGACGTCGACATCAGATTGATCGCGAAGCCGATGGCCTGGATCAACGTGATACCCACCGTTCCGTATCGGGTCAGTTGATTGATTTTGCGACGTCCGTCTTCTCCCTCGCGTTGAAGCTTTTGGAAATACGGAACAATCGCACCCATCAACTGAATGATAATAGACGCTGTGATGTACGGCATGATGCCGAGGGCAAATACCCCCGCACGTGCGAACGCACCACCTACGAACAAGTCGAATAACCCAAGAAGATCTGTCGCCGGACCGGTGTTTTGCACCAGGAACGTGGCGTCTACGCCCGGCATGGTGATAAACGTTCCGATACGGAACGCAACCAAGATGCCGAGGGTGTACAGAATTCTATCCCGAAGTTCTTCGATTGTGAAGATGTTGCGGATGTTATCGACGAAACTCATAGTTCTTTAGATTAGCGCTCGATGACCGTTGCTGTTCCGCCTGCTGCCTGCAGTTTCTCAACTGCGGAAGCGCTGAACGCATTGGCTTCGATTGTGAACGCTTTGGTGACATCGCCACGACCTAGGACTTTGACTGGCTTGCCTGATTCGGCAAGTCCGACGCTCAACAGATCCGCGATTGTGATCGCCAATCCGAGTTTGCCTTCGGTGTGGAATGTTTCGATCAGTGCCAGGTTGACAGGTGTGTATTCCACACGGAACGGATTCTTGAATCCGAACTTAGGAATACGACGGATCAATGGCATTTGACCGCCTTCGAAACCACGCTTGCGGTTGTAACCGCTTATGGCTTTTTGGCCTTTATGACCTTTACCGGACTGTTGTCCGAGGCCCGAACCTTCACCACGACCAAGGCGCTTACGCGTCTTGCGATTGGGTTCTGGTGCTACAAGATTGTGAAGTTTCATACTGATTCGGTCCTAAAAATTAACCTTCGAACACTTTGCGCAGGGAGATCCCACGGCGTTGTGCGATTTCGGATGGATCCACCAACTGCTTGAGGGCATCGATGGTCGCTTTGACCATATTATGCGGGTTCGAGGAGCCAAGGGATTTGGACAGGATGTTGTGGAATCCGGCGCTTTCCAAAACGGCTTTCACCGCTCCGCCTGCGATTACACCTGTACCTTCAGCGGCAGGGAGCAATAACACGCGACCAGCACCGCATTTTCCGGTAACCGGGTAATGGATGGTTCCGCCTTTAGCGATAGGAACCCGAATCAGGTTCTTTTTCGCATCGTCGTTGCCTTTTTGAATTGCGTCAGAAACTTCTTTCGCTTTTCCAAGTCCGTCGCCAACCACTCCGTCTTTGTTCCCGACCACAACGATGGAGGTAAAGCTGAACCTGCGTCCACCTTTCACCACTTTCGCAACCCGGTTCACGTGAACAAGACGCTCGTCCAGATTCAAGTCGCTGGCTTTTATATTGTATTGTCTTCTTCTGATTTTCGGCATAATTCCTCGAGTGGATTAGAACTGTAGACCGCCATCACGGGCGCCGTCGGCAGCCGCTTTGACTTGACCGTGGTAGAGATATCCGCCCCGGTCGAAAACGACTGCGGTGACACCTGCCTCAATGGCTTTGGCACCAAGAAACTTGCCAACCACCGTTGCACGGCCCACACCTGGCAGACCTTTGAGGTCAGCTTGCAGAGCTGCGGTTTTGGTGGATGCGGCCGCCAAAACGGTGCCGGACGTGTCGTCCACAATTTGCAGGTAGATGTGTTTCAGGCTACGGAAAACCAGCAAACGGGGACGTTCGGCAGTACCGGTTACTTTCGCACGGATACGACGCTTGATTTTCGCGCGACGTGCTTCTTTGTTTTTAATACTCATATTACGTTCCTATAGCGGTTAGCGACCTGCAGATTTACCCGCTTTCTTGCGGACCACTTCATCCACATAGCGGATTCCTTTGCCTTTGTACGGCTCGGGTTTGCGCAATGAGCGGATTTTAGCGGCGACTTGGCCGACCAGTTCCTTATCGGAGCCGGCGACGGTGATGCGCGGGTTTTTGCTGGTTTTGGTGTCCACTTCAACCGAAATACCGGCAGGTGGAATGAAATAGTAAGGGTGGGAATATCCAAGAGCCAACTCAAGGATGTTGCCATTCATCGATGCACGGTAACCGACACCAATCAACTCCAACTCTTTCTTGAATCCGTCGGTCACGCCCACAACCAAGTTGTGGATCAATGCGCGGTACAAACCGTGCATGGCGCGATACCGCTTGTCTTCTGAAGAGCGGGTGACGATGATTTCACTGTCGATCTGCTCCACACCGATCTCAGGGTCTACCTGAACGCTGAGTTCCCCTTTCGCGCCTTTGACCGTCACAAGATTTCCTTTGCTGATGGAAATTGTGACGTTTTTAGCGATGGGAACGGGAAGTTTTCCTATACGAGACATGGTTGCGTTCCTGGGTTAGTACACGGTACAGATGACTTCACCACCCACATTCAACCTGCGGGCTTCTTTGTCGGTCATCACACCTTGTGACGTGGTTAAAATGGCAATACCCAGACCGTTGAGTACACGTGGTACCTCGGTGGATGGGGTGTATTTGCGAAGGCCGGGTTTGGATACGCGCTCGATGTTGCGGATTACAGAATGTCCGTATTGGTCGTACTTGAGAAATACGCGGATCAAACCCTGTTTTCCATCATCGATATCCAGGTAATTCTGAATGTAGCCTTTGTCGAGCAAGATCTTCGTGAGGGCACGCTTCAGTTTTGAAGCGGGAATGTCCACACGACGATGCCCAGCCTGCTGCGCATTCCGAATACGTGTCAAATAGTCTGCTATCGGATCAGTCATGATTGGAGTGAATTAGTGTTACCAGCTTGCTTTCTTGACTCCCGGGAGTTTCCCGTCGAGAGCCAGTTCGCGGAATTTGATACGGGATAATCCGTACCGCCCGATGAAGCCACGGCCGCGACCGGTGAGGCTGCAACGATTGCGAACCCGGGTAGGGCTCGCATTCCTTGGGAGTTTCTGCAGTGCGTCGAAATCACCAGCCGCTTTCAATTCAGCGCGCTTTTTGGCGAATTTCTCAACCGTGCGTTTGCGTTTATCGTTACGTGCGATCCAGGACGTTTTTGCCATGACAGTCGGTTATTTCTTTTTGCGGAATGGAAGACCAAGTTGGGTGAGCAACACATAGGCTTGCTCATCATTCTTGGCTGTGGTCACGAACGTGATGTCCATACCATGGATATTGTCGGCCTTGTCGGCATCAATTTCAGGGAAAATCACATGTTCGCGAATCCCGACGGTATAGTTGCCACGGCCGTCGAAACCTTTGTCTGGAATCCCTTGGAAATCGCGTGAGCGTGGAAGTGCCAACGTGATGAACCGATCCAGAAATTCATACATGATTCGGCTACGAAGAGTGACTTTGCACCCGATCGCGACACCTTCACGAAGTTTGAAGTTCGAAATGGATTTACGTGCTTTGGTGATGGTCGGACGCTGGCCGGTGATCATCGCGATGTTGTTGGCGATGTCGTCCAGACGTTTGCGATCGTTCACTGCTTCACCGACTCCCACGTTAATGGAAATCTTGGTGAGGCGAGGAATTGCCATCACGTTATCGATACCGAGGTCTTTTTTAAGAGCCGGTACGATGTCTTTCTTGTATTGGGTATGGATTCTAGCTTCAGCCATGGTAGGTTAACTCGACTTATTTGTCCAACACTTCACCGCTTGATTTCGCATAACGTACCCAGCGGCCTTTGCCGGCTTCTTCGATACGTTTGCGACCTACGCGGGTCGGTTCGTTGGTTGCCGGATCTAGCGGCAGTACATTGGAAACGTGGATAGGCAATTCGCGCTGCGTGCGGCCGCCTTGCGGATTTTCCTGACTGGCTTTCTGATGCTTGGTATGCATGTTGATGCCCTCGATCAGAACTCGTTCCTTGCTCGGGTAGACCGCCAGAACGCGACCGTCTTTGCCTTTGTCGTTACCGGAGATCACGCGAACGATATCTCCTTTCTTGACATGCAGCTTGTTTTGTTTGTTGAATGTGCGTGGCATATCCGTATGGGTTACAAGACCTCTGGGGCCAATGAAATGATGCGCATGAAGTTCCGCTCGCGAAGTTCACGGGCGATTGGACCGAAAATCCGGGTTCCGATCGGCTCCGATTCTTTGTTGATCAGAACGGCTGCGTTCTCGTCGAAGCGGATGTAACTACCATCCGCACGGCGGTATTCTTTGCTGGTGCGAACCACAACGGCCTTCACCACTTCCCCTTTTTTCACGGTACCACCGGGGATTGCTGTTTTCACCGAACAAACGATCAGGTCGCCAACATGCGCATACCGGCGGCGGGTATCACCCAGCACCTTGATACACATGACTTTCTTGGCTCCGCTATTGTCGGCCACCGTCAGATAGGATAATTGTTGAATCATGGGTTAATTCCTAAGTAAAACCGATTATTTGGCTTTCTCGATGATCTCGACCAATCTCCAACGCTTGCGCTTGGACAATGGGCGGGTCTCCATGATGCGCACCAGATCACCGATCTGTGCGTCATTGTTCTCATCATGGGCGACCAATTTCGTGGTTTTGGTAATGAACTTACCGTAAATGGAGTGCTTGACCTGGCGATCAACCGCAACCGTAATGCTCTTCTGCATTTTGTTGCTCACAACCCGGCCGGTTCGTTGCTTGCGTTCTTGGCGTGTCAATTCTTCAGACATATTCTGTATTGGCTTTGGGTTGCGTTATGATCCGGCTTTTTCGGATAACACCGTGTTGAGTCTTGCGACTTCACGTTTGTGCAAACGGTATTTGGCAGGGTTTTCGACCTGGCCAGCAATCGCACGGTTGAAACGAAGTTTGAGAATCGCTTCTTCTTCTTCCTTCTTACGTGTGGTGAGCTCGGCAACCGACAGATCTCTTAGTTCGTGTGCTTTCATGAGTCCAGTTTCCTCTTATTGTCCGTCGTAATCACGACGTGTCACAAATTTGGTTTTTACCGGGAGTTTGAATTGAGCCAAACGAAGCGCCTCTTTGGCGATCTCCATCGAAACGCCACTGATTTCAAACAGCATGCGTCCTGGCTCAACCACGGCTACCCAATGGTCAAGGCTACCTTTACCGGAACCCATTCGGGTTTCAGCTGGCTTTTTCGTTCTTGGTTTGTCTGGAAACACTCGAATCCAGATTTGTCCTTCACGCGACATTTTGCGCGAAATCGCGACACGGCAAGCTTCAATCTGGCGTGCGGTGATATACTTGCCATCAACGGCTTTGATACCGAAATCGCCGTATGCCAGCTCGTGCCCGCGTCCTGCGATATTGCGGATGCGACCACGATGGACTCTTCTGCGTTTAACTCGTTTTGGTTCTAACATGAATCTGCCTCAGTTATCGATAGTCTGTTAAGCTCTGCGACGACGACGATCGCCACCACGTTCACCACCACGTTCTCCGCCGCGTTCGCCACCACGCTCACCGCCACGTCCACGGCGTTCACCGCCACGACCTTGAGGTTGCTGAGGTCCTGCTTTGTCGGCACGAGATGTGATCGCTGCTGGTGTCAGATCGACTTCACCGATGATTTCGCCTTTGAAAATCCAAACGCAGACGCCGATCGTACCATAGATGGTGTGAGCGGTTGCTTTCGAATAATCGATTTCGGCACGAAGGGTATGAAGAGGTACGCGGCCTTCTTTGTACTGCTCGTTCCGTGCGATCTCCGCACCACCGAGACGTCCGCCTACCTTCACTTTAATGCCTTTCGCGCCCATTCTCATGGCCGAAGCGATCGCCATCTTCATCGCACGACGGAAGGAAATACGCGCTTCCAACTGCTGCGCGATGTTCTGCGCAACGAGGCTGGAATCGACTTCCGGACGTTTGATTTCACTGATATTGATCTGAACTTCTTTTTGCGTGACTTTCTTGAGCTCTTCGCGCAACTTCTCCACTTCCTCACCACCTTTACCGATGATGACACCCGGACGGGATGTGAGAAGCGTGATGAGAACGCGTTTCGGAGTACGCTCGATGATCACTCGCGAGAGGCCACCGTTTTTAAGACGTTTGCCCAGATACTTGCGAAGTTTATGGTCTTCCAACACGTTCGCCGGAGCGAGGTCCTCGGAATACCAGTTGGAATCCCATCCGCGGATAATACCCAGGCGTAAACCTGTCGGATTCGTTTTCTGTCCCAAAACTTATTCCTTTTCTGATTTAGTGGTTTCAGTAGACTCCTGACGTGCCACGATCACCGTGATATGCGATGCGCGTTTGCGAATCGGATGGGCGCGGCCTTGTGGGGCAGGTTGGATACGCTTGAGCGTAACACCCTCGTCTACAAAAATGGTCTTGATGAAGAGGTCTTTGTTTTCGGCCGCATCATCTTGAAACTTGTCGCGAACGTTCGCTGCTGCGGATTTGATGACTTTCGCCACATCTTCCGCACCGGCGTTTTTCGTGAACTCCAATTGGTTGAGTGCTTTCTGAACATTCATTCCACGAACCGCATCCGCTACCAAGCGGAGTTTGCGTGTAGAACGACGCAGATGGCGCTGCACGGCTCTTGCTTCAACTGCCATTAGCGTTTGCCTCCTTTCTCAGCTTTTTTAAGTGGGTGGCCACGGAATGTGCGGGTAGGTGAAAATTCACCAAGCTTGTGCCCAACCATGTTCTCTGTGACATACACAGGGATGAATTGCTTGCCATTGTGGACGGCGAACGTGAGGCCGACGAAGTCTGGAGAAATCATCGACGCACGCGACCAGGTTTTGATCACTTTCTTTTGTGCGACTTGGTTCATCGCATCCACTTTGCTTTGCAGCTTGTAGTGAATGAATGGGCCTTTTTTTAAAGATCTTGGCATACAGGCTCTTATTTATCGTTTCTACGACGGATGATGAATTTATTGGACGCCTTCTTCCGGTTGCGGGTCTTCTGACCTTTGGAATAAAGACCCCAAGGTGAACGAGGGTGTCCACCAGACGCTTTCCCTTCACCACCACCCATTGGGTGATCGACCGGGTTCATCGCCACACCACGAGTGGTCGGGCGAATACCTTTCCAACGGCTACGACCTGCTTTACCGAGGGTCACGTTCATGTGATCCGGATTCGACAGCGTACCCACAGTTGCTTGGCATACGCCTAAGAACATGCGCATTTCACCGCTTGGAAGCTTGACCGTCACATAGCGTTCGGTTTTTGCAACCAACTGGGCACTGACACCGGCACTGCGAACGATTTGACCACCTTTTCCAGGAGTCATTTCGATGTTGTGGATCAACGTACCCAAAGGCATGTTCATCATCGGCAGACTGTTGCCACTTTCTGGTGCTGCGGTTGGTCCACTGACAACCTTATCTCCGACTTTCAATCCGTCTGGAGCAAGGATGTAGCGTTTTTCACCATCCGCATAGGCCAACAAGGCGATACGCGCGGTACGGTTCGGATCATACTCGATGGTTTGAACCGATGCAGGCACACCTGGTTTGTTGCGTTTGAAATCGATGATACGGTAGCGACGCTTGTGTCCGCCACCTTGGTGACGTACCGTCATGCGACCACGGTTGTTCCGTCCACCTTTGCTCGTCACTGGAGCCAGAAGGGAACGTTCCGGTTTGTCTGTGGTGATGTCGTCGAATACTGGTGCGATGCGATGGCGCGTACCAGGAGTCGTCGGCTTTAGTTTGCGAATTGCCATGATCGGTTACTCGTTAAATTTCGCTGAAGAAATCGATTGACTGGCCTTCGGAAAGGGTCACAATCGCTTTTTTACGTTTCTTGGTACGGCCGTTGATGTAGCCGCCCTTGGAGAATCTGCCTTTCGGCTTGGTTGTGGTGATCAGCGTGTTCACGGCCGTGATGGTCACTTCCGGATACATCGTCTGAACCGCTGCACGAATCTGACCTTTGGTTGCGTCAATCGCCACTTCGAAAGCGAACTGTGGGCGCTTCTCCGACAACTTGGTCATTTTCTCTGTTACCAGAGGGCGAATGATGGTACTCATGCGGCTACCTCCTCTTTGGCGAACAATGTGGCTTCCAGAACTGCAATTGCGCTTTTCTGAATCACCAACACGTCGGCGTGGAGAATTTCATAGGTGGATGGTTTGCCAGCTTCCAAAACCGTGATCTTTTTCTCGTTGCGACCAGACAGATACAGGTTCTTGTCGGTACCGGCAGTGAGCAACAACACTTTGCGATCGGTCAAGCTCAGAGCTGACACAACGGCATTGAGAGATTTTGTTTTTGGTGCGTCGAATGTGAAATCTTCAACTACCACAATCGCACTTTCTTTCGCTTTGTAGGTGAGTGCAGATTTGCGAGCCAATTGACGCATTTTCTTGGTCAAACGAACCACATAATCACGTGGTTCTGGTCCGAAAATCGTACCACCGCCTTTCAGAAGCGGCGAACGGAGGGAACCGCGGCGGGCGCCACCGGTGCCTTTCTGCTTGAACGCTTTCTTACCGCCGCCGCGAACTTCGCTGCGACCTTTCACTTTGGCAGTGCCCTGGCGTTGATTAGCCAGGTACGAACGCACATCTTCATAAATGAGCTGATCGTTCGGTTCGATACCGAAGATCGCATCATTCAGCTCTACTGAGCTTGAAGATTGGGTTCCGTCTTGTTTGAATACCTTGAGTTTCATAAAGTCTTTGGAGTCTCTGATCAACGGTTATGAATTTCAACCATGCGACCCGCTGGACCAGGAATCGGTCCTTCCACGAGAATGAGGTTGGATTCCGCGATGATCTTGATGATCTCGGCGTTTTTCTTTTTGACACGGTCGAAGCCCATGCGTCCACCCATCTTGATTCCCTTGAATACGCGGGATGGATCGGAAGCTTGACCGATAGAGCCTGGGTGGCGCGCACGGTTATGTTGACCGTGGGTACGGCCACCAACACCTGCGAAACCATGGCGTTTTACAACACCCTGAAATCCCTTACCGATGGATGTGCCTACCACGTTCACACTGTCACCTTCGGAGAAGATGTCAGCAACGGTGAGCACATCACCTAACTTGATTCCGTCTTTTCCGTAATCACGGAACTCGGAAACGAATTTCTTCGGTGAGGTATTCGCTTTCGCAAAATGTCCTTTCAACGCTTTGGTTGTGCTTTTCTCGCGCTTTTCAAAAGCGGAAAGCTGCACTGCGCTGTATCCATCTGATTCGGCCGTTTTCACTTGCGTCACAACGTTCGGATCTACCTCGATCACCGTTACCGGTACGTGGTTTCCCGATGCGTCGAACACGCTGGTCATGCCTACTTTTTTTCCAATTAAGCCGCTCATATCTGTTCTAGACTTTGATTTCAACGTCAACGCCGGAAGGTAATTCCAGCTTCATGAGAGCGTCGACGGTTTGTGAACCGGTCGACAGAATGTCGATGAGGCGTTTGTGAGAACGGACCTCAAACTGCTCGCGCGATTTTTTGTCGACGTGTACCGAGCGGTTTACCGTGAAGATCGTCTTGTCTGTCGGAAGCGGGATTGGACCCGAAACGACAGCACCGGTCGACTTGACGGTTTTGATGATTTTTTCAGCTGATTTGTCGATCAGGTTATGATCGTACGACTTCAGCTTGATTCGAATTTTTTGCTGTGTAGCCACGGCTCTGTACGGTTTACTTCGTGATTTTGGAAACGACGCCTGCGCCTACGGTACGGCCACCTTCACGGATGGCGAAACGCAACCCTTCTTCCATGGCGATCGAGTTGATCAGTTCCACGTCGAAGCGGATGTTGTCGCCCGGCATAACCATCTCCACTCCGGCCGGCAACGTGCAGATGCCCGTCACATCGGTCGTGCGGAAATAGAACTGCGGACGGTAGCCGTTGAAGAACGGCGTGTGGCGTCCACCCTCATCTTTGCTGAGGATGTACACTTCGCATGCGAAATTCTTGTGCGGGGTGATCGAATTGGGTTTGCAGATGACCATGCCGCGCATGATGTCGTTCTTGTCCACACCACGAAGCAGAAGCCCCGCGTTGTCGCCCGCCTGGCCTTCGCCCAACAGCTTGCGGAACATCTCGATGCCCGTCACAACGCTCTTGAGTTTGTCTTCGCGGATACCCACGATCTCGACTTCCTCGTTGATCTTGATGATCCCGCGCTCGATACGTCCGGTGGCAACCGTTCCACGTCCGGTGATCGAGAACACGTCCTCGACCGGCATCAGGAAGGGCTTGTCCACGGCGCGTGCCGGGGTCGGGATGGTGTCGTCCACCGCTTGCATCAGATCGACCACTTTGGCTTCCCATTGCGGCTCACCGTTGAGCGCGCCGAGAGCGGATCCGCGGATGACCGGGATATCGTCGCCAGGGAATTCGTATTTGCTCAGCAACTCGCGAACTTCCAGCTCAACCAGCTCGAGAAGCTCTTCGTCGTCGACCAAATCCACTTTGTTCATGAACACGACCAAGTGAGGCACACCTACCTGGCGGGCCAGAAGGATGTGCTCGCGGGTCTGCGGCATCGGGCCGTCGGTGGCAGCCACAACGATGATCGCGCCGTCCATCTGGGCAGCTCCGGTCACCATGTTTTTTACGTAATCGGCGTGGCCTGGGCAGTCGACGTGCGCGTAGTGGCGGTTGGCGGTCTCGTATTCCACGTGCGACGTGGCGATCGTGATCCCGCGCTCGCGCTCTTCAGGGGCGTTGTCGATCTCGTCGAACGCTTTGAAGGCGCCGCCGAATTTAGAAGCCAACACTTTCGTGATCGCCGCGGTGAGTGTGGTTTTGCCGTGGTCAACGTGTCCGATCGTTCCGATGTTCACGTGAGGCTTCGAGCGTACAAATGATTCTTTTGCCATGGTCAGGTCGTTTCAGATAGTGAGTTATTTGTCTTCAATAATTGCTTTAGCGATGGAATCCGGTACAGGCGCGAAGCGCTTGAATTCCATGCTGTATACCGCGCGGCCTTGCGACATAGAGCGCAGCTGCGTGGAATAGCCGAACATTTCGGCCAGAGGCACTTCGGCATTGATCACCGAACCGTCGATTTTGTTTTCCATACCGAGGATCATTCCACGGCGGCTGTTCAAATCGCCGATGATGTCGCCCATGTAGTCTTCAGGCGTGATCACTTCAACAGCCATGATCGGCTCGAGAAGAATCGGAGCGGCTTTACGGGCTGCTTCACGCAGACCCATGCGGGCACATAATTCGAAGCTCAAGGCATCGGAGTCGACATCGTGGTAGGAACCGTCGAACAAGCGAACCTTCAACCCTTCAACCGGGTAACCCGCTTGAATACCACCTGTGAGACCGCCTTTGAAGCCTTTCTCAACCGGTGAGATGAACTCGCGAGGGATGTTACCACCCGACACTTCGTTCACGAATTCGAAACCAGTATTGCCTTCAAGCGGCATGATTTCAAATTGGATATCGGCAAATTTACCGCGACCACCCGTTTGTTTCTTATAAACTTCACGGTGGGTAACGTTGCGAGTGATGGTCTCACGGTACGAAACCTGTGGTTTGCCCACGTTGGCTTCGACTTTGAATTCGCGTTTGAGGCGGTCGACGATGATCTCAAGGTGAAGTTCACCCATTCCGGCGATGGTGGTCTGACCGGTTTCATCATCCACAGATACTTTGAACGTCGGATCTTCTTCGGCGAGTTTGACCAAACCAGTCGTCAACTTGTCGTTGTCGGCTTTGGTTTTCGGCTCAACCGCCAATTTGATGACCGGCTCAGGGAAGATCATTTTCTCGAGGAGAATTTGTTTGTCTTCGCTAGAAAGCGTGTCGCCCGTTTTGACTTCTTTGATACCAACCGCAGCGGCGATGTCGCCGGCACGTACGATCTTGATGTCTTCTTTGTGGTTGGCATGCATCTGGAGCAGACGGCCAATACGTTCTTTCTTGCCCGTGCTGGTATTCACAACATAAGAACCGGCGTCGAGCTGACCCGAATACACACGAATGAATGTCAGCTTGCCAACATAAGGATCGGTTGCGATTTTGAAGGCCAATGCCGAGAATGGCTCGGTGAATTCAGGCTTACGTGTCAATTTGATATCGAAGTCATCCGGATCGGTTCCGGTCACAGGCTCGATGTCGTTTGGTGACGGAAGGTATTTGACAACCGAATCAAGCAAGGTTTGAACACCTTTGTTCTTGAATGCGGTACCGCAGATAACCGGGTTGATCAGCAAGCCCAGAGTAGCCAAGCGGATGGCCGCTTCCAACTCTTCAACCGTGATCTCTTCGTCCATCAGGTATTTTTCCATCAACGACTCATCCACATCGGCTACCGCTTCAATCATATACTTGCGGAACTCGAGGGCTTTCTCTTTCAAGTCAGCTGGGATTTCGACTTCGTCGTAGGTCTGGCCTTGGGATTCTTCGTGCCAGATGATGCCTTTCATCGTCAGAAGATCGACCACACCTTTGAATTGCTCTTCTTGTCCGATCGGGATTTGAAGCGGAACGGCTTTGGAACCCAGTTTGGAGCGCATTTTCTCAACCACGTTGTAGAAATCGGCTCCGGTACGGTCCATTTTGTTGATGAACGCCAAACGGGGAACTTTGTACTTGTTCGCTTGACGCCATACGGTCTCAGATTGAGGCTGAACAGCACCAACGGCGCAGAACACGGCTACGGCACCATCAAGAACACGCAACGAGCGTTCCACTTCCACGGTGAAATCCACGTGGCCAGGAGTGTCGATGATGTTGATGCGATGGTTTTTCCAA
>CAYPOI010000051.1:4471-18672 GCA_964412365.1 uncultured Chitinophagales bacterium | reverse complement strand
AATGTTGAATGTTGAATGATAAGAAAGTCGGGCTTCCCTATTTCAACATTCAAACTTCAACATTCAACATTTATAATCACGTTGCCGCAACGACAGGTGGAAACGTCAGATGAAATTCGGATCCCTTCCCGAGTTCGCTGTAGACAGATAATTGACCGCTATGTTTGTCGATGAAGGTTTTGCATAGCATTAAGCCGAGTCCGGACCCGATTTCACCGCTTGTGCCGCGCTTGGGTTGAGAGTCATCTTCGATTCGGAACAGCTGCGCTTGTTGTTCGGCCGTCATCCCGATACCGGTATCCGATACACTCAACCGAAATCCGTTCGTGTCCAATGGTGTCACTTTGATTTGAACGGTTCCGCCCTCGGGTGTGAATTTCAGTGCGTTGGAGGTCAGATTCCGAAGGATGGTGGCCATCATTTTTGGGTCCACACACGCTTGATATCGTGTCGGAATGTCGGTGTTCAAGCGGATGGATTTGGTATCGGCCATTTCCTTATAGTAAGCGAAATTATCCTCCACCAGACTGTTGAGATCGATCCATTTCGGGGTGAAGCGCATCAGACCGGATTGTGTGGCGGACCAGTCCAGCAGGTTGTATAGCAATTGCAGCACTTGTTTGGAGCTGCCATGGATCATATCCGAATACGTGCCCATCTCGGTATAGTCTTTGGCTTGCACATCCTGCCGCATCAGATCGCTCACGCCGATGATGCCTTGGATGGGGTTTCTCAAATCATGGGCGATGATCGACATCAGATGATCTTTGTTCCGGTTCAACTCGGCCAATTCCTTGGTTCGTTCTCGTACACGTTTTTCAAGGTCGATGGTCAATTTCATCGAATTTTGGGTGGAGATGGCGATGAGATAGCTCGGAATGCCTAACCCGATCAGCACATAGAGCAATCCGTAGGCGGAAGTGGCCGACATCGACACAAGAAACGGTCCCACTCCATTCAAGGTCAGAACGATGCTCGTCACACTCACGAGCAGAAATGCGATGGAGGTACCTATCATTCCGCCGGTGAGAGCGATCGCGATCATGGGAAGAATCATGGCCACAGGATATCCGTTGTCTCGGTAGAAAAGCCAGAATAAAACGACACCGAGAAACACCATCATGTAGCCGAAGCGGATGACATCCGGTTTACGGAAGAGTTTCCAATTGAAAGAACGGGTCGCTTCGAAAAGTGGGACCAATAGGAAGATGCCAAGGATGTTGGCCGATGTGATGTTGTAAATATGCGTTTTCCATTCGAATGCGCTATTTACGTCTATAAGACCACCAAGGCTCAAGTTTACAATCAGAGCCCATGACGTGAGCATCGGTGGAAGAACGCTCACCCCAACAACGAATGTCATGAACGTAGGCATGTCGCGCAAGGCGCCATCGGGTATCAACAGGCGGTAGAACGCATACGCGATGACGGGTAATGCCGTGTGGATGATCGTTGCGAAACCAAGATGGTGTAACGATTCCATCTGTAAGAATTCCGGCGCGATGGCCACCAATGCGCCAAGCAGGATGGATGGAACGGCGCGGTAGCCATATAAGATCAATCCGATGACAGCGATGCCTGATGGGAGCCAGATAATGGCGATGCCCGCAGGTGGCAGTGATGTGAATTCGATGCCCAATCGGGCAGCGACCAAGTAGGCGATGAACAGCAAGACCTGATGCTGCATCTTCATCTTACGCGTTTTTCACCGGCGAGGATCTCGACGGGTAACACATTCTGTTTGGGTGGAAATTGACACGTGGTGTACGGAGAGAATGCGCACGGTGGGTTGTAGGCCTTGTTGAAATCAATCACCGTTTCAGAGGATCCTTCTTCAGGATAGTCGATGTACATGTAGCGCCCGGCTTGGTAGGTTTCGGTGCGGTTGGTGGCATCACCTAAGATGATGAACATCCGGTCTCCGCCATCCAAGGCGTCCAACGTGTACGATGTTCCATTCAAATCAAAGTGCAAGATGCCGGGCGATGGGATCTGATCGGTCTGACCCAAAATGTTGATGATGGGGATGGTGGTGCCTAAGCGATTCGCCTTGAATCTGGCCCTGCGCACAAAAGAGGTGTCGGTGGGGTAGCGGTCGAAGCCGGTGAACGCATCCACCTCGGCATTCACGGTATTCCAGACCCGCGCACCAATCAAATCGCCGCGACGGATAATGGTCCAGCGGAAATCGCCGTTTTCCATGATTGGCGCATGATCGGTGTCGTACACGAGACTATCTCCGAATACAACACGAAAATCACGGAGAGTCAGCGTGTCGCCCATGAACGCAGTGGTTCCCTCATCCAACCATAGCATGTCGGATAGCCTCATCCAACCCGTCGGTGCAGTTAGGGAGGCGATTCGAGCTTGTTTCCAAGCATCCAACTGTTGGTCGTAATCGGCGGGTATGGGAGCTTGGCCCAATTTGGCGCAAGACGACACGATGAGCAGCGTCGCAATCAGAAAACAAAATCGCATCATGCGTCGAAGTGGGCTTTTAACGTTTGAAGCATGTCGTTGGTCACCGGTTTTTCCAAAAACGACACCACTTGCGGGTAGGCCTCCGCTTTCACCTTGTCGCTTCGGTCGACGGATGAGGTGACCATCGCCACTTTCACACGCTGAGCGATTGGTTGATTCTGGATTTTATCCAATAGTTCCCATCCGGTCATCACTGGCATGTTGATATCAAGTAGCACCAGATACTGCGAGTCTGAAGACGATTCGCTGAGGAGATAGTCCAAAGCGGTCTGCCCGTTCAGGAAGGTTTTGGGTTCGGAAGGGAATCCGTTCTTGGCGACGAGTTTTTTGTGGATGAAGACAATCAGGGCATCATCGTCCACAATCAAGGTTTCAAAAGACATATTACTTGGATTCTATGGTGATACGGTCCGATTTCGCGGCGATCTCTCGTATGATGGCATCTAATTCGATAGCGGATGATCGTATGTGCTCAAGGTACTCAGGTAGTTCGTCAACTGGATAATCTTTAGATACAAGCAAATCGGTGAAACCGATTAGTCGAGCCAATGGCGCGCGAACCATATGAGACTGAATCCAGGCGATTTCACGGAGTTTATCATTCTGATGTTCGATGGCGGTGAGGTGTGAGATGCGTTCGGTGATGTCCGATAGAGCCCCGACAATCCGCACCGCCGTTCCCGCATCATCCCGCAAGATGTACCCTCGATCCACGACGTTCGCATAGGTTCCATCGGCTTTGCGGAAACGATATTCGCTCGTATAGACGGTTTCATTCGGATTGTCCAAGGCGCTATGCAGTGAAGCTAAAACGCGTTCAAAATCGTCGGGATGTACGTTGGAGCGCCATGCGTCCAAACTAAAGACCTCATCGCGTTTCACCGGGTGCCCGAAAATGGTTTGATATGCGTGACCCCAAAAAAGCGTGTTGTTGCGGATGTCCCAATCCCAGATGGCGTCGTTCGTGGCCAATGTGACCCGTTCGAAACGTTCATTCGACTCGCGGATGCGGACTTCATCCCTTTTTTTGTCCGTGATGTCTTTGGCTGCGGCAAAAACCAGACCCTTTTCGGGTGACAAGGTGCATGTCCAAAGCGCCCAAAGAACGTCTCCATGTTTGGTGATGAACCGGCTCTCAAAACTGCAGGAAGGAGATTTGGCCGTGAGTTTTGCGAACTCGTTCAGGCAGGTTTCCAAGTCGTCTGTGTGGATCAACACCTTGAAGGTGACTTGGAGCAATTCTTCTTCCGTGTATTTCAGCAATCGGCACATGGCCGGGTTCACTTTTCGGAGATGACCATCCAAACTGGCGATGCAGATCACATCCGGGATGATGGTGAACAATTGGTCTAGCTCGAGCTCGAGTTGTTTCCTGCGGATCTCAACACCCAAATATCGCGATATCCGATCGAACAGGGATTTGAATTTGCGGTCGTGGATGGTGGGTGTGGTCAAGCCCAAAACAACCACGCCGATCACGTCTTGTTGGTAGATCAATGGCACGCCACAAGCCGAAACGATGCCGGCCTTCTTTGCCGCATCGGCACGCTGAAAATTCGACTCGGTTTGAAGCTCGTTCCAACATGTCACCGTTCCCGATTCCCACGTGATCCCGGGTAATCCTTTAGCCAATTTCGTCTGACTAAAAAGTGCAGTCTCCTTGTAGAAATTTCTCATTTCTGAGGAGTCCTTCACACTCGCCACCATTCGCAACGTCGTTTTTTGAGAATCGAGCAACCAGATCTCGGCCAATTTGAACTCGTCATAGGCTTCGATCTTCTTGACCACATTGGCCAAAATCCCATTCAGATCCTCATTCGGTCGAAACAAACGGCTGATTTGAGACATCAGGTTTTTTTCCAGCTCGTTCGTGTAGTCTTCGGTCACATCTCGGAAATGATCGACAATGCCATTGATGGCTGGATCATGCAACAAATTGGTGACGGTGGCATCCATCCATCGCCAAGAACCGTCTCGGTGCCGAATCCTGGCTGTGACTCCTTTGACGGGGATGCCGGGTAGCTCGAGCACCTCTGCCATCCGCTTCTGGGCACCTTCCGCATCATCCGGATGCATGGCCTCGAACAAATTCATGGACTTCACCTCCTCATCACTGTAGCCGAGAACATGCTCGACAGATGGCGATGCATAGGTGGTGTTTCCCTGCGCATCTAAAATGATGACCGCATCGCTGCCATGTTCCACCAAAGAACGGTAGCGTCGCTCATTGTTTTCCAAAATCTCCCGATGCTGTTTGGATTCGGTGATGTCGTTCGCCGTCACAAAAGCACCCACGATCTCACCAGCATGATCGGTTGCGGGCGCATAGGTCATTTGGTAGGTTCGTGTTTGATTGGCTTGGATTGGTACGGTGATTTCGGACGTTTCGATCGCACCGGCTAACACGGCGTCATACAAAGCTCGAAGCATGGGAACGCGTTCCGGTTGCGCATAGTCCAGAATGGAATCACCCCGAGTGACGGTCTTGTTGAAAAACTGCTGATATAGGCGCTTGAATTTGTTATTGAACGACAGGATGTGAAGCCGTTTGTCCATCAATACATAGGATTCGGCTGTATTGTTGATGAGCAATTGCAGCTCACGGGTGGCCTGTCGTTCCTTGGTGATGTCGGCCACCGTAGTCACAATCCAACGGGACCCATCCGGATGTTCAAGCAAGGTTGGTGTGGTCGAGAGGATGAGGGATTCTCCCTTCTGATTGAACACATCCCATTCCGAAGTCTGCCCCGTTCCGGTTCGGATGAACTCATCGTGCAAGCGTTGGGCTCGATGGCGGTCCGATTCGGGGAGCATGACCGTGAACGACTTCCCGTTCACCTCTTCAGGTTTCACGCCATAAACATCACAGTAGCGGATGTTGGCATCGATGACGATACCCGATTCATCGGTTACACACACGCCGACCGCGGTCGCATTGAGGATCGAACTAAAGAGATTGATCGAATTAGACACGATAGATTAATTGCACACGGATGCAATCTACTTCATTTTATTACAAACGCCACGCTATAAAACGGCTCGTCTTCTGTCCCTGACGCATTTCAGTTTCTTTAACCTCTTGAATTTGTGGATGTTCCAACGCCTTCCGGATCACAGGCAAATGGGATTGTTTGGCCACCAGTGTGCTGAACCATCCCACTTGATCGGCGAAGGCTGCGCTCTCTTTGATCATGCGAAGAATAAACGCCTGTTCGCCACCCAAACACCATAACTCATTCGGACGACCTCCGAAATTGCGCATCGCCTCATCCGCTTTTTCCTTACCGAGGTTTTTCCACTTCCGCTTCGTCGCGGCACGAACTTGCTCCTCCGATTCATGAAACGGAGGATTGCACATTACCGCCTCAAACCGGTCCGTTTTGCGGATGATGCCCTCGAAAATACGAGTGGCCGACACCTGATGCCGGATGTGAACCCCGCCCGCCAATTTCGGATTTCGGCTGATGGTCGCTTCGGCAGCGGCGATGGCCCGGCGGTCGACATCCGTCCCGACAAATCGCCATCCATATTCGGCACGACCCAGGATCGGATAAATCACGCTGGCGCCGGTTCCGATATCCAATACCCGAACCTCTTCACCGGTTCTGCCGATCAGATCGGCGATATGATGCACATAATCAGCGCGACCCGGAATCGCCGGACACAAATATCCTTCCGGGATTTTCCAATAGTCGATGCCATAATGATGCTTCAGCAACGCTTCGTTAAACACTTGTATGGCGACTGGATCGGCGAAATCGATCGAATCCTTTCCGGCCGGATTCGGGCGGATGAAGCGGGTCAATTCCGGATGGGATGCGGCCAGCGCATGAAAATCATACCCGCCGGTATGCAGGTTTCGAGGATGTAGAGACATGACCTATGGGTTCACTTTCCAAATTTTATGCGAGTACGGTAGATACTCGGCCAGAGCAGCAGATCCATACCATGGATAGAGATCTGCGGTCAACAATCCCCCTTTGATAGCCGGATCGGACTGCAATAGTTCCCGAACCGCATCCAAATCGGTCATATTGAGAATAAAAATGCCGCGAAACTGATCCGTATTCCGCCCGATCGGTCCTGCAACCACCAATTGCTTGTTTTCCACCATCACGCCCATGTTACTCATGTGTCCGCGGAACAGGCTATCACGCACGGCCGGCGTTGCATCCGTAACCGGACCTGTTTTTAGAATCACCAAGGTGTATGATTTCATGCCGTAATCATCGGCTCCTAAGCGTTGGGCTAGTTCGGCATCATAGTTTGGATTCAGAGTTTGAGCCTGTAACGTGACTCCGATACCAACTAGGAATACAAAAATTGTGATGACCTTTTTCATGTTTTCAGTTTTCGGTTTTCAGTAACGTCCCACGGTCTAGGGTCTACGGTCTACGGTCTACGGCCTACGGTCTACGGTCTACGGCCTACGGCCTACGGTCTACGGTCTACACTTCCCCCACCCACCAACCTGGATCGTTGCTGTGGAATGCGGCGCGGATGTGGCGATATAGATCTTCGGGAAGGGCGCCTTTCTTAACGGCGTTGAGTGTTTGCAAGAGATGGTCCTCGCGGGACGTGCCTACGATGCAGCTCGATACGCCTTTGGTGAATGCGGCGAAACGGATGGCGGTTTCGAGTTTCTCGAGCCCCTGGCGGTCGATGTTCATGGTTTTCCATCTCCACCAGTATTCTTCGGCGTAATCGCCCAGCGGAACTTCGGCGAAGCGCCACGGTGCGTTCGCGATCGGTCGCTTGGCGATGACACCCATCCCGCGTTTCTCGGCCGATTCAACCTGCCATGCGATGGACCGTTGATCGCAGATGTTCACCGAGCATTCGATCACATCGAACTGTCCCGATTCGACGGCCCAACCCAGCGCCTCATTCTCCCCGGAATATCCGGCCAAACGGATTTTCCCGGCAGATTTCGCATCCAATAATGCACGGGTGGCTTCGCCGACTTGGAGTTGCCCGAGTGAGCACGAATGCAGAAAAACGATATCGATGTGATCGGTATGAAGCGCCTCCAACGCCTCATCAATGCCTTTTGCGACGGCTTGATACGACCAATCGTCAACCCCATCCACGCCGTAACCTACCTTGGTTGAGAGGATCAACCTATCGCGATGGCGTTTGGCGAAATGCCCGATCCGCCGTTCCGACAAATCATAGCTTCGTGCGGTATCGATCAGCGTCACACCATTGTCGAGCGCGGTGCGCAAGAGCGTGTCGACATGAGAATCGGAGAGGTGTGGGGAGCCGATGTGTCCGGCGCCGAAACCGATGATCGGAACCGAGAGGCCGGTCTGGCCGAGAGGGCGGGATAGCATAGAGTGCGATGTGCGAAGTGAATTGTGCGAGGTTGGATGTGAAATGTAGACATGTGGATCGGTAAAAGCGAAGTATTTTACATCGCACTTCGCACATTGAACCTTGCGCATTAAATGTCTTCATTGTCCTTCAACGCGTTTCTCAGAGAAGTCCGATTCTCCTACATCGTTGGCACGAGTGTGCTCATCTTTTTGTTCATTGTCGGCATCTTTGAAATCATCGGTGTGGCGTTTTTGGGGGAGAGCGATCCGGAATTGATGCGCTACCTGCACCTCACCCGTGGTGCGGTCACGGTGACGGTCTTATTGGGTTGGATCGCCTGGACCTTGTATGAGTACCGCGACCGATTTGCAACCGCGCTTCGTCGCCATGATGATCAATATCAGCGCATCCTCGATTCGTCGGCCGACGCGGTGCTCATTACGGATGCGGCTTTCCGTGTCCGGTACATCAATCCATCCGCCTTGGTGCTGTTGGAGCGGACGACCGAAACGACACTAAATGAGGATGCATCCCATTTCATTCCGTTTTCGGATGTGGATCCGAATTCGGAGAAAGCGGAGTTGGAATGGATTACGGCCTCGGGCCGCACGCAGATTTTGAACGCGACGGTCACCGTGTTGAGGGATCCAACCGGCGACGTCGATTCGCGACTCGTTGTGATCCGCGATGTTACCGAGCGAGCCATGAAACTGGCCCAGATGGAGCGTTCCGAGCGCTTGGCCAGTCTCGGGCACATGGCCGCCGGCGTGGCGCATGAGATCGGAAATCCGCTTACCGCCATTTCTTCGATGGTCCAGTTGTTGCAAAGACGATCTAAGGACGAGGTGGAAAAAGAACAACTCACCCAAATCCGCACGAATATCGGTCGAATCACTCAAATCGTGCGTGATTTGGTCGATTTCTCTCGACCGAAGCCGGTGGAAGTGAAACCGGTGCACATGAATGTGCTCGTAGGTGAAGTGGTCGGATTGCTCAAACACGACGCCCGTTGCCGGAATGTGACATTTGATTTGACCTCGGTTGGCAATGTTCCAGCCGTAAACGCTGTTCCGGATAAGCTCTTCCAAGTGCTGGTGAATCTGATCCTCAATGCGGTGGATGCCACCATCGATGTGCCTGAACCCACCATAACGATATCTGTGATGCAAGTGGATGCGCACATTTACGTAACGGTACGCGACAACGGCAAGGGCATTCCCGACGACCTTCATACCCGTATTTTCGAGCCCTTTTTCACCACGAAAGATGTGGGAAAAGGCACCGGACTCGGCCTCTCCGTCTCCCATCACATCATCCAACAAATCGGTGGTTCGTTGCATTTAACCTCCGCGCCGGGAAACACGGAGTTTCGGATTTCCCTACCTTTACCGGCATGAGCGCCAGAATCCTGATTGTTGACGACGAATCGGACATCCGAAAAACCCTTGCGACGTTTTTGAAAGAGGAGGGATATCAATGCCAATCCGCCGAAAACGGGGAAAAAGCCCTTGAATTGGTACGTGAAGGAGGAATCGACATGGTGCTCACCGATGTGCGCATGCCTCAGATGGACGGTGTTCAATTGATGCAGAAGGTGCATCAATGGTCGCCCGAAACGATGGTCATCCTGATGACGGCCTTCGCCAGTGTGGATACCGCCATCGCAGCGCTACGATCGGGCGCGGCGGATTATTTCCTCAAGCCATTGGACTTGGATGAATTATCAGTGCGGATCAAATCCCTTATCCAACGCCAGGAACTAATCCGTGAAAACCGATATCTGCGCGAAGTGATCGACAAATCCTTCAATTTCAATTTCATCATCGGTGAAAGCGAGCCGATGAAGCAGATTTACAGGATGATCGACAAGGTGGGGCCGAGCCGCTCAACGGTTCTCATCACAGGTCCGTCGGGTAGTGGCAAAGAACTCATCGCCAGGGCCTTGCATCAGCGCAGTGAACGCAAAACCAAGCCGTTCATCGCGATCAATTGCGGCTCTATCCCCGAACCGTTGTTCGAGTCAGAGCTTTTTGGCCATAAAAAGGGCTCGTTCACGGGCGCCATCAGCGATCGCGACGGTTATTTCGTGCTGGCCAATAGTGGGACCTTGTTTTTGGACGAAATCGGGGAATTGCCTCTTTCCATGCAAGTGAAACTGCTGCGAGTGTTGCAGGAAAGCGAGGTGAAGCCGGTCGGCGCGTCGCAAAGTTATCGTGTGGATGTGCGGATCGTGGCCGCAACGAACCGTGATTTGGAAGCGGATGTGGATGAGGGCCGTTTCCGCGAAGACTTGTTCTACCGCTTGAACATCATCCGGATCGAGATGCCCACACTGCGCGAGCGCATCGGCGACATCCCCTTGCTGTGTCAGTATTTTCTGGAACGGTTCAATAAGGAATTCCGAAAAGCGGTGAAGGGAATTCGATCCGACGCCATGAGCCTCATCCTTCAACATCCATGGAAAGGACAAGTGAGGGAGTTGGAAAATGTGCTGGAACGGGCCATTCTGCTGTCTGAAGGGGAGTTCATTCGTCCGGAAGATCTTCCGTTTTCATCCGCAAGCGAGGTGGGCGATACATTGGAAGCGGATGCGAACGCCCCACTAAGTGATGCGGTATCGACCTTTGAAAAGCAACACATCCAGCATATGTTGAAAAAATTCAACGGAAATCGGACGGATACCGCACGCGCGTTATCGATCGATGCGTCGACCTTGTATCGCAAGATGGAGAAGTATCAGTTGCTCGACAACTGATTTCGGTCGGCACGGAAATAGACATCGAAATGGATGTCGAGGTGCTTGTTGACTTTGATCAAACCCATCATAGGGGATGGAGGAGTGATATGATAATCGGTCATGTCCATCTTATGATGGCCTGTGATCCGCATGCCTTTGCGTTGATCCGGGTGTCCTAACAAGCGGATGGTGACCTCTTTGGTGACTCCTGCGACCGTTAATTTTCCTGTGGTCTCGACCCAATGACCGAGTCCTTGCTCGCCGATCAAGCGATACGAATCCAGAGAATACGTCACATAAGGGAATCGCTTCGATTTGAGGGCGTCGCGCATGTCGCGGTTGATGCCGTCAAGACCGCAATCGATCTGTTGAACCGGAATCGTGACATTCAAGCGCAGCTTATCGTGTCCGACGCGGGCCATATGCACCGTTCCGGTCACTTTCATCTGTACGGCGGTGCACGAAAAGCCGACAGGGCCCGCCGAACCTTGCAGCCATACTTTCGATTCGGGTTCCAATAAAATGGGAAGATCCTGCGCGTGAGCGTAGGATCCTCCCATCCCCAACAACACCAACATGAGTGTTTTAACGGACATTGGATTTGAGGTCGAAGCGAAGTGTGATCGCATCACCTGCTTTGATCGCTCCGAACATGGCCGTTGGTGGCGATACGCGGAAATCGGTCATTTTCAGATCCACTTTACCCGTATACGTGGCCACATTTCCTTGCGTGGTACGAACCACGGTAACGGGTACGGTGCGCTTCACACCAGCAATGGTGACTTCGGCTGATACGGTTCCGTATCCTTCTGTGAAGGTCACATTCTTAGCGAAAATGGAAATCGTTGGATGGCTTTTGTGTTTCAATGCCTCGAACACTTTGTCGTCCATGCCGCTTTTTCCACTTTTCATGGAACTGACGGGTACGGTAAATCGAAGTGAATCCACCACCTCGCCTTTCAGGAACATCGTGCCGTTTACCTTTTCCACATCAAGGGTCCAATCGTGAACCGTGGATGTGCCATCGACCCACATGCGGGAATCAGGATTGAGTTTGATAGACTGAGCATTGAGAGCAGTCGAGGAAAGAAATACAAGGGAAAGAGTCAGGAGTAGGAATTTCATAATGGATTGGGTTTGATTGAGATGATAACGAACCTAATCCAAGAATCATGCCAAAAGGAAACGTACACGAGCATGCGAGTAGGTGAGGCATGTAGGTGGGGGTAATGCAGAACTGCAATTAGAACCGTCGCGTATTCATGCATTCTTGCAATTGTTCGTATTGAATTCCTCCCATCCTCACGTCCTCCTGTGCATATTCCCCTTTGGCACGGTGTTTGGTTAAAGCATATCGACCTAATGTATAGACACTAGACGTTGAACACCGACTGCCCGTCTCTGATCGGATCGGCAGCCTTATGAAACCACTGAGAATCCTATTGATTGAGCCGGACCCAGACATCTGCGGCAGCGTCTACACGATGCTGCACGAAGACGGGTGCATCGTGGCCACATCCAAAGACTTCCAGATTCTTCAGCATCTGGACACCTTCATTCATGTGGACCTGATCTTGGTGGATCTCGATTCCGAAATCAAACACATCCCGACCATCCAAGTTTTGGCGAACGATCCACGATATGCGGGTCGGATTCTGCCCATCATCTGTTATTGTGTGGACGACCACGTGAAACGGATGGCCGATGCCGGATTGGGTCAGGCCTTGGTCAAACCATTCGATATGAGCGAACTCCGGGAGCGGATCTCAACAATGATGTCTGACGAGTTTCGGAGGAATGCGTGATGGGTCGTGCGACAATGCAATTCGGCACGATCTTTCCGTCATGCATTCTCGCACGATACGAGGAGCGCTTCGCACGGCCGGCATCCGTCAAAACCACAAAAACCAGCTATTCAAGCATTTTGGCAACGGTTTTGAAAGTTTGGCACGACTCTTGATTAGTATTAGAACAAACGAATAAACCCAACAATCCCCTAACCAACCATACCAGAGAAAACACAAATGAAAACCTATTTCAAACTTAATATGGCGCTTGCCGCCACTCTCATCCTCGGGCTAGCCGCTGGCTTGAACGCCCAGGTAGTGGAAGACATTCAGAACTACCGCTCGCAAGGCAAAGACGGAATCAACGTATTCGAAACAAAGAAAACCGTTGAGCCCGCTTTTGAAGGCCTGAAAATCCGTTTTGGCGGATCCAACACACTTCAGTTCCAAGCCATCGATCAAGAAAACGCAGCTGGCGCAGCCGCGATGTTCAAACTCGGACCAAACTTCAACTTGGCCACATCCAACTTGGATATGGACGTTCAACTGGCCCGCGGCGTACGGATGCACCTTCGCACCTACCTGTCTTCGCGTCACCACACCAATACTTATGTGAAGGGTGGATACATGCAAGTCGATCGCCTGGATTTCATCCAAGAAGGTTTTCTTGATGGTTTGATGGATCACGTGACGATCAAAGTGGGTCACATGCAAATCAACTACGGCGACAACCATTTCCGCCGCTCCGACAACGGTCAAGCCATGTTCAACCCATTCGTAGGCAACTACATCATGGATTCGTTCACCACGGAAGTGGGTGGCGAAGTGTACTACCAGAACTCAGGCTTCTTGGGTATGGTCGGTGTTACCAACGGTAAACTCAACCAAAGCACCCGCCTCGCCGCTCCAGGTGCGATCAATACCAGAGCTTCCTTGGTCGGTAAAGTGGGCTATGACAGCCAGCTCAGCGAAGACCTTCGGGTGCGTGTCACCGGATCGGTTTACCACACAGGTCAAGCGTCCCCGAACTACTTGTACACCGCCGACCGCGCAGGTGCCCGTTACTACAACGTGATCACCAGCAATCCCTCGGAGTTCAGAGCTCCCCGCTTCGACCCTGGCTTCACCAACGAAATCACGGCCATCATGATCAACCCCTTCGTGAAATTCCAAGGGATCGAGTTCTACGGTGTGATTGAAACCGCATCAGGCAAAGCCACAGCTGAACCAGAGCGCCGCACCTTCAACCAATACGGTGCTGAGCTTCTGTACCGCTTGGGCGCCAACGAAAGATACTACGTCGGTGGCCGCTACAATACGGTCGCAGGCAAATTGAGCTCTGGACAAGACGTGACCATCTCCCGCATGAACGTGGGTGGCGGCTGGTTCCTGACCAACAACATCCTTGCCAAAGCCGAGTACGTGACCCAGTCCTACTCCGACTTCCCAACGGCATCGATCTTCGACGGCGCCAAAATGAGCGGATTCGTTCTCGAAGCCATCATCAGCTTCTAATCGAACCCCACATCAGATCCTTCTGAACAAAGCCCCGGTCAATGCGACTGGGGCTTTTTTTGTTGCCTAAATCCGTAGTATACCGAACCGGCGATCAGACAGACCACGGATGGGATCAGCAACGCACTCATCCCCATCCATCCGAACAGGATGTTCCCCGCGATGCCACCGAAAAGAAATCCGAGAAGGATGAGCACTAGCAACACGAGTTTCCAGGGCTTCAAGTCATCGTAGCGGATCCATTGGCCGAGCATCACACCGATATCGGTCACGATACCCGTGACGTGCGTCGTTCGGATCACCAAGCCGTAATAACTGCTGGCCATCGCGTTTTGAAGGCCGCAAGCCAATGCGGTGAGTGCCAC